>JAIORP010000031.1 GCA_021108075.1 Candidatus Omnitrophota bacterium | reverse complement strand
ACCCCGCGAGTAGATGACCGCGTTTTAGAAATCCATCAGGATCCACGATTTAAAAACTTAATTTTTCTTTTATCATATGCTCTATCTGATTTTTCTACCGCTAAAAGGGGTTCAACTATGTGGAGGATAGGGCAAAAAACATAACTAAAAGCCATACAAAATTTTGAAACATAAGAAATGATACAATTATTTTATTTTCTCAAGCATTTTAATAATCGCTTTATTACTTTTTTCACGAGCAATATCCACCGGGGTCTGGCCTGCATTGTTCTTGATATCCATTCGGGTCCCTGCTTTGATCAATTGTTTAACCACCTGTTCTTGTCCTTTTTTTGTCGCTAGATGCAGAGGCGTATCGCCATCGCGATCCTGAACATTTAATTTTAACGTGACAACCTTTAGAAGCTGCTCAATGATATCGGTATATCCTTTATATGCAGCAATATGAAGGGGTGTTCTCTTCCAACTGGTTTGCTCATTTATATCAACGTCTCGTTTTGTTAATAAGAATGCGATAATTCTTTTGTTTTGATACTGGGCGGCAAAATGAATCGCTTTATAGCTGTAGCTATCTTTCGCATTATAGTCCGCGCCATGTTCAACAAGAAATTCAAAGATCCGGTCGTAACCCCACATCGCCGCATAATGCAAGACAGTAAGACCTTCATTGTCCGCGATATTAATGTCAGCCCTGTTTTTGATCAGGTCAAGGGCTGAATATCTGAATCTGTTTTTCATGGCAAAGACTAGTGGTGTTTCGCCTTCCCCGTTTTGAATATTGATATCTTTTCCGGCATCGATATATTGAGCTATTTTTTTATATTTATTATTCAAAATGTATTTGAAGATTTCCGGAAGACCCAGATAGTCGACCTTATCGTTAGTCCAGTCTTTCCACCCAGCTAAGGTGTCATAATCACTCCAGAGATTTTGTGTTCGTTCGCCCCAAAACACGTCAATATTGTTAAGTATTTCTTTTGCCTCTTGCTTATCTTTGGTTTGACAGGCAATCCAGGCCAAGCGTTGTTTGACAAATAGGCTATCGGGATATCGTCCGAGCATATCAGTTAAACCCTGTTTATAGTCAGGATAAGCAAAATTAAATGAATGGTATCGTTCATTACCTCGATTTTTACGAACATATTCAGCAATGCGCGCGTAGGCCTCATAGCCGGTATTTTCTTTGGTCTGTTCAACTGCCCATTCAGCAAATCTTTCGACCTCTCCTTCTGCTCCGCCCCAAATCGGCAGCATGGCATGGGTCGCGTTACCGAGCACATGATGATAAGCGGGATCAATGCGAAGCGCGTCTAACACATAAGCTTTAATCTGTTTATAATTATTGACTTGACCCATATTGATCCTGATTAAACATTCATACAAAAACGGATCCGTTTTATTAATGGATTCGAGTTCATTGCCAACCGCTCTTCCTTCCTTAAGGGCCCTTTTCCATTTTCGCTGGCCTTCTTCTGTTACTGTGGAAGAGAAGCCTCCTCCGCGGTAAAACCAGGCTTCATCAATCTTCGCTGCAATATACGCGATTTTTTGTGTCAGAGAATCATCGGAATAATTTCCCCATTTTTTTATGTTCGACAGCAATAAATTTATATTCTTTTCATAGATATCTTCAAAGCCATCGGTTATTCCGTTATAAAAGAAATGGATTTTCTTCCCTTCCGCATATCCGGCCTTGCCTTGGCGCAGGTCGGCCGCGATATCTTCTAAGGCCTCAAACTCTTCGGCGACGAGTAAGATGCCCACATAAATTTTTAATAGGATGATCTTTTCTGCGATGTTAATATCCGGATAATCGGGGAGTAAAAATTTGTTCATCTTATATTTCTTCGTGATCATATTATTTCGAAATTCGAAGTCTGCAAGGATTTCACCGTCAGGGGTATAGAGTGTGTAACGTCCATTGATCTTGTCCTTGAAATATTGCGCGGTCGATTTGAGTACTCCGTTACTATAGTATCGTTTTGATGGGCCGTCTTTAACACCATTACGGTATGTGTTAGTTTCCTCGATTTTATTTGTGTACAGGAAATACCGATGCTCAAGCCCGTTTTCCTTATCATCAATATATTCTTTTTTCGAATCGATATGGCCACTTTTGGAGTACCATGTTGTGAGGCCATGAAGTTTATTATTCTTATAGAATCCGTGTGTTTTCATACGACCGTTTTTGTAGTACCATTCAGCGACCCCGTTCTTTTCGTCGTTTTCAAATCGTACAATGGCTTGAACTGTTCCATCTTCACGATAAAACTTAAATTCCCCATTTTTCTTACCATCCTTAGACGCCCCTTCCTCCTTTAGTTGACCATTGTCATAGTAAAACTTCGCCGGACCGTTTGATTTGCCGTTAATTGACACATAATCCCCGATGATATGACCATTTTGAGCATAGATGATAGTTCGTCCGTTCGGCTTATTGTTTAACATCATGGTTTTTTCTTTTATTGTCCCGGACGGATAATATGTAATATTTTCGCCATGCATTTTACCGTTTTTAAAATTGTTAACAGAGAAAAGCTTCCCTGTTTCGAGGTATCTTTTAATCAAACCATCCAGTTGCCCGTTAGCCCAGTTGTCTTCACTGCGCAATTGACCGTCTGGATAAAATGTTTTTGCTTTGCCATTCCGGATACCGTTCAAGGTCGTAAATTCTTCAGACACCACTCCGGTAGGTAGGGTTTCTTTGTGGCGTTCTAAGATGCCCCTTTCATCCTGGGTTATGATGACTGTTTGGATTTGTAACCCTTGTTGGATCAATTGATTGGCTTGCTGATCGATATATTTTTTTTTGTAAATATAAAACCCAAACAAGGGGACAACAAGTATCAGCGTGTATATCAATATTCTTTTTTGCATGGCACATCCTTTAACTATTGTTCTCTTTCTAATGTTACTTGACTACCTTCAGGGTCGAAATAAATATCATCTTCACTATGCAAGATTGTATCCGGCCCCACACTATAGATATAGTATCTATCATCGACAATCCGGTATCCGTATGACCGGCCGTCGTAGGGATCTTTTGGTTCAAGGATCCCGGAACGCGTGTGTTTCCATACTGTCGCGATTGTGCCATCGTTATCTGAAGGCAGTTTTCCGTGTTTGGCGTAATAATCTTGGATAGCTTTATCTATTTCATTGAAATCACGGTCTATCCGGTTGATATCATAGTCAGCGTCTTTAAAAAGATCGAAGTTTTCTTCTTTAGGCCGAAATTCTTCTATAACTCGAAATATGGCCGGCCTGATAATTTTGTAGATATATCGCGTCACATAGTTTAATCCGAACGGTGTTGCGCAAACGATCAGTAAAATAAAACAGGCTTTAATAATGCCTGCTGCCTGCCCGGGGTGCTCTTTTAACAATGTTGGATCGAGCGCGACCAGACGGAATGTCAGTGGCGGAGAAGGCATCAACCAACGGGCGAAAATCATAAACCCGGTTCTGAATTGATGCGTTTGCCGGACATAACGTTTAACATTCACGTCTCTATATCTCTTTGGGCCGCAGGCTAATATCGTCAACCCAGCTATGGCACCCTGCATCTCGCCCGCACAAAACAAACCATAACGGTCGCAAGTTAATTCCTGAGAGCGTCGGTAAGCATGCCCGATTAATGGAAAGAACAGGGCGATCAGGACCGGATGAAACCAGTTGAGATGTCTTTCCTTGATGTGGCCGAGTTCATGTCCGATGATCATATCCTGTGCGGGTTTGTCACCATCACAGGCGTCTAAAAAATCGGTATAAAGCACGAGAAGGTTCGTGCTTATGAACTTTGCTACAAAGGCGTTTAAAATTCCTCCAGACTGCATAATGTAAGCTTCTGGTGCTTTGCGCAGTCCAACTTTTTCAGATAAATCCAGAACCTGTTTGTATAGGTCTGGAAATTGCTCGGGCCCAAGCTTAACAGCTGAGCCCCTTATATATGCATGGGAAATCATGCGGGATAAATACAAAAAAAGTAGAACGAGGATGGCATAGTAAATCCCGCCGAATGATAGAATTAATAAAAACCAAAGGATAATCGACATTACCACAATTAAGATAAAAATGGGCAATTCAGATTTTACTGGGTAGGGTAAATATTTATCTGTGTATTTTTTTTGCATCACTTACTTAAAATAAAAAAAAATGTATCTATGAGTATTTTAAATTCATTTATCGGATGATATCTTCGATAACCCTCTTGTAAAATTAAAAACATTACTATTTATATCATGCAATACCCGATAACAACAAAACAAAAATTAAAATTTAAGTCTTTGTGAATTTTTATAAAATAGTAGATGAACAGCCTTCTGCCCCCTTTGTTATCAATTCCGCCACTCTTTGACTGACTATTTCCCGACAGGAATGATCCGCACTTAACGCCTGTAATAAAAAATATTGTAACGTCACAATTGGTGAGAAAATCCTGTTTCGATAGGGTAAAACCTCTTGCTTTAAACCCTTCATCAAATCTTCTAACGAAAGGATTTTATTAAACACATTTCCCTTTGTTTGGGCAAAATTTCACTTTAAAGAAATAATTTGATCAACAGTCCTTTTTCGAATAAAATGTTTTGTCATAAGGGTCTCCTGTTTATTTGGTATGATTTGGTTTTAGTCTAAACTCATCATAACAAATGGCGGCCCTTTTAACTTATTGAAGTTAAATATTTTGCGCTTAAACTAGCGCCATTGGGGACGGATGGTACTTTTTTATTCCGGGTCTTTCAGTTCTCTGTGAAATTGTATACTCAGCCCGCTTCCTGAGACAGTACCAAAAATGATGGTCCCTGTCATCGAATCTAACTCGGGCACAGAGTTAGCCGTTACGTCGACTGTTTCAGCCTGATAATCACTCACCATGACCGTCGCTTTTCCCGCCGTCATGATGCTTTGCACATCTTCCGCTCCGGACTCCGCTGAATCATCGTCAAAAAATTCACTTAAAACAATCCTGAACAGCGTTGAATCATCTTCAACGATAATGTCTCCTTTATCGTCAATAACAGCGACCTCCACCTCCAAAACCCCGATCGGTCCCTGGGCGGAAAAAACTTTTATTTTGGCCCGCTTTATGGACAACACGTCTGAAAGCCCCTTGACATCGATATGGGCGGTATCATGGACAGTGACCTGTGCCTCCTCCCTTCCTTCCAGGCCGACGACATCGAATTTATGTTGACCCGCATCGTCCTCTGTAAAGGCATACTCTTCCGGCAGGCTCAATCCCTCTCCGGAAAAATCAATCCTTCCCTGATAATTGCTGATTCCTTCATGATTATAATCCCGCGCCCGGACGGTTAATGTAAACACCTCATCCATATAATAAAATGTTCTGGACGGCAATGGATCAGATAATAATAATTGAAAGTCCTCGGGAATAAACATGACCGGTTCACTTGTCGCCATCCGGGTTGTCAGCGTATCATCCCGGCAACTGATCGTGACTTCTCCCCACCGGTCATATAAGACATTGCCGATATCAGCGACGCCATTATTCCAATCACTCGCGGCCAACGCCTCCGGTGTTATATTTCCAGGCGCAAAAACAGAAGGACCGGCATCATTCACCGTTAACGAGGCCGGGCCTTGATAGCTGGTGCAGGCATTTCCATCCGCTTTTCTGGCTGTAATACCGGCGGTAAACGGCTTATTAACGGCATGCTGACCGGCAGCCCCGCCTGACGCTGTCGCGTCAATATCATCGAGATGAATCACGTAATCAAACGGGGCAAAAAACACATTGCCCGAGGCACCGGTTTTCGACGGATCATTATCATTGGTCACAACAATATTAATCGTTCCGCAGTTTGAATAGCTTTGATTGACAATCGTCGCTTCCCCGTTAACAAATGACGCGACGGATGTCGTGGACAACTGGCCATTACCCACGTTCGGTGAGACATAGTTGACGGATAATGTGACGGGCTCATTATAGGATATTGCCACGGCACCCTTATCATCCAGGGCCGTTATGATCATGCCGAATTTCTCGCCGGCTATTTGAGGCGAGCTCACCTCCACGAGAAAATCCTCAACACTCGACAACACGGTGATAGTCTGGGAGGCATCGGCCCACCCTCTCGCCGGACGTTCTGAAACAATGATTGTGGGCGTTCCGACAATCGAATCCCTGTAGTAAAAGTCAACGCTGCTTTGCCCGGACGGTATCGTTACCCGCGTTACCGTCGAGGTAAAAGCCGGACTATCAGAAAAAACGCCGCCGGATGATGTGGATGATAACTCAATGACCGTATCTATCGTCACATTAACCGCGCCACCGCTTGAGTTCCGCGTTTCAACCGTCATGACCGCGGAAGCTTTATGTTGAATGACCGTCTGTTCCGTCGTCGCGAATACCATTTGTGAAATGATCGACTCTTCAGCGCCGATACTGACAAGAGGTTGACAGGCGGAGTGTTTACGGACGCGGACATCACGGTAATAAACATTCGTGGCCTGTCCGGCATCCGCGTCATTAGAAAAAACAAGATAAGAAAAATTTCCGGAAAAATCATCTAAAACAATCTCTAAATCTTCCCAACCGCCACTGCCGGAATAGACCGGACCTGTCGCGTAGGAACCCCAGGATTGCGTGCCATGCGCTTTATAAAACCAATTGGCATTGAGGCCGTTTATTTCCGTGTCCAGGCCGATTCCGTTTATTTCCGCCTGCGTTCCGGTATTCCGAAAAGAAAAATCGATCCTCGAATTGTTGGCTAACGTTAAAACGGCATTCGTCGCTTTCCAATTGTTTCCATACATTCGAAGGGTCCGGGTATTATCAAGGATATCATAATTCGATGCTTGCGCGTCCTGGCCGGCGCCGTAACTGATGACACCGTCTTGATCAAAATTAACATATTCAATAAAGGTCCTGTCTCCGTCGGAGGCTGCCGCCGCGGAATTGTTCCCGTAATACAAATAAAACGTTTGAGTGCCTGAAGCCGGGATAACAGGGACCTTAACCCATAGATGGGTAGCGATTGTATTCATCGTGCCTGTTTGAATCCAATAACTTAACTCTGTTATTTCATCGTCCGCGACAAATCGAATATCACTGCCATCGGCATTCATCTTAGTATTAGCAACCAAGGTTTGAGTATCTAACATTACCAGGACCTGAAAATCCGTCTTCGCGTCCGGGCACGCCGAATTATCAACCGTCATTTTCATGCGATAGTCCCCGATCAACTCTATTTGTTCAACAGTGATGACCTGTTGCCCGTCGGTCCATCCCCGGGAAGGGTTTTCAGCCGCTGTCAGGGTATGCACGCCAACGGCAGAGTCGCGGTAATAGAATGACGCGCTGCTTGATCCTGCCAAAATCGTCACACTTAAAATAGGGTTGAAAGGCGAGCTCGTCAAACTGAATTGCCCGTCTAAAGACGTGGAGCTTAACTCGATGACGCTATCACACGAAACAACCTGCGCCCCGCTGATTTCATCCTGGGTCTCAACCGTTATCAAACTGGAGGCCCTGTCTTCCAGGACGGTTTGTCCGGCTGAGGTAAAAACAATCTGATGAATCGGCATCTCAACATTTGTTGAAGGTTCACATACAGAATTTTTTCTTACGCGAACATCCCGGTAATAAACATCTGTTGGCTGTCCGGCATCCGCGTCATTAGCCAGGACTAAATATGAAAAACTTCCGGAAAAATCATCCAATATGACGCTCAAATCTTCGAAACCATCACTTCCAGAGTAAACCGGTGTTGTTGAATACAGGCCCCAGGCCTGTGTTCCATCCGCCTTATAAAACCAGTTCGCGTTCAACCCGTTTATTTCCGTGTCCAGGCCCAGTCCATTTATTTCAGCTTGCGTGCCGCTGTTTTTAAATGACAGATCTATCCGTTGGGAACCGTCTAATGTCAGAGAAAAATTCGTCGCCTTCCAGTTATTGCCCCAAACATGCAATGTCTGACCGCCATCCTGAACTCCGTAATGAGAAGGTTGGACATCCTGGCCCGCCCCATAACTGATCACGCCGTCGTCACCGAAATTAACAAAATGATCAAATGTCGTCTCACCGGATGAAAAGGGCCCGGCCAAAGCATTGTTGTAATATAAATATAATGATTTCGTGCTTAACGCGGGAATACCGGGTACTTTGACCCATATCCTTGTTGACGTAGAATTGACCGTTCCGGTTTGTATCCAATAATTGAGAGGGGTCGTATTATCTGAATCTAAAATACGAATGTCATCCCCATCCGCCTGCATCTTTCCCTGTGAAATCAAGGCCTGAGTGTTGAGGGTGATCAGCACTTGATAGTTCGTCTGAGGACCACAGGCTGAATTATCAACAACAACAGTCGCGCTATCTGTTCCCAATCCTAAATCTTCGATGGTCATGTCCTGCGCCCCATCCGTCCAACCTTGATCAGGGTTCTCCGAGGCTGTCAGGGCGTGCGTGCCTGTTGTGGAATCCCGGCAGTAAAACGAGGCCTGACTGAAACCCGCGGCAATCGTCACACTGGCGATGGAAATAAAAGGGTCCTCGGTCAAGCTAAACTCTCCGGTCGCTGACGCGGAGTTCAAAAGAATCGTCGTGTCCGACGAGACCTTTTGAGCCGACACTGTTTCATCCTGTGTTTCGACCGTTATCGCGCTCGAAACCACGGATTGATACGTCGTCCGGGCCGTTGTTGTAAAATTGATCCGGGTGATCGGCAACAGGATCGTCGCTGTGGGTTCCGGGCTGGAATATTTTCTGACACGGACATCGCGGTAATAAACATTTGTCGCTTGCCCGGCATCCGCGTCATTAGAAAAAACAAGATAAGAAAAATTTCCGGAAAAATCATCCAACACGGTCCCCAAACGTTCGTAGTCGCCACTTCCGGAATAAACAGGACTTGTTGAATAAGACCCCCAACTTTGAGTTCCATCGGCCTTATAAAACCAATTGGAATTCAGGTCTGTCGAGTTGATATCCAGCCCCACCCCATTGATTTCAGCCTGCGCTCCGGCGTTTTTAAAAGAAAAATCTAATTTCTGCTGACCGCCTAAAGTTAAAGATGTGTTTGACGCCTTCCAATTGTTACCATACATTCTTAAGGTCCGGCCACTGTCTAATATTTCATACTGGGCCGGTTGGGCATCCTGCCCCCCGCCATAACTCAAAACGCCATCCGTGTTAAAATTGATAAACTCTATAAATGTCGCGTCAGGATCCGAATAAGCCGCGGCGCCGCTATTTCCATAATATATATAAATTGTTCTATGACTTGAGGCGGGAATATTTCCAACCTGGACCCAAAGTCTGGTTGATGTCGTATCCACGGTATCTGTCTCCATCCAATAATCTAAAAAAGTCGTATCATCATTCTGCGCCGCTGTGAAACGAATATCACGGCCGTCAGACTCCATACTTCCACCCGCGATCAATGACTGCGTGTTCAAAACAACCAGGACCGAATAATCTGTCAGGTTGTTTGTATTCGACGTATTGTCTATGTCAACGCTGACTTCAGTCGACCAGGCGCTCATGTCTCCGGCATAAACACTCTGGAGGGGGAAAAAAACGAAAAATAAGATGGGAAATAAAAAAACAAGAATGATTCGGGATAATGTATTCATGTATTTATTTATTGGAAATATAATATTATTCAGCCGCGCTGTTCATTCGAACACAAACTACCGGCTCCGAAGATCATTATAGCAAAATGGCTAAAAAAAAGTAAGGACGGTTGGTACTTTTTTGTGTGGATCGTCAATGCTTTTTCATTTCTCCTTTATTTTTAAACATTTACAATGACTTCTTCAACCCGAACAAAAAAGACCCGAATTTTTAGAACTGTCGCGTCAGCAACTTAAAGTGATAGACACCATTTGCTCATTTTCTGTGACATCTGTGTGAATTATCCGTCGAGAGATCAATCATCCCATCTAAAATATATTGATAAATCAGGACACCCGGCATTTTTTGGACAAAAAGTATAATATGCGAAAAATTTGTATCCGGCTGCAACACTTAATGTTTCAGCTTTAGACCTTTCATCCGGCCCTTTTGTATTCACGCCTAACGTGGATCCCGGCCCTCAGGGGAAAGAAAACGCTTTCTTGAACACGCTCAAACAACCTTTAAACACCCTGATTTCTATGTCATATCTGTAGTAAATTAATACAGGGCCGAACCAAAAGGAGAAAAAAATGGGCTGTAAAACGGATTCATTTATTATTTATTGTTCTGGTCTTTTAAATTCCTACCACAAACTGACGACAAAGGCACTCTCCCTCGCCCTTCCCTTATTATTATGCATTTCAACCTGTGTCTGGGCGGCTGATTACAATAAAGGCTGGGAGCAATTCCGCGACCATAATTACGCGAGGGCTTACACCGAATGGCAACCACTGGCCCAAGATGGTAACGCAAAAGCTCAATATCTGTTAGGCGCGATGTATTTTGATGGAAGCGGGGTTGCCCAAGACTATAACCGGGCTAAGTATTGGTATGAAGCAGCCGCTGAGCAAGGCGTCGCCCTGGCCGAACACGCGCTTGGAGCCATGTATTATGAAGGAAATGGCGTCCCTCAAAATTATCAAAAGGCGTTGAAATTCTTCAAAGTCGCGGCCAGGCAGAGATATGTCTTGTCGGAATATGCATTGGGGTCCATGCATGAAAAAGGTCATGGCGTGGCTCAAAATGATTCAAAAGCCGTCCATTGGTACCAACGCGCCGCAAAACAAGGCTACGCGTCCGCTCAAAATAATATGGGAATAATGTGTTATGAAGGTAGAGGCGTGGCTCAAGACCTCAAAAAAGCCAGACATTGGTTTAAAGCTGCGGCCAAGCAAAACGTGGCCGAATCACAATTCATATTAGGGTGGATGTATTATAAAGGAGCAGGTGTCGATAAAGATTACGCTAAGGCCCGACAGTGGTTCGGACTTTCCGCCCAACAGGGTTTTGCCCTGGCCCAGGCTAACCTCGGAATAATGTATCTCAAGGAACAAGGTGTTTCACGCGATTACAAGCAGGCCTTTAAATGGCTAAAAAGCGCGGCTGAGCAGGATCAGGGCCTTGCCCAAACAAACCTGGCCATGATGTATATCAAGGGGCTCGGCGTTCAAAAGGACAACCAGGAAGCGATCAAATGGTTTAAACGCGCCGCAGAACAAGGCGTGCCTGAAGCGCGATATCGATTAAGTATGATGACAAAATAAAGATAGCTTTAAAAAAAGTAGGGACGAAAAAAGTACCATCCGTCCCTATTTTTTTTACCACGGAGATTTTAATTCTTGATTCACTTGACGAATCCGGCCCCACAATTCGGCATCCGGTTCGACTTCGTGTAAGGCCATAGAAAAATATGTCAACGACAAATCTTCAGCGCGTGGCCGTGAATTCGGATTTTCTAAACTTTCTTTAATCGCCATTTTATAAACTTTTAAAGCTGTTTCTTTATCCCCCATGGCCTGATAGGCCTCAGCCAACGGACAAAGGGCTTCTGCCCGGTAGATGTTAACGATCGTAGCCCCTTCTTCCATGAAAAGTTTAAGCATTGCCGCCGCATCTTTTT
Organism: Candidatus Omnitrophota bacterium; assembly: GCA_021108075.1. Classification (GTDB taxonomy): domain Bacteria; phylum Omnitrophota; class Gorgyraeia; order Zapsychrales; family Zapsychraceae; genus JAIORP01. The sequence goes on along the minus strand of JAIORP010000031.1, from coordinate 31,209 downwards.
GGGCTTTCTCTTGATCTCCAGCTGAATGACGCAATTTGATCAATCGCGCCATAAAAGCGATCCGGTGTTCCAAACGCCAATACGCAGTCTCAACAAACTCCTGCGCTTCATTAATGATCTCAAGCGCCCTGGCTTGATCATCATTTTCCATCGCGTAGCGTGATAAGTCCATTAACACCTCAACGCGGATAAACCATGGGATCTTTGTCCAGGATGTCCTAATTTTCTCTTCGGAAAGAGAACGATATTCTTTATTGTGATAAAAACGGTTAAACAACTCCGCGTAGGCCATTAAAACATTACGGGTAATATCAACATCACCCCTTGAAACCCATGCATCTAACGATACGATATGATCATTAAATGTCTCTTCATCAAAGCGCATCATTTTGACCTGATCCATCTTACCTGTTTCGGCGGACTCTAATCCGGCACTGTAATTATCAGCCTCCTCATTATTCCCAAGCAATACATAAGTCTGCGCGATACGACTTTTAATTCTGTCTCTACGCCAATCTTCAGCAACAATCGCGACTTGATCCGCTAAATTCAAATAATATTCCGCTTCTACGTTATGGTCTTTTTGCGCCAAATAAAAAGCCATATGGGCGTAACCAATCCCCCGACGCCAGTTGTCGATTTTATTAATATATGTATCTGCCCGGCGCGGCTGGCCAAGTTTAAGGGTTGCTTCAACAACTTTTTCTTGTGCCCGGGAACGATCTTTGATATGCGGCTTGATTGGAATTATTGTTGCTGCGTCAAAGGCAAGTTCTAGCAGCTTTTGCTGATAATCTGCCAGTGGTTTGTCTGTAATATTTTCCATTGTCTTTGATTGAATGGGTTTAATGTCTGATTTGGCATGAAGGTCGCCAGACGTCATGGAGAAAAGTAAGCCCATTATAAAAAAAAGAAAAAATATGTTGCTTCTTGCTCTCATTTTTCACTCCCAATGTTCATAATCAATACGCAGACAGCGCCTCGCGTTGACGCTGCCTGCGTGCCTTTATAATTAAACTACCAGTTATTATCCCGAATCCAATAAATAATTCATCTGATTTCTCATTGCTATTTGCGTAAAAGCGTTCGCAAAAAACGATGAAAAATTTTGGCAATTATTTAATGGAATTGGCATTATTGCACAATTGTCCGATAGAATTTTGCGGAACTGTAAGTATCCAAGTCAGTATATGACATGATTGTTCCATCTCCAACAACTGCTTTAACCGGAGACCAATTTTTATTGTCTGATGATTCTTCAACTGTATAAAGAAGACCACTCGTTGTCTGGAAGAATGTTGATGCTGTTAATTCGATCGTTGCCGTAGGATCAGCGACATTACCTGTTGTTACCGTCATACCATAAGCATCCGCAGCTGTCCAATTAGCTAACCAGTTGTTTGTCGGGCTGAACGCGCCACGGAAAGGAGCCGGTGTAAAGAAACCATCTAAAGGAGCGACATCAGCGCTCGTTACAGCGTCATTAGCCGCGCGTGGATCAACACTTACAACAGGAACCATCGTCTTTCCACCTTTAACGACAGGTGCGCCACGTGTCAAAGCCGCGATCGGCATATTGGCATCTGGTGTAGCAAGTACGAAAGGCGCGACAACGTTATTCTTTGCGGGGTTGCTTCCGCCTGAAATAGTAACACCAACCTGGTCAGCACCTAACCTCCATGGTTTCAACGGATCAGCAGGAACATTATACGCTGTCGCTGCGCCACTGGAGTATAAATTCCGGAAGAAAACACTGTCTGTTATTTCCGCTAACTTTCCTGATGTTTGTGCTTGATAAAGTGTGTCAGGATGGTTGAACGTTCCAACTGGAGGAACCGGAACAATCGCGTTCACTAATGAATGAACACCAGCGTTTGTTGCCCATGTGTTCGCGAATGACAATGTTCCGTTGTAACCGTAACCATTGGCTCCGTCACCGTCATCATAATCAGGACGGACGAGATATTCACCTAAGTCCATAAAAATACAGTTGCGGTATTGTACGCGGGCGTTGTCACGCCATGTTGTCCCACCGTCACCGTCGATAGGTTGACCGATAACAGTCGCGTTATAAATCGTCGTTGTCGTGACCGGTTGCGCGTCGGAATCTTCGGCACCGTCCGTTTCAAAAGCGTTGTCGCCAACACCTGAACCCTGGCTAGCATCAGTACTGTAACCCTGGACAATGAAAACAAACTGTGCTTTTCCACGCCATCCTTCGTCAACGTCAAAACTGTCATCACCGACGTTCCAGATGCTGGCGTATTTAATATTAACCGTACCACCCCAGATTTCGATGCCGTCGTCAACATTGTTCATAATTTCAACGTGATGAATATCCGTTTCACGACCGATCGCGCCCAGGGATAAACCGTTTAACTCATTGGCTAACCCGAGGACCTTGCCACCATAACGCAATGATAAATAGCTGATCGAACCGCTATCGTCATCGTCGTTAGGTCCCCCATACATCACGTTTGGGTCACCGGGAAAAGCCGCTGTTAAACCTTCCATTTGTTTTTCATTCAAACCGGTTGGAAATTTTGTGTTTGTTCCAACGGGAACACCACCATAATGTGACGCGGAGATTAAGGCATCACCCATGACTGTTAAGTTACCCCATTCATTCGCCCCTTCACGCCAACCCGTCATTGTGTCGCTTGTTGATGTCATGATAACTGGTGCTGTTGCTGTACCATTAACATAAATCTTAGCACCACGGGTAACAGCTAAACTACCACCGACACCGGTTGTGCTTTTTACGAGCGTGCCCGGCTCTATAGTTAAGGTAGCACCAGGAAGGACGTAGATTTGTTGCGTTAAGTTATAAACATTATCTGACGTCCATGTTGTTGAAGAGCCAATATCAGTTGAGATATTGATATCAGCCGCGTGAACGTTTCCGGCTACGCAAAGGGCTAAAAAAACCCCGAATACTAAATTGCCTATCTTGTTCATGATATTCTTTACTCCTTTATATTATTTTATAAGGTTCACAAAATGAATAACACCAAATCCATTAATTAATTGTTCTATTTTAATTCTGAAAAGTAAAATCGGTTTTGGTAATTATTTAATGGAATTGGTATAATTATGCCTTAATACCTTTAAAACGACGACGAAGTCCCATAGCGCTGGCTCCAACGAGCATTAAGACAGATGATACAGGCTCAGGGGCTACCCCGGTTACTAAACCTGGATTGCCTGGGGCAAAAACTTGTGAGGTAAAACCACCTTCAGCAATAGTTAAACCAACGAATGCGGCGTCATAAGCCACGTTAGAGCCCGGGCCGGCAAGACCGGAATCATATGGTTTGTCAAACCATAACACATAGACTTCATCATCACCAACTGTGTAATTTGGAATTGTGCTGACTTCCACATTAGGGGCATCAGGAAAACCCATTCCGAAAGTGATATCGCCAACATCTAAAAGATAGTCATCAGAATCCCATAACCAGCTTGAGTAGTTGTCAGCTATTGGGGATACGGCACTACTTAGGTAACTATTACCGTTCCAGCCATCATCATCTGTGTCGATGACAAAGGCATACGATCCGTTCAACGGATCGCCGAATGTATCTGTCATACTAAATAACGCGGACGAAAAGGTAACCTGGGCAGCAAAAGCAGGTGCGGCCATCAGGGTGATCATTATCATTATGATTGGAATTAATAATTTTTTCATTGGAACATCTTTCCTTTCTTCGAAGAAACATTAATAAGGTTTATTTATGAAAATGCGCGTTCCGGTTTCTATCGTCGGCAACCGAAATGTGATGGATTCTGAAGGATTAATCGGTTCATCCTCGACGATTCCAGCACCAACCCAGCCAGGACCAGGATAATAATACGCGGTTTTCAAGTTTGAGTTATTATAACCTGGTCTGCTGTTATCATAGAGAAGAGCGATACGCCCTGTACCACCAATCCCAGCATTATTTAATGTAACAGGTACAGGATATCCAGAACCGATAACCAAATCACCGTCAGCAGCGATTAACATGCTGACCGTGTAATCTGGAACGACACCCAAAGTAGACAGTTGTAATGGACTTATTGAAGCATTACGAAGGACAAACATTGTTTCTGGGGTCAAAATAGTATTATTACTAATTCCGCTACCGACCCAATTGCCACCCAAATAATACGCTGTCTTTAAGTGTGATCTATTTTGACCCATGGCAGATAGATCGTTCACCCAAATCAAAACTTGACAATTGCTGTTGTAAGAAACACCGTCCATGTTGGCCGGAAACACACTTCTTAAGGTGTGATGTTTAATAATACGGAAAGTATCGCCGGCTGCTATTTCATTTTTTACATCCATGTCAACTAAATCGATATCATGGACATCATTCGAAACGATTGTGCTCCAAAGACCTTCACTGGCACCGCTGGTGAATCGCACAAGATAGATACCCGCATAGGCCCCAACAGGAAGACTAGCTGATACAGTCACACCGCTGCCCGTTACCGTATTAACGGTGTATTCCCCTTCCGTCTGCTGATTAAACGGTAGGGTAATACGTACATCTGTGTTCGCCGGCACAGTCATGCGGTTGATCCCTACGGATTGTGCCGCCAGCACGGGCTGAACCATGAGGGCTAACAGCATGACAACTGTTAGCGCAAAATTATTTGCTTTTGTGTTCACAACAACCTCCTTTAATTTTTTTGATACCAAATCCATTAATAAATTGTTCTATCTTAATTCTGATATTCTCGCTAAATCGTCGAGGAAAACAGAATTGGTTTTGGTCATTATTTAATGGAATTGGTATGATTATGCAGATCCAAATCATCTGCCCGGCTTTAGCTTGAATGAAATATTATTTTGTCAAACACCCCCTTTCTTTGCTAAAAAACTAAAATCCAAAAGCTGATTCATTAAAATCAATTCAATGATATCAATCCGATATGGCTTTTATGTGAAAGGCATGTAAATATAAGAAAAACAACTTAATATTTTAATAAATTATTTTTTTACATTTCCAGAAAGGATGCTGTGCAGAAAAAAAGTCGCGTGCGGTGATCCCCCATCAACGTTCTTTAGCGACCCGTTCAACCTGCTCAAGGTACTTTTGGACATCATCACGCGGGCTAAGAAATTGCGCTCGACGGATAAGTGGCAGCGCGTCACTATACCGGCCTTTGCTGACCAACAATTGGGCATGACGCAATTTAGCGACTGCTTCAGACCCTTCGATACCAGAAGCGCGCTCATAATAAAAAATGGCTTGTTCCGTCTCTCCTGATCGCACAGCATGCTGCCCCAACAAAATCAGGGCCTCTCCATCAAGCGGGTCTAACGCAACGATTTCTTTAAGCACACGCGCTTCGTCATCGCCGGATCCCTCAGCAACGGCAATGCGCGCCTTAAGCTTAAGGATGTCTTTGCGCGCTTCTGTTTCCAGACGGTCCGCGTAAAGGGTTTCAATCCGTTCAAGCAAAAGGCGGGGCTGATCCAATGGGGCGCGGGACGTCAAGACCCTGGCCGCGCGGAGAGCACGGTCCGGATTGCGGTTCTGAGCGCGTTCCAGAGCGCGGATATATGAGCTTACCGCCATCTCATACAGTTCCTGGTTAATATAGATATCTCCCAGCATGTTTAAACTATCAAACGTCGCCTTACCCAGCCGGTCGACAAATTCATAATTTTCAGCCGCTTTCAGGGGTTGACTTAGCCCGATATAGGCATTCGCCTGCAACAACCATAGGTCCGCTCTGTTTGGATGTTCAGCGATCAGATTGCCACAAAGGGCGACCGCTTCAGCATATCTCTGCTGCTTAAACAGACTACGGGCCAATCCCATCTTCCAATCCATAATTTTGGGATCAAGCAATACCGCCATCCGGTACGAAGTCTCTGCGGATAAATTATTTTCAACCGAAGAATAAGCAAATCCTAACAAACCATACGTCAGGGCATCCCCACCGCCCAACTCGATCACTTTAGAAAGGGCAGGAAGCGCCTTTTCATACTCACTTTGGCGGACATAAATTAATCCGAGGTTGCGCCACGCGCAACGGAACTTTGGATATTTCTGGACGGCAACCTGATAAACCTCAGCGGCCTGTTCATATTTTTCCTGCTGAAAAAAAATATTTGCTAATGTGAAATCAAAGAGCGCATTGCCATCTTCCCCCCTGTATTTTTCAATAAACTTGACCGCCTTATCCATCCGGTCAGATGAAATAAAATTCAGGATCTTCTGCATCTGTTCACGTTCGGAGACGGTCACACGCGGTTCAATGTCTGTCTCGGCCATATAGCTTTGGGCAAATTGCTTTTTAAAAGATGGATCGTTCCAGATTTCCAACTCGGTTTGACTTAAAGTCGATGAAGTCCTGGCGGTCACATTCGCGAAGCTTTGCGGAACAGAAGAACCCAGTAAAAAACCCGTTAAAAACAAAATGAAAAATATTTTTGATTGGAATAAAAAATGATAATCTTTTTTCATTACTATTGTCCTTTCTGGAAACTTATCGGAATACGCATCCGGGTTGATACCGGCTTGCCATTGTTCTTCCCGGGTTCAAACTTCCATTTTTTAATAGATACTAATGCCGGTTTTTCAAAAATCGGGTCCGTCGATTTCTGAACAATCGGCCTGACCACCCGTCCAGACGGATCAACGATAAAAATAACGTAAACAGTTCCTGGCATCTTTTGGCGCAAACGCTTGTTCATAACCGGGACGGGCTGATAAATCACACGAGGTTTCTGGTCTAAATCTGCCATGGAAAATAATGAATCCAAATGACTATCTGCTGAAGCAACGGTTTGCAAATTCACTGTGAAATCTCCGCTCATCCAACTATCACTAAAGCCGGGGTTCAAAGCTAATTCCAATTGCGATAAATCCAATGGCGGCGCTTCCTCGGTCAGCTCCGGAGGTTGTTCCTCAGGCTCTTCTTCCTCCTCAGGCTCTTCTTCCGGCGGTGAAGGCGGTGGCGGAACGTTTGCGGTATCCACGCTTTGAACAGTCAAATCCATTGACGGTGGTTTATTGATTGTCTGCATTAAAGGCAAAACCAGAAAAAACATTAAGGTTAAAGCAACCGCGCCACAAAAAACAATCAGGCGATGGCGCATTTCTTTACCCATTGAATTTCTATTATTAGCTTTCACGATCAATAACCTCATTTGTTTTGTTTGCGTGTCGCCAGGCTCACCTTTGTCGCTCCTGCCAGTTTCGCTTCATCGATAACTCGAACAAGCAATCCCGATTGCGCGGCTGAATCCGCCTGCACAATAATCGGAACATCCTCTTTCTGAAGTTCCCGGCGGACAAGCGGTTGTATCCCGCTGATGCCGATTTCACGGCCGCCGTAAACCACTTCCCCTTTCTCTGTTAAAGCTAATAGGATACTCGTCTTCTCTAATTGAACAGATGAAGCGGCTTGCGGTTTATCGACCTCAACCCCTGTTTCCTCAACAAAAGTCGTTGTCACAATAAAAAAAATCAGTAAAATAAAAACACAATCAATAAGCGGAGACATATCTATACCCGCGTCATTGCTATCATCTGATGACATTTGTCGAAATCGTCCCATAACATCCCTCGTTTTCTTTAATTTTCAAAATATATATTTATACCAATTCCATTAAATAATGACCAAAACCAATTCTGCTTTTCAGAATTAAAATAGAACAATTTATTAATGGATTTGGTGTTATACCGCACAACATTCAGCGCGACCCTGTACCCCCGGCTGTGGCTGTTTCTCTGTTCGAAATATTTTCTGGGTCCAAACTGTTTGCAAATGCGCGAGAAAAAATTTGTACCGGTCATGTTCACGCGCGAGTTGATATTGAAAATACAATCCCGGCAAAGCGATCACCAATCCCGTCTCGGTTGTGATCAATGCTTCTGAAATGCCTCCGGCAACCATTCCCATGGTCTTCTCTCCTCCGGAGCCAGCCGCTAACGCGCCAAACGTGGCCAACATCCCTGTGACCGTGCCCAGCAGGCCCAAAAGGGGCGCGGCACTCACACATGTTTTCATAAAACGCAAATCGCGGTCAAAGGACGCGACCTCCGTCTTCTGTAATTCTTCAAATAAAATCGTCGTCTGTTTTATAGATTTTCCGCCGGTCACAGAATTCAGCAACTCCCCGATCGGCCCCTCGCGTTCTGTGGGATGGTCGATCCAATGACGCCAGACTTTTTCCGGAACAGATTGAAACCCTTTCTCTTTAAGTTTCAAATACACATGCGCACCCAGACCAAATTGAACCAGGGCAATCACCGCGATGGCGATCATGCCCCAACCACCGGACAACCACAAACTAAAGGCTTGTTTCCAAAACGAAATGAAGGGTTCCATAAATATGTTCATATAGATCACCTGTTAATAATAAACGGTTAATAAATATTATTTCTACAACAACCCTAGACGTTGCACAATTCATTGTTATCAACGGTCGGATCATTATCACGGGTTAAATAACTCAACGGCATCTTGCTGACTTGATTAACGAAGGAGATCGCTGATTTTTCCATCTGGTCGATCAAGCCCTTGGCCTTACGAGACAAAAAAGCGTGCAATAGCAATGACGGGATGGCAACAATCAAGCCAAATTTTGTCGTGATCAAGGCCTCGGAAATACCGCCGGAAAGTGTTTTAACATCGCCAGAACCGAAAACAGTGATCAACTTGAATGTGTTGATAATTCCGGTAACCGTCCCGAGCAAGCCTAATAAAGGCGCAGATGAGGCTGTTATCGCTATAAACGGCAAAAAACTTTGCAACTTTAAACGGGTCGACATTATCTTTTCATAAAGAATTTCTTCGATTAATTCACGTGACTCATTGATATGTTCGATCCCGGTGCTGAATAAATTTCCAACCACCCCACCCATGTTCTGCGCTTGTTGCAACGCGGACTTGGTATCGTGTTGAGAAATCGATTGCATCAACCGACTAACCTGTTTCTCTGAGGGAATCCGCAATGTTGACAGAGCGAACCATTTATACAGGGCAACCATTAAGGCGGCTGAAGCCAAACCAAAAATCGGGACCATAACAGGACCTCCATTCTGAACATGTTGCCAAAGTGATTCCTTTGTGGCCTCAATCTTATGCGCATTGCCTAATGTGGGATCTAACGGAAAAAATCCTTCTGATTGTGTGATCAATTTTTTCGCCGCTTGGGTGTCGGCGTCCAGACTAAAACTGATCACAGCCGGTTCCAGAGACCCCAGGCGTTGTTCGACAGTCCCGATGCTTTTGCCATCCTGGGATTGAAAAAGCGCGGCTGGTCCGACGAGAAAAAAGGTTCCATGTTTCACTAACCCCGACGCGTCAACAGCCGTACCGTCAAAACGTGTTCCCCCGAGCGATCCATGTAAACGTTCAATCGACGCAGACAACAAATCCGTTTGCGCTTTGTAAATATCACGCGTGGAAAGGTTGCTGTTTTCAGGGGCTAATTTCGCTGTTTCAAGAACGCCCTGGTAACGCTGTATCTCAGAGATATGCATACGCGCCTCAAAGTTACGGATATACTCACTTAATAAGTTCAAGATGTAAGTCGTCTCTTCTTGACGGGATTTGATCTCAGAACGAAGATTACTCAAATCAAGCGTCCGGCTGTCCAACAGCCGTGACGTCTTTCGGTATTCCAAACGAACATTGACCAATTCACTCTCGAGGTCATTCAACTTTCGGCTTAACGGGATCTGCTCACCGGCGATTTGTTCCCGCGAGGCGTTCAACTCCGCAAGGCTTTCCTCTAGTTGCTGTCGCGTTGTCCGGGCGGCCTGTTTAAAAGAACCCATCGCGTCTTTTGACGCATCTTGAGCCTGGCTACTCGCGCAAAAAGAAAAAAGAACACACGTAAAGATCATTATTCCATTTTTTATTCTTATCATTCTTGGCTCTCCCGTTACTGTATTTTTATAGGTAACTGTATAAAAGATGCCATTTTCTCATTATTCAAAATGGCGATTGCCTCTGAGATCCGGACGGCCGCTTCATTAGCCGGTATCCAGGTCCACCGGTCATCGGAAATTGTTCCAACCCCCGCGATATTCCCCTGATTATTTGCGTAATAGGCCTGGCCTATTCCGACATAAAGCGCGGTTACTTCTGATGACGATCCATCGGGCAGGACGCGCACTTCACTGGTAGTCGTGATTTCACGGTTAAATTTATTAACTTCATTTAATACACCGACCACATTTTGAAAACGTTCGGATAAGGACATCTTGCTCTCATTCGGATCTGCCGGAAAACGTTGACTTAAGGGCTTCACCCGGTCACGGATCGAGTCGGGTAATTTCTGAAGCAAGTCCCTGGTCCGCTTTTCTAATCGAATTTCAACAAGTTTCAAGGCAGCGGCACCTTCTTTAAGAGTGTCATTCTCATCGACCAAACCGGCGCGTTTCTTATCCGCGTCTGTAATGTTTTTATTTGCCTCGTCAATCTTGGCCCGCAAAGAATCGATTTCCCGCTGGACCAAATCAATCCGTTCATTCAGCATTTCACGGCCCAATACCCAATCGCGTTTTTCCAGGGAGATAATCTGGCGGGTTTCAACCCATTTTTCAAGCGTCGCCCTCGTACGATCAATCTCATCACTGCTGATTTCTACAGCCATTGCCGTTGAAGGAACGGAGCAGATCAAAACAGCTGCCAGAGCCGCGGCCATGCCCGTCACAAAAAATGATCGCTGTGATATAAATTGAAATGGGGTGTCAGCCAGGGACCTCAAAGACAGAGATCCCTGAAAGGTCATTCTTTTTAGGAGTTTAAAACGCATGAAGAAATTTTTATTTGACTCTTTTTTCATAAATACCTTGTCCTTTTTTCATGTTCATCATCACTCCACCGGATCGACAGAGTTGATAAAATAAGACCCAACACGTTAAATAATTGTCCTATCTTAAAGGGTGCTATTCTCGTTAAAGCGTCGAGAACAGTGAAATAAATTTTGGCAATTATACCAATTCCATCAAATAATGACCAACCCCAATTCTGCTTTTCTCAGCAGAATTAAAATAGAACAATTTATTAATGGATCTGGTATTATTTAGCATATTTGGTATACCGATAAGCCTAAAATTCTAAACTAAAACTAAAAGAAAAACCCACTCCTTTTTGATATGATGTTTTAATCGTATCCTCATCGAGGACATCCGCCCGGTAGGCCTCCTGGATTTGAGGATCAAGCAAATTCTTGGCTTGAAAAGTCAGCTTCCCGCTTTCTCCGATCTTCTTGGATAGGCTAAAATTTAACGTGCCGTATTCCAGGGCGTAAACATTCGGCAAATAATTACCAATAGCCTGCCCCGCCCCTACGACCAGAGTGTCTCCCTTAACCGTGTAAAAAATCCCGATATCAATACCAAAACGCTCCCAATCATATGTCAAAAAATAATTAAAAAGATGGTCCGGGGCATTGAGCATGTCACGGTTTGTCATAGGGGCCTGGATATTTAACGCATTTAATAAAACCTGTTCATCAGCCGGCAATGATACCTGTGACTGGATGAGGGTGGCATTGCCCCCGACCGAAAGCCCGCTTAACACATCCCAGAACCGGCCTAAACCCTGCCGGACCTCGATCTCATAACCTTTCAAGATACCGTGCGGATAATTAACCGGCGTTGTGTACCCATAGTCGTTCGATCTTTTCTGGACGTACTCAATCGGTTTTTTTATTTTCTTCAAAAACCATGACACGGAGACCAGGCCACCTTCGTAAGGTTTGTAATCGAACCGCAGATCATAGTTCTTCAATCTGCTCATTTCGAGTTCTGGATTTCCGATAAACACGTCGGCACCGAGATATTCCTGTTGTTGGATCGGGGTGAGCTCTTTAAACGTCTGACGGGCCACGGTCTCGCTGCGTGAACCGCGCAAGGTAAAATATTTTAAAAATTTAAAAGCAAAACCCATCGAAGGCAGAACATCCTGTTGTTGAAAACTCACATCCGCTTCATCGCCAATTAATGGAACAGATGTCGATGTCCCCGGAGGGATCCATTCGACTAAGGACTCCTGTTCAATGGCGACGGTCAGCTGTGTCCGTTCATAGCGGACGCCTCCGATCACATTGAAAAAAGACCAGACCGGCAAATCGATCATGTAATACCAGGCCGTGATTTCCTGTCCGCCTTCATAATCCACGTCAAACTCCGATTCTGTGATCAAGGCGTTCGCACCGTCAGGATAAGAATCACTGCGATAATCTTCCCAATCGGAATTATAGCTTGTTGATTCGCCGAAATTGCTATATGTATCCTGATCATATTTCCGTTTGACTTCATCGTGAAACACACCAAATTTGGCATAACCTTCATCCCCGCTCCATTGTTCGAACAAAAATTTCCAGTTGGCAAAGTATTGCTCACTGTCTTCGGTCACATCTTTCCAGACACGCTGGTAATTCCCCATGTTAACGTTAGCGGCCGGTTTGTAGGGCAGATAATAGCCCGGATCAACTCTATCTGGAATGCCCCAAAATGGAAAACCTGCTTGAAACTTTGGAGCGGCCCAGGTGACACCGAACAAGCGTTTGTCCGGTTGATTCAGCCGTGACATGCTTTTGGCAACGGTCCAATCGATCTTCGGTCGCAGAGTGATAAAAAACTTTTCCAATCCGACCCGTGGAAAAGGCAATGTGTGATCACCATTGAGCTGGAACGTATCAGTCGTCCTTTCGGTATAGGTCAAGGCGTGAGTGCGGACATATGGATATTCATCGTCCGCTTGATTTCCCACATGATGGGGATCGTTGACATCATACCCCGGGAAAAAATAGGGTTTACCTCTGGTGTCTTCGGCGAGTTTAGCTTTATCTTCTGTTGTGCGGGTAAACATGTACTGGCAGGTTACAGCATGCTCATCGTTCTCGATACCAACAGCACCAAGTCCGCCCAACTGCACCTCTTCACTTCCTTGCGAGATATTAAACAGTGCGGTCTCAAACCCGGCCCCTTTCGAAACCTCCCTGGGAGTCATCGGATCACCGGGATTGGCAACCCAATAAGAATCATCAATTCCATTTTCACGATAGGCACTGTCCCGTTTGTAGTAAATGCTAACAAAACCACCGACCCTGAAGCCTCCGGGGATCTCACGCTTATCACCGGCTGTCATCGCAAAATTATAGTTCATCGGTTGACCGATACGGTTGACACCGACCGCATCGTTGATGTCTTGTGGGTTGTAAAAATTACCGTTGTCAGGTATATCCCGATCACCATCATCATTCCCCCAAAAATCCACGCCACCCCCCTCGTAAGAAAGAAACCGCTCTTGATCTGAATACTGGGAATTATAGCTCGACCCCACTTTTACTTTATAAATCTTCTCTTCTGGTAATCCTTTAAGCACGACATTGACCGCTCCTCCTGAGGCATCCCCCTGTTGATCAGGGGTGAAGGTTTTACTGACCTGAATACTCTCAATGACCCCGGAAGGAAATTGATCGAGTTGCACAGCGCGTTTATCCGGATCAGCACTCGGCAGCCGCACCGTATTCATCTGCGCGTTCACATATCGGTCCGGTAAACCGCGGATAACCGCAAACTTACCATCCTGAACCGTCGCGCCTGAAACAAGCCTTAAGGCGCTGGCTGCGTCTCCCGCTCCGGCCTGACTCATCAACTCGGAACTGATCGAATCTAGAAGGGCGGGACTTTCAATCCGCAATTGCAATAAACCGGCTTCCGTGGCACCGCCGATGATTAATTCACGGACAAAAAACTCTTCCATTTCCGTGAACGCGCCGGATAATGACGCATCGACTTCCGTCATCTCCCCGGGTAATACTTTCACCTCCGTCTCAACCAATCGGGTATAACCGTCCTTGGAAAAAATCAATGTATAGTCCCCGGGGGCAACATCTTTAAATGAAAAATTTCCTTCATCCGTTGCGATGGTCTTTAGTCCCTTTTCGACGATCGTTATCTCAGCGGCTGGAAGAGGGGCATCAAAATCCACATCATAAACAATACCGCGAATAAGTCCGACCTGTTGCGCTGAAGCCGTCGCAGCGATAAAAATTAAGACAAAAATCAGACTCCGGGACAATAATTTTCTCTTTAACACAATTCTCCAACGGCTTCTCTATTTATGTTCATAATGCAGGGGAACCCTTCATTTAAAATTTTTATTTATAGGCTGACTGATATTGACTTTCAGCCATGAGGCCACAGAACCTCATCTCCATAAATGTGCATGGGTAATATAAAAAATTATATTCATCTCATGTGCCAAATCTTCGACATTTATGTTACATAAAGGTGAATTATATTTTTTTTGAAATGCAAATAACTCCTAATGAATCGTTTTCATTCTTAGGATAATATGAAAGGGTGCACATATTCGGCGGGACGAAAAAAAGTGGGGCCCAAAAAGTAGGGACGGATGGTACTTTTTCTATCTAAAATTCTATTTGAATCCCGGTACTGTAAATACTCTGACTATACGTATACTCACTGATGTTAGAATCATTTTTGGTAAAGGTAAATTGCAATTGAAATTCATGCTCTTTGTAAAATTTGTAAGCGATAAAAACAGAACCCGTATAAAGCTCGTCTTCTCTTTCTATTTCGAACGCGGTGTGCGTATTAACAAAATCATGAAAATCGACACGCCCTGTTATCCAGACATCGAGCTTATCCAGGACGGGCACGAGGACCAGAGCGTCTATGCGATTGCCCGTGTACTCCCCGTTTTTCCCCTTTGTCCAATTTCTGTTAAATCTGTAACGCATATTACAAAATCCTCTTGTCTTTCCATAAAACAAAAACCACCCCAGACCTGAACGAAGCTCGTTCGCGTCCGGGTCTTCCTCCGTTAAAGAACTGGTCCACAAATAATCCTTATAATCATATCTTAAATACGTCTGTCCCATCTGCACCTTTCCCAGCGTGAAGTTATAAACGGCCTCCAGCGAATGGTTGGAAAGATAAGATCGATCATCCACGATCGTGTGGGAATAGGATGCTGGAAAGGAGAGTGTGCTCTTTTTAAAATACAGTGTTGGTTGCAAATTCGCGGAATGAATCATCGTATTGTAATACCCCAGCCTGTTCTGCTTGCTGTAAGAAAAATCATATCGTGCTTTGAACCTGAATGGCCCTTCAAATCGTCGCGTGTATTCCGTCTTTAAATCATAAATAATCCGCCAATCAGATTGTTTGGTAATGTCAGAAGCTAACGAAGAATTTTCCGGTTGTAAGATCACATTATCGTCATACTGCCAGGTTGTTTTGTAAGATATTTTCCACGGCCTTAAAGCCTCCTGCCTTTTCCTTACCGCATCAATATATTCATCGGCGTATTGAGCCAGATCAGATGCCGGTTGTAAATCAATAACCTCATTGAACGCCTTTTCCGCGCGACTCAGATCCTCTCTCTTTAAATGAATCACACCTATCTGATATTGACTCGCCTGTTCCAATGATGGATCCAATATCTTAGCCTTTTGAAACAATTCAAGAGCAGCGTCGAACTTTTTCTCCTTCAACAGGACAAGACCTTTGAGAAAGGAAATCTGAGCTTGTCTAATTCCCTCACTTTCCGCTTCGGCTATCCACTTTTTGGCTTCTTCCAATTCATCACTGCGATAAAGGCAATGAATTAATTCAATAAGGGCCTCTTTCATCTTTGGTAAATATGTCACGGCATCCTTGAACTGCTCGATAGCTTTTTGGTCATTACCGAGCTTTATATAATTGAGGCCCAAATAATAGGCCGTAAGCGAGGATGAAGGGTTTTCTTCTCTCGACTGAATAAATAAGGGGAGCGACGCCTTATAATTCTCTTGTTTATATTGCTCCATTCCGCGCTCAAAATATGATCCGGTTTTCTTCACCTGTGCCTCACTCATGCCGATAATACCTATACTGAATATGAGCGTGAGGCCAAGTATTCTTCTATTTCGTCTCCATTTCATAGTTGCTTATCATAACACATAAAAAGGGACAGACGTTCTCTTTGTTATGAACATCTGTCCCCTCTTAACTGATTTCTTTTACTATTATTGACTGAGCAGTTTAAACGGCAACGGCTCCGCGGATACGTCCGCTTGCAATAAAGGTCGTCGTTTAATCCGGATAACCTTCTGAGCCCGGGCGCCACAACGTCCCATGTTCCGGTCCCAGACAAAAAGATCCAGAAGATAATAACCTGGCCTTATGATAGGACAAATCGTGACGGCGTCGATTTCCTCCACCTCTTCAGCCAGTTCCCTATCGATAGCGGGAACAGGATAAATATATGGCCCGAGATAAACAGAGGCTAAAGATATAATCGATGTACTGTGCCGGGGAACAATTCCACTACCAAACCGTGGAAGTCTAAACACTTTTCCCGGATAAGGATACGGATAAGGATGCACATCGTTTGTCAATTTTGGGCCTAAATACACCAATCGTCCATAACCAACCGTCCTTCGAATCGGAACCGGCCGTATTGTTACATCAACGATATCCTTATCTAATTCCGCCTCAAGTTGCTCTTCGGCATCTTCAAGTTCCATTGCCTTGATTTCTTCTAACGGAAAAGGGATCGGGATAGGAATTGGACCACCAGGAAATTTCAACTTTTTTTCACTCTCATTTAAAATCCTGGCCTCTACCCGCAAAATTTGTCCCTGGCGAAAAACATTTCCATTCGTCCTAACATTGAGACGATAATCTGCCGCAAACACATTATTCGCTAACAGACATAGCCCCAGAAAAACGGCCAAACAAGCCAAAACGCTTCTTTTCATACTTTCTTCTCCTGTTTCTTGACATATATATGATTATATATAAATTATGCCCCCTGATTCTTTCTGATGAGCACCTGTCATTCCTCTTGTCTTTGTGCTTTGAGAATCTTCTGGAGTCGTTCATGAGGGAAAACAAAAACCGTGTGCCGTGGGCACGCGACATGCCGTGGCCTTTGGGCTACTATAAATTAGACGAAAAATTTCGCGAATGGGTTACATCATAAAAAAAATATTTTACAGACAAAGGGCAAATAAAAAATGGATCTCCTCGAAGCAGAGCTCAGAGGAATTCACTCCATTAAATCCAGATAAAATCCGCTATCATCTTTATATCTTTCATCAAATCTTCATCATTCAGAGGCAAGTCTACCTCTTCACCAAGCTCGACTAATAACAACATCTCCTGTAAAATCAATTCTTCCTTAAGAGACGGTGAGACCGTAACTTTCTCAATCTGATCTTCGGGATCCGCTACGGATTGTTGGACGACCCGCACGGCTACATCTTCTGGCGGCATATCGATTCCCGTTTCAAGCTTGAAAACTTTCCGCGGCAATTCCTCGGTTATGACTTTCTGTTCTGTGCCATAAGCCATCTTTTGTTCAGCATATATCGGAACACTTATCTTTTCATGTCTTTCAACGAATTGTTGTTGTTTGATAAGAATCACGGCGCAGACAATGACTGTAATCATCAACGTCAGTGCCAGTGCTGAAACAAATCGAAAATCAAAACCGGGGAACAACGGAACACCCGCGACTTTAAATCCCTTACGCCATGAATGGAACATTTTCAATAAAAAAGGTTTCCGCCTGATCCTCTCGTTCAGACTTGTGTGATAATCTTCCCAGAATTCCGGTGACGGATCAGGCCCCGTCATCTGATCAACGGTTCGCAAAGACTCTCTGACGCCCCGCAATTGAGCCCTACAATCTTCACACTGAACGATATGTTCCTCGAACGCCTTTTTATCCCGCCCGGATAACTCAGCATAATGATAAAGAATAATGTCCTCTTCAAACTTACCGCACTTGTTCATTTGGTTCCCCTCTCTCTTCTTCCACAGCTTGCCGGGAAAGATGACCCAGCAATTCCTGCAGTTTCTTTACGGCCCTTGCTAAATGCGATTTGACCGTTCCTTCAGAGCAGTTTATATGCTCGGCGATTTCGTTTATGGATAAATTCTCAAAATGACGAAGAATAAACACGATCCTTTGTCTTTCTGATAAAGAATCAATCGCTTGACTGATTCTCTGATTCAATTCGCCGGATAAAAGAATTCTTAAAGGATTACGCGCCTGTTTATCCTCGATACTATCAACCACACAAGACCGGGCTATCCCATCGGCCCCTCTAATCTGAGAAAACGGGATGACGCTAATCCGTCTTTTCTTCCCATGATCAATACAAACATTAATCAGTATCCTATAAAACCAGGTAAAAAAACTGGAGTTTTCTTTAAATCTCCCAATCGAATAATAGACTTTCACAAAGGCGTCTTGCGAAAGTTCTTTAGCATCATCCACATTGTGAACAAAATTGTAAACAATCCCAAAAGCCTTAACTTTATATTTATTGACCAACTCCGTGAAGGCCGCCTCTTCACCTTGTTTTAATCGTCGAACCAAAACGCTGTCATTGCAATCAATCATTTAATTATCCGGGCGTATTTTCTTAAATATCACGCGATTCCTTTCTTTCTATCAAAGGTTTCACCTCGATTGGTTTTAAAGGCGCTTCAATAACCGCGGGGTGGATTCTCTTTTGTTGAAAAAGTCTTTCTGTTCTCAGGCCCGGGGATTCCATACGTTCGATAAAAGAAGGTTCTTCTAATTCCAATTTAAAGCTTCTATCCTTCCCACCCAACTGTTCCTTAAGAATGTCTTGTGATAGCGGAATATGCCGGGGACTTTCCGGAACGTCCTGAAGATCTCTTTGTCTGATCGTTTGAAGCTTATTGTAATGTTGTGGATCTGTCGTTCTGATCTCCTCTAATTTGCGCTTATGTTCATTGTGGAGATGTTCAATAATCTTCTGAAATCGGGCGGGATCTCTTCGCATCCCCTGCTGAAGCAGGACCCTGGCCTGTTCCCTGCGTCTTTCGATCAAATTCAGAAGGCGCTGAGGATCCCTTCTGTCTAACTGTTCCAAATTGTCATGGAGCTCTTTTTTGCGCCGGGAAATGTTCCGCTGAAACGCCTCCGGATGACTCATCCGCAATGCCTCCAATTTCTCTCTCATCCTTTCCCTTCGTCGCGACAAATTCTCTTGAAAAGACTGCGGGTCCTCAACGCGGAGTTTTTCAAGTTTATTGATTTCCCTTTTATCAAGCGTCCAGAAATCCATTGACTCCTGAGCGCAGACCCGCGCGTCAATCATATTGAAAGAAAATAAAAACATGAAGGCTATTATGTGAATATTGATTTTCATATCGTCCCTTTTCATAAAATCTTTAATATACTAAGTATACCCATTCCATTAAATAATTACCAAAACCAATTCTGCTTCTCTCGACAATTTAGCGAGAATATCAGAATTAAGATAAAACAATTCATTAATGAATTTTGTAATATTATAATATTAGACGAAAAAAAACGAAAAAGGTTTACATCGACAGGTGTTGTGTCCGATCATTAAAAAAACAATATCGTTTCGCATAAGTTATGGATAGATAAAATTTTGTGAGATTTTGTCTTAAAATCTTGTAAACAACTAAAATAAATGAATTTACGTAAAACGACACCCGTCTTTTAAAATTCAAACTGATATCGTTCTTCTTTCATTTTTTCCAGCCACAGGTCTTTAATTTTCGGATAGGCCTGAACACGGGCATCCCCCCACTGCTTGCCTTGCCACATCGGCATGGATTCCCAATGACTGTTGATATAAGAAATGGCCTTGATGCCATTCATCTCGACAAAACGGAAAAAAGGCTGATACCAGATCTTCCAGGCCAGGGAACTTTTCAAGCGTTTATTTTTGGGGGTGGCCTCAGCGATCATCAACGGTTTATTTCTGGCAGTGGCAAAATCAACAATATGCGTCATGAAGTCCTGTGGCTGATCAAAATACGACAAGCCCACCCAATCCACATAATCATCGCCCGGATACCAGGGAGCGATGTCTTTCACCAGGGCGTTGGAAAACGAATGCCAGACATAATCCACATTCGTTACATCGGCGGCTCTTAACTTATCCACGATGTGGATATAGGCCTTTTTATACTCCTGAGGATCATAATGATTATGCGGTCCGTCGAATTCATAACCGATCCTCAAAAAGACAGGGACCTTCACCGCCTTCATCCATCGCGCCATGCGCTCGATATTAGCATCATACACGCCTTGATGCGTCGGCTTTAAAGCGTCGACCATATAAAGCCCGATTTGAATAGCGCGGCCAGGATATTTTTCCAGCAGGTCATCGGCATTGCAGGTGCCGGACCCGTAATCCGTCGACCAACTGTCCAGGCCTTCGGTTTCTTGTATCGAGATGTAAATCATAAAACCCGCCGGTTGATGCCCGGTCTCTTGAACATAGCGCCGCATGGTCACATTGTCCTGACCGATAAAGACCGCGACCTTGCCGTCAGAAACAATATGCGTTGCGGAAAAACTTTTTCCGGCGATAAAAAAAGACACAAACAAAACGATAATAAAAAGTTTGTATTTCATATCAGCGTCCCCTCAAAAAATGGTGTTTTTTCTCATAAGTATAATGCAAAATCCATTAATAAATTGCTCTATCTTAATTCTGATATTCCCGCTAAATCGTCGAGAAAAGCAGAATTGGTTTTGGTCATTATTTTTTGGAATTGGTATAATTATTTCGATCGCTCATGATATTTTTAAGGTTGAGATCTCACAGGCTTTATTTATCAAAAGCTCATAAAAAACGACACCATTCTTTTTTACTTCATTATTTCTTAAAACAAAATTTGGTCTTATATTCTTTGTCCAGTTCGATGATGGCATCAAACAAACGGCCGGTTTTGGCTTTAAATCCGCTGATAAAATCGGAACGGCCGTCTTTGAGTATTTTGCGCACCTGATCATGGGGGAGTTTTTTACTGGCCACGGTCGCCCATAACACAAATGAGCAGCCCTCCTTATACCGCGAACAATAAAAGGCCTTACGGCCTTCATGCATGTCGCCTTCCCGGCATTGTGGACAAGCGCCAAAACTTTCTTTCAAGCTCACGCGTTTAATGATAGGTATAATATTTTGGGTGAACGCTTGAATCTCCCGCATAAAGGCCGCGTGGTCGAGCTTGCCGTCCTGAATGTCTGAGAGTTTGCGCTCCCATTCCGCGGTCATCTGAGGACTTTTTAAATCAGCAACAACCGTGGCGATCAGTTTAACGCCTTTCTCCGTCGGATAAATGCCCTTGCCTTTCCGAAAAATGTATTCGGATTTGATCAAACGTTCAATGATCGCCGCCCGGGTAGCCTGCGTGCCCAGGCCCTGATCTTTGAGATGCGCGGCCAAAGATTCATCATCCACTTGCCGGCCGATATAACGCATCGCGTTCAAGAGCGTGCCATCTGTATAGATTTTGGGTGGAGTGGTCTCCTTTTCCCTGATCTCTAATTCATTGATGTCCGTGACCTGCCCTTTCTTAAATTTGGCCTCCAGCATGCGCTGCACGTCAGGTTTGACGGGCAACCGGTACGCGGGTTTGTTTTCTTTCCGCTTATCATCGACGGATAAAGCAGATTTCAGGTCAACAGCCCCCTTCGACGGGTAAATCTTTTTCCAACCCGACTCAACCGGAACCGCGCCTTTAAACTTAAAGCGTTCCTGCTCAATATGCATCGTGATCTCGGTCACATCCTCTTTAAAATCCGGGTGAAAGACCGCAATAAACCGCCGCTGCACCAAATCATACACATTCCGCAAATGGGCGGCCAAAGGGCCGGACAATTTTTTCTTGGTCGGGATGATCGCGTGATGGTCGGTCAATTTCTTATCATCGATATAATTCTTCCCCAGCTTGTGCCCGGCGTCCAACCGGGCCAGCGCTTCATCAGCAAAAGGTTTTAAATCCTCCGGGGCGCTGCGCAAAATATCCGGCAACTCCGGACGCATTTCTTCCGATAAATGGCGGGATTCTGTGCGCGGATAGGTGATCAGTTTATTTTTCTCATACAGGGCCTGCGCGTATTCAAGGGTCGTCTTTGCCGTGTACCCAAATTTCTCATTGCATTCTTTCTGCAACAATGTCAAATCATATAAAGGCGGCGGGCCTGTTTTCTTCTTCGATTTCTTAATATCCGTGATTGTGCCGGGCTGGCCGTCCAGGCATTCTTTGAGTTTTTCCGCTTTTTCTTTTTTATCGATCTTATAACCATCAGCATCTTCCCAGCGAAAGGCAACTTTTCTCGTGTGGGCGTACAATTCATAATAATAAAATTTCTTAAAGTCTTTGATCAAATGAAACCGATTGACGATCAGCGCCAGTGTCGGGGTCTGTACCCGTCCGACGGTATACAGTTGCCCGTAGCGGACAGAATAAGCCCGCGTGGCATTCAACCCGACCATCCAGTCGGCATATGCCCGGCATTGCGCCGAATAAGCCAAATGATCAAAGGCCTGGCCATGATGGATCTCTTGCAGGCCCTTCTTGATGCTGGCGTCTGTCAGATCAGATATCCATAAACGTTTAAACGTTGTCGTGCAGCCGGAATGCTGATAAATCCAGCGAAAAATAAGTTCGCCCTCCCGGCCCGCGTCGGTCGCGTTAATGATCTCATCACATTGCCCAAACAATCGGCTGATCACATCAAACTGCTTCCGGCCACGCTCGTACGTTGTCAGTTGGAACGTCTCGGGGATCATCGGCAATTGATCAAAATGCCATTTGCCGCCCCAGGCCTTGCACATGACCCGGGGCTCAGCGATGGTCACCAGATGGCCGTAAGCCCAGGTCACCTGATAACCCCCTCCTTCGAGCCATCCATTATTTTTTCCGGATGCCCCGACCACGCGCGCGATGTCGCGGGCCACACTCGGTTTTTCTGCAAGAATAACTTTCATTGTTCCCCTAATGTAACAAAATATTCTGTTTGATCAAATTATAAACGGTTATTTTTATCCCTGCTTTCCGGTCGATACGCGCCATCCATATCGTCAAAAAATCTTTATTTACAAATCACCCGCGTTCGTCCGCAATAAATAAAAAATTTCCGATCCACAACCCTTTGCTTTTTCACGCAAAATAACTCAACACCACTTTTAACGTATTGCCCGCGCAATACACGGCATAACCGACGCAGTACGCCGTCAAAGGCCAGAAGATCCAACACATTTTTTTGGTGCTCCAAATCGTCTTTACGGTCAGGTAAAAAACAATGGGCGCGTAAAACAATGTCAGGCGCTCACCCGTGAACGGGTATTTTCGCAAAACACCCAGGACCATCATTTCAAAAAACAAAACGATCGCCATCGCGTCTAAATTTGTGACAGACAGGCGGTCCTTCAACAAAGACGCCCCGCCATAGCGGACCATCCCGAACATAAAAACGGGAATAAACAAAGAAGCCGCTAACATCTGAGGCTTTGTGTTTCCAAACCAGTATGTGACCAAACGCTGTACCCCTTCGCCAAAAGTCGATAAAAAACATTCCCGGTTCTCCACGCAAAGGAAATAATCATTCCAATAATGAATATTCGCGTCGTTCACCGAATAGCGAAAGTCGATCAGATAAAATAGCATGGCGGCCAACACGCAGCTCCCGGCGCTCAGGATAAATATTTTCCAAAAACGTTTGTCTTCCCGCGTCTTTAACAGATAGTTCCAGGCGGGAATCCAGACGACAAAGATAGACCCGTAAGAAAACAAAATAAAAAATGGCAGAACAGCCGACGACAGATAATCCCGCGGGCGCAACTGGTCCGCGTCACGCCCCTTTTGTTTGAAGCAAATCAACGCGACCAGCGCCACCGATAAAACATCCAGAGAATAGGGTTTTAACTCCGCGGCATAGTAGACCATCCGAAAACTGCAGGCAAATAACAGCAGGGCCGAAAGGATAATAAACGCGTGATCTGTCTGCCTCTGATAAACCCTGCGCCATAATCCCAGCGCGCAAATCATCATAACCAGGGGTAAGAAGCGTAGGGCTTTCATGTGATAATCAAAAAACCGGGATAAAAATTTAATCCATACTAAATAAACGCGGGGGAAAGATTGCGAGTGGTCCAGGACACCGAATAACTGAACGTAATGATACTTCTCAAGATTATTTTTAACATAAATTTCATCCTCCCATAACGGGCGGTCGGAAAAAAAATGGAGCAAAGACAGGACAATAAAAACGAGCAGGATACAAACTTCTACCCATCGGATTGAACGGGTCATTTTTGACATCATAAAATTTTATAAATTTAAAAAAGTGTCCGTTATTAGAATAATTTCATGCCCCGCTTACACGTTTCCGGCACAGACCAAACATCGCGAGCAGGAACATGATCCCTGTCGCGGGTTCAGGAACAACCGTAAAACTGGAAACCCGGGCAAAATCCACATCATAAAAAAACGTTTGGTTTTCTGAAAGGCTGATCGCGGCCTTCAGGTCCGAATCATAGGCCTCTGTAAAATACTGGTCGGGAACCCAAATATTCAAACGCATTCCCATTTCATTAATGGGGATATTCGCGTCCGCGGTCGCGACTTTCACGTCATTGACATACCAACGGATAAATTGCGGCGTCCAATCGATGCGGAACAAATTCCAATCCGTAAAATCAATGCTCGTTTCGATCAACTCCCCTGCTCCACCAGAACTGAAACCTTCATTGTTGAAACGATTTACGAATATTTTCTTTTTGATGGTGTTGATGTATTGTTTCGTCAAAAATTCAAAATCAATTTCATCACGCGTAAGTCCGTTGTCGGCTAATCCATAACTAAAAACGGATGTGATCATCCCGCTTAAATAATTGATACCATTACGGACCCGGGCCTCAAAACGGATCCCTTCTGTTGATGAAGGTTTCCATTCCTGAATGGTATCAATCTCCGATCCCCAGAACGTGCGATGGGCGGGATCGGTCGGGTTGAAGGTATCCAGCCTGAGACGGGCATACCCTTCATTGGTTACCTCGATGGTTGAGGGTAATCCCGCGGTAGGACTGCTTTTAGGGTTCCGAATGGCTGTTTGCCCGAAAAAGGCAGCTGACCCTTCCTGGGTTTCCCAGACAGAGCGATCAACATCAGCGGCCGGCGCGTCAAAACCATCAAAAAACAGCAGTGTCGCGAAACTATTACCGGCATAAACACCAAAAAGCAGGCCTAAAAAACAGGCAATAGAAACTGTCTTTTGAATAAATAACGTTTCTTTGAACATCATTTCCCCCTTCTTTTATGATCAACAACCCGATTGTCAGCGATTAAAGCCGCGTCAATCCTTACTCCCTGTGGTCAGAAATAACGAGCATGGATGCAGCTATCATAAAATGAAAAACCAAAATAGTAAACAAAATAATATTTGAGAAATGTTTGGGGAAAAATAAAACAAAAGAGAAACGATAAACGTCTGAAAACCTTCAGGAGGGGCCCTTAACGGGGCTGAAGCGAGAATTTTCAGATTGTGAGTAGCTGCTCCGAGATTATCATGCGGGCAAGATGCTGTTGCGCCGCCAATAGGTGACTGCCGACTGGTAACCGTAAAGCCAGTGTGTCTTAAGAGACTGTAATCGACAGGATTTATAAGTATCAACAAAATAAATTTTTATTTTTTCCTGTTCTTTCTTATTTAGATCGAAATTTTAAGATTAAACATTTGCGCCTCTCCGGCTTGCTTGAGCTCTGCTGGAAAGCTCCGCTCAAGCAAGCCAGAAAATTATCAAAATATCTAAATAAAAAAAATTGAATCTTAATTTATTTCAACAGTGGAAGAACTGTCTTTTTTATTGACATTCGGGTCTATAGGAGACCCCTTAATTTCCGTCGGAACAAACCAAGTCCCAGTGGAAGGCCACCGCTTAAAAATAATACAGTGCTAATTGGTTCCGGTGCGATCTGAGTTTTATATACTTGATCCATCATAACCCAGGAAGCTTTAGCTTTTTGTTCCGCACTCAAAGCCGAGGTATGGCCATAACCACTCCCTATCAATGCCGAATGTTCTGTTGGAACATTAACATCATTATATAAATATGTATTTTGGCTCCAAGTCCCCGTCTCAGGATCCTTGGCCCATGCATCCAGGTCAGCAAAATCAAAAAGGATACGGTTGGCCCCGCTACTGACCCAACTGCGGATCAATTGATTATTTTGATAGCGGTTGTATCCTGTGGAACCCTGATAATCATCTTCAGCTGTTCCCGTCATATAAATAAATATTACGTCTGGATGCGCGGCTTCAAAGGCTGATATTTGAGCTAAATAGGATTGTGTTTGTGTCGGGTTATAAGAATTCATCTGCGTACACCAGGACCATTGAGAAACATTAATCGAAGGATTGCTACTTAAAACCGCGTTTGTATACCCTATTCCCGTTCCCGTGGACCAATATTCATCAGGAGAGATATACGTATCATGTTGTTGTCCATCAAAAATGTTTAAAGAATTGCTGTTTGTAGGTAGCGCTTGCGATGTTCTTGAAATATTAAATTGAACGGCCTGTCCTAAATAGGCATCTTCTATCCGTTGCAATCCTGTGGTGATTTGTCCGCCATGGGATGTGTGGGCATAATGCCAACGAATATTATCCTGAACATTGCTCACATCAGTCGCTGTTAAGGAATCAAATAAATCCACGGCAGTGTGATCAAAAATTATTCCTGCCTCAGAGATAGTAGCAAGACAACAAAAAAGGCTTAAAGTTAATATGCAAAAAACAAGAATTGAGATCTGGCGTATGGACATAAAAAAGTGCTCCTTTAAATAAATTAGAATATGTTGATTGGATACGAATCCCCGATGATAATAATATAGCATATCAAAAAATACAATCAACAGGTTAAACCAGGACAAACAGTGATTAAGGGGTAAGCGTTAATGGCCTTTAACAAAAATGCCGTCCTCGGAGAAATAAACCCGGTGTTCCGGCTTATTAGGATATTCCTTTTTATAATACCATTCTTCCGCCCGGTATGAGGAACCGGTCATCTTTTTCTTTTTTGTCGGGCTGCCTAAAACCCGGCGGACATCGCTTTTTGTCATCCCCCGGACCAAACGGTCTTGCCGGATCGCGTCACGGATCATTTCTGCCAGTTGTTTCTTCCTATGCTTAACAGCCTCCATATCCTGACGAATACTCGCGATGGTCCTCTTAATCCGGTCACGGTCAGCGGCATTATTCAAATTGCGCTGCAAGGCGTATTGGGCCTCTTGTTCAGCTTTTTTTAAAAAACCTAAAACTTTTTTATAATTCCCAACAGATGTTGTATACCTTCTTTCCTGATAGGCGGCTTGATTGGCATAATGATCCACTTTGCTCAGGTTCATTTGTGTCTGCCCCCGGGACTTCTGTTGAAAATACTGCTTTTGCTGATAGGATTCCGGTGGCGGAGAAGCCGGCGCGGGTTTTTTCCGGGCTTTTTTTGTGGCGGCAACTTTCTCAGTGATCATCTGGCCATTGTATTGCAGGGTCACATAATCATCGCCAATCTCAACGATAACAGCGTCCTGAAGCCGGTCTCCTTTCTGAACGACCTCACCATTGATAATGGCCATCGGACTTGCCCCTGCCATGATGCCTGAAACGGAAAAAGGAGATTTTGCCGCTGCCGTTGACACCATAACAACTAAAAGGCTGAAAAGAAAAAGGAACGAAACGGATCGATAAAATCTTTTTTTAGGCATAAAAAGATTTTAATTAATAAAATGTTCCTTGTAAACAAATAATCAATAAAATATTATTTAAGATAGACTTAACCCGGGGTTAATGAAAAACGATTTTGTAAAAATCCAATGAGGCGGCATCGTCATTGAGCAGTCTCAAGTGATTCAGTCCCGGACGTAAAACGTTCGAAGGGATATGAACCTCGGTCGGCTCATTGTCGAGGCCGTAAGGGACTTGGGCCAGCAATTGATCATTCACAATGACATCGACCTTTTTTTGAAAAAGCCACGACTTGACAGGATAAACATCGGTCGTGGGCCAAAGTTCCAGTTTATAATGACGCGTTACGTCCTCGACATCAAAGACGACATAAACATCCTTGTTCGCGAAAGACCCCTGTGATGGATTGTTCTGACGGTTAATGAAGTTACCGATCACCAATGGATGGGATGAGGCGTCCAGGGCATTGATGGCCCAGGGGATGCGGCCGACCGGATACATCGCGATCATGTCAACCCCGATCAGGTCGCTGGAATTCTGAAAAACCAATTCATTGCGGCCCTCCTGAATGTTATCGACGATAAAATCCATCCGCTTCTCTGTGGTTAATTCTTGTTGGGGGGCGACTTCCCGGCCGTTAAAACGCAGGGTCACATTCTCCCGCTGAGCCTCGCTCAGGGGGTCTAAGGATTGAAACGACACGATGTAAAAACGGTCGTGATTAAAACGCTGTTCCTTCTCGAAAACGATTTTTGTTTCTTTATCCATAATGTGTGGAAAATCAAAAAAAGCGTCCCCGATAACAAAAACATCTTTGCCCCCAATGTTCGGACTAAATTCCTCGCCCGATTCATCCGCCCAACCGATCTGCCAGAAATAACGATCAGACCGGATCTGGAAATTATCAATCCAGTAAACGCTTTGAGCGGGAGTCGAACCGTATTCCAGCTTTTTAAATCCCGTCGAATCCCAGTCGGCGAAAACGATTTCTTCAATATAAAAACTGTCCGTTCGTTCTTTCAGCATGTCTAACAGATTCAATTGAACATGATGCCACAGGCTGTCTTTCCGGACATCCCCGACCGATCCAATTTTTTCAACCTGAATGCCCCAGTAAATTTTCTCGTCGTCACTAAATAAAATTTCAAACCACTTCCCCCCGACTTTTAAAAAGATATCGACCTTCACCTCCGGGCCCATCCGATAGTCAAATTCCAAAATTGGATATTGGGCCGCGTCAAAAATTTCATCATAGGCTATCGCAGCATAATTGCCTTTCACGGAATTATTCTTAATCGACAGACATAAGCCCTCCTCGCATCCGTCTTCAACCAATTGGACGGTCGCCCCGCGCAGGCCGTGTTTGTTCTTCCAACGGCCTAAACCTTCCTGAAAGCTGTTCGCGTTCAAAACCGACATAATCGATTGAGACATTTCTTTTTCATACGACTCTGACAATGTGCTTTCAATCAAAGGGCCTTCAAACAGACCGAATACGGCAAATTGAGAAGGGGTCTGTTCCAGGAAAACTTGATAATAACCGGATTGTTCGTCCAGCTGTGTGGGCAGGATATCCCATTTCTTCTGTTCGACATTAAAATATCCGATGCCGACCTTCTGCTTTTCCCCTTCTCTGTCAGGATCAAACGCGATGCGAAACGAGGCCGGCAAGGTGAACGCGACGTCAGCTGGACGCAAGCGGTACAAAGGCGAAACAAGCCTGGAAGAATGATCCCCCCCGATCATAACTTCACTCTGAGGAACGGCCTTAAGACTAAAAACTTTGACGGCCTCCTGCAGGCTGTGCTCAGGAATAACCAGCCGCGCTTTCTTGTCTTTCGTGGATATGGTGTTTGGCATGCAATTCAACGCTAACCGCCCGACTTCAACCGGAATTTTATGTTCCACCGACTCGCCCGCATGCCCGACAACCCGCAGACGAAGCGTGTAGTGGCCCACAGGCAAATCAACCGGACCATCATCAGAAAATTCCGGCAGTCCCGTCCGCCATAAACCTAAATTGCCCGGCGATGTATGGACGAGGTCAGAATTCTTTGAGGACCGGCCCGTGGGATCCATTTGCGGAACTTGACTATGCCGGATCACCTGCCATTTCTCAGGGGCAAACCCGGCTCCGTATTCCAAAAAATACTCTTTAAAATTGGAACCGCCCACGCGGCCATAGACCGGAACATCCCCGCGGACCAAAGCATGCGACGCGGGGTCTTTGATGTCACAAATGAGCGTCTTTTTTTCAACCGCCTGAACGGAGGGAACAAAACAGAGCAAGCAACAATAAAGCGTTAATATTTGTAACCTTTTCCATATATAACTTTTTTTTCTTTTCATGATCTAGGGCCTGATTATTTTCCTTTTATTTAAATCATTCAACTTACCCTGACTGGCTTCGGCAACCTTCCAATAATGACCACTGAGGTCCCAACATTGGGAGTAACCGTAGTCATTGATAACCGTCTGAAACATATCCCGCGCCTCATCATTGAGGCCCTGCGTTTTATAGGATAGCCCTAAAATAAAATAACACGCGCCCACGTCGTTTAAGGCCCCATAATACGGGATGAAACTGAGCGGGGCAAATCCCTTTAACTGTGTTTGCATTTGCCGGGCTTTCCCTTCCCACAAATCAATGCATTTTCTGGCATATAAATCAACCCCGTCAAAATCCTTTTCATCCCGGGCCTTCCAGGCCTTAAGCACTAATGTTTGGCTCGAATAATTACCAAAGTCATATGGCGTATAGACAAGATTAATCTGGTCACGCGCCTGGGATGTAATATCATTATAGAGGAGAGCATCCTTACTATTGGGATAGCGCACTTGAGGGTAATCATTGATCACCCGGTTAAATTCGTATTGAGCTTGAACGATTTGGTCCGACGCCTTATAAATGAATCCCAATAAAAAACGGGCGACAGCTGATTCTTTTTGAAAATTCAAATCTTCATGATCATACAGGGCTAAAACCTTGCGGGCATAGACTTCCGCGAACTTATATCTCTTCTCATGATAAGCTTGCCAGGCTTGTTTGATTAAGAAGTCCGCTTTATAGTTGCCGAAGTTATAATCATTTTCCATTAAAAGAATCGCGTCTTGTGCCAGTTCAGCCGATTTCCAAAACCAGCCCTGATAAGCCTGTTGATAGGCATCCGGAAAATTCTTAATAATTTTTTTATACATCTGCAGGGCTCTGCGTTCCTTAGCGTCATTCTTGAAAACCTGGGCCTGAATAAAATGCGCTCTGGCAATGGCATTTAATTCGACCCAACCCATCTTAGTGGGAACACCGTTGTTCATTGTTTTTGGTAATTGCGGATAAAGTTCCAATGTTGTGTCTTTTGAAATCCAGAGAGGTAAATCGAGGTATTGATCGATAATATATTTCTGCTGTTCCAACGCCTCTTTCCGGCATAAGGTCACACCCTGCGCCGCTAAATTCTTCGCGCGGGCATTATCCCCCTGATTTAATGCTTCGGAAGCCTGATCGACAATTTCTAAACATTGATTGGCAAAAGCAACAGAACCGTAACAACAAAAAAATAAAAAAAGAAAAACAATGATATTTTTTTTGTCATTGAATATCATGTATCGAGCACTCACACTATCCCCCTGGTATAATCCTCATCCTATAAATCATTAATAGAATAAAGATGTGTTAATATT
>JAIORP010000038.1 GCA_021108075.1 Candidatus Omnitrophota bacterium | reverse complement strand
TAAAAAGTCTTAACAGGTTGTCTTATTACTTGACAACTTCTTTAAGAGAGGAGATGGATATGAAACGGTTTAAAAATATTCTTTTAGTTTCTGATCTAAAACCCGGAGGACGAAGTGCTTTAGAACGGGCTGTAGTTTTAGCAGAAAGAAATCAGGCGGATTTGACAATTGTTGATTTTATTAATGATTTGCCTAAGGCTTTAAGAAAAATACAAGCCGATGTTTTTAAAGTAAAAAAGAAACACATGGAAGACGCGGTTGCTTCTATTCAAGGAAACGTGAGCAATGTCTACTGCCAGATTCTACAAGGGAGGTCTTTTGTAGAAATTATCCGCAAGGTATTGCGTGATAAACATGATTTGGTTATTATTCCAGCGGAAGGGAAAACGCGCTTTAAGGAACAAATATTTGGTAGTACATCTATGCATCTTATGCGTAAATGTCCCTGTCCTGTGTGGGTTATCAAACCTACCCGACGAAAAAAATATTTTCATATCCTGGTTGCTGTTGAACTTAGTGAACTAGACAACTCTAGGAAGCTTCTTAATACTAAAATTATGGATTTGGCATCATCCTTGGCAAAATGGGATCAAAGTGATTTGCACATAATTTATGCCTGGAAAATATATGGGGAATCTTTCTTAGAGGGGGTTTCTTATGATGAAATGCGAAAACTTGACCGTGAAACCAAAAACGAATATAAGAAAAAAATGAACCTACTTCTTACGAATTATGAATTAAATAAAGCTTCCACTAAAGTACACATTAATAAAGGAGCGGCGATTGATGTCATTCCTGCCGCGGTGAGAAAATATCATATTGATTTGATCGTTATGGGGACTCTTTGTCGAACTGGTTTAGCTGGTGTTCTTATTGGTAACACAGCCGAAGGAGTGTTGCAGCAAGTGAATTGTTCAGTCTTAACTGTTAAACCCGATGGTTTTGTTTCACCGATTAAATAAAGGGGAGTTGGCATGAAGAAGGTAAATAAAGTAAACTTAGTTATTTTTGCAATAATAGGTTTGGTTATTTTTTGTGGTAGGGTTGTTTTTGCAGCAGGAGAATATCATATTGTTAAGGATCGTTCTACGTTAGCTTTTGAAATTATGAATTCAGACGGGGAGGCTATTCTTGGGGAGTTTCTTGAATTTGACGGCAACATTTTTCTTGATAAACATAATTTGGAGACTTTTAATACAAACATCGACGTGCAAGCTATAAATATTAAGACGGACAGTATCGAAAAAGATGATCAAATGCGGGGAGAAGAATATTTTGATGCTGTCAATTTTCCAACAATAAGTTTTACCAGCAGGAGGATCTTAAGAAAGAAAATCGATGTTAGTAGAAAACATCCGAATTATGAAGTCCTGGGAAGCTTAAATATTAAGGGGCAAAAGGTAGAGATTGCCTTTCCTGTTTTTGTTTCAGGGCCTATTACCCAGCCAATGGGAGGAGAGTCAATTTATATTACGGGTGAAAAAAATAAAGTGTAAAGATTTTGGCGAGCAACTAAATCATTTATTGAGCGATAAAAATGATTCTATTAAAGTAATAATCAAGAGCGAGGCAGGAAAATAAAATAAATTCTACGTAAAGTCATCACTTTTGAGCAGGGCAATGTCATCCGTTATGAAAAATTAGAAAAAGGTAATTATGAAGAGCAAAAAAGGTTTAAAAAAAGAACTGACATTTCTTGATGTTTTTTGTCTGGCAACTGGAGCGATGATCAGTTCTGGATTATTTGTCTTGCCTGGCATTGCCCATGCAAAAGTAGGACCGGTATTATTCATTTCATATTTTTTTGCGGGTCTTTTGGCTTTGACAGGGGTATTCAGTCAGGCGGAGCTTGTTTCGGCTATGCCTAAGTCCGGAGGTGCCTATTTTTTTGTAACACGAAGCTTGGGACCTGCAGTCGGCACCATTCAAGGTTTGCTTACATGGTTTTCACTTATTTTAAAAGCAGCATTTGCTTTAGTTGGTATCACGGCTTTTGCTCAACTAATTCTTCCGCAATTGACTGAATCAATGTCCGTTATTCCTTGGGTGGGTATGCTTTTGGGTGTATTTTTTACTTTCCTTAATTTGAAAGGAGTTAAAAAGGCAGGTCGAGCGCAGGTGTGTCTTGTATTCTTCCTCATGGGAGCTTTACTCATCTATGTCGTTAATGGGGTTAAATTCATTAAAATCGAGAATTTTACTCCATTTGCTCCTTATGGTTTTGAATCTATTTTTGTGATAGCTGGATTTATTTTTGTATCCTACGGAGGATTATTAAAAGTTGCCAGTATTGCAGAAGAGGTCAAACGAGCAGAAAAAGTTGTTCCACAGGCAATGATCGCTTCACTGATTGTTGTTACATTATTCTATTCTTTGGTGGTCTTTGTTACAACAGGTATCCTTGGAAGTGGACAATTGGATGGATCTTTGACGCCGTTATCCATTAGCGCGGAAGTATCAATGGGAAAATGGGGAATGATATTGTTGAGTTTGGCGGCGATTGCCTCTTTTTTTACTACAGCAAATGCAGGTATTATGGCTGCATCACGGTATCCGCTGGCTTTAAGTCGAGACAAATTGTTACCGAAGTTCTTGAGCAAACTTCATTCAGAATATCAAACTCCGGTTATATCTATTCTTTTATCTGGTGCAGTTCTTATTGTATGTCTATTTCTAAAATTAGATATGCTCGTTGAACTTGCTTCATCTGTTCTTATTCTTACATTTCTCTTCTCACATTTATCTGTAATAATTTTGCGCGAAAGTAAAATACAGAATTATCAACCAACATTTCGATCGCCGATGTATCCATGGATTCAAATTATCGGTACAGTATTTTTTCTCTTTATTCTTTTTGAGATGAGCACACAGGTTTTTTTTGTCAAAATTGTACTGATTGCGGTTGCGTTTATCATTTACTGGTTTTATGGAAGGCTAAGAACTGAACAGAAGTCTGCTTTACTTCATATTATCGCACGATTGACGGCAAAGGAATTAGTCACAGGACGGCTTGAAGAAGAACTAAAGGAAATAATTCAAGAAAGAGATGAAATCATCAAAGATCGTTTCGATCATATGATTGAAGATTGTAACGTTATTGATATTGATAAGAAAATAACAGTTGATCAATTGTTTGAAATTGTGTCCGAGAAGATTGCACAGCAAACGGCATGCTCTAAAGAAATTGTTGAGCTTGCCCTTTTAAAGAGGGAGCGAGAGGGAACAACGGCTATTAATCATGATGTTGCCATTCCTCATGTTATTGTTGATGGGAAAAATTTATTTGGTATTGTTCTAGTGCGTTGCCGACAAGGTATTATTTTCAATGAAGAATATCAGGAGATTAATGCTGTTTTTATCCTTTATGGGAGCAAGGATGAGCGTGCGTATCATTTAAGGGCTTTGTCCGCTATTGCTCAGATTGTTAGCAATTCTCTATTTAACGAGATATGGTTACATGCTAAGAATGAACAAGCCCTACGGGATGCGATTCTGTTAGGAAAAAGAACACGCGTCTCTTTTAAAAAAGGAAAATATTTTTAAAATTTTTGAGAAGATAAAATAGCGAAGGAAGAGCAAAATGATGTAGAGTGGCAGTTAAGTTTGGTGCAATAATTTTTTTTCAGTCAGTCTTTAATTGGTTTTTTAATTGATCATTTTTATTCCTGTTTTTTCAAAAATTTGTTTAATTGTAGTTAAATTTAGGTCAAAATCTGGTGGTGGGTTGTCAGACGCGCCCGATCTCCCACCCCAGTTGTTACCCTCATGCGAACCGAGGCTCTTCTGAGCCGCACTCGTGTGAGGGTTTTTCTATGCCTGAATATATCCGCTATATTCAAAAGTACGCTCACCTAAGACCACGCACATATTGAAGTGAATACCCCTTCTATCAGATAATCAATGGTTTAGACAATATTACTGTATTGGCTATCGCCATGAAGACTTGGCTCATCATGAGACTACTGAGAAAAAGGCTTTGAAAAAACATGAAGTCCATCTTAAGCGATTAGAAAATTTCCCTCAGTATTATTTGCGACTAAAGGAAGTTCATGGTGTGGGGGGTAAGAGGGTTATCTAAGATAACAGGTGAAGACTGGTCATATATCTCAAAATTATTGCGGACGCTGAAATTGCCGGAACAGGTAAAAGAGTTTCTTAAGGAAAACACATATGCTTATACTCCCTATGGACGCCTAGCAGCCTCTACAGGACTAGAACAACCCTTCAAATTTGCCGGTCAATATGGTATTATGACCGAAGCTAACGGTCTATACTACATGCGAGCTTGTTATTACGATCCATATGTGGGTCGGTTTATTTCGGAAGATCCAAGTGGATTTACAGATGGACCGAATTTGTATACGTATGTCCAAAATAATCCGGTGAACCACATAGACCCACTCGGCCTGGTGACGGACGCTGATTCTGTAGATAAGCTGATGGGTTTTTCTTTTCAATCTGGTGGTGGGTGGGAAGCTGGTGGCGCGTACAGCTTCGATACTATTGTGGGGTTGGACAAGGAAACGCTTACGAAGGGAAAGTCAGCATATACAGGAGGTCAGCTCAGCGTGGGTGCAGGATGGGGTCCTTTTTTGACTGAGGCACATCAGAACATTAGTTATACTATGGGCTACTCATTTGGCGGAAAGTAGGGAGGATAGGATCATGCAAGGCGAAATATTATCGCTAGTATCATTTTTTTCTATTGGTGCGTTGTTTCTAATATCGGGGCTTCAGTGCAATCGCGTGCGTATTCAATTCTTGAAGAAGTGTCCGGAGGAGGCCTTGCGATATGTCACGCCTCTTGGGGAAAAGAGTCCCAAAAATGTTACGTTTCTTTTTCGTGAGAAGTCCGTGGCATTACTTCGGCAGCATGTCGACCTCTGGAAGTTACGACAGCGGGCTGTTGCACTCATCGTGGCATCAGGATTATGGCCAATCGTTTGCATGGTAATATTGGCAATTGTGTATGCTTCTAAGTAGAAACGCAGGAACTTTTATTGAAGACGGTTAGATGCTTGGATCCCTAAGATTTATCTCTTGCCTCAATATAAAGAGATTCAAACCTTTTGCATATAGTCACGCAGTTTTTTCAGTTTATTCAAAGAAATGATATGAAAAGGTCCTTTCAACAATCGTTTATCATTTTTTTTATTTGTCCTGCTGTCCTAAGTTTTTCTTCCCATGGTCCATTAAAAGGGTCCATTTCAGCCTGTCCTGGTTTGTCCATTTGTGTCCCGTTGACAGAATTTTAATTAATGTTATTTTTTGAACATACATCTTAATAAATCTTTTTATGTATTATTATAAAATAGGGAGAATTATCATGAAAAGAATTTCATTGTTTATGTTTTTTGCGGTCATAATGTTAAGTTTCATTTCGGTTCAGGATGCATCAGCAATAATGATTAGTGCTGATGTACAGGGAGACGTACAACATATTTCCACATTTGATGTTTATGTTAATCCAACAGATGGAAAGCAGATCTATAATCCGTACAACAGCGTAAACCCTAATGATCCTGAAAATTTTAACTATGTGCCTATGTCTGACAAGCCATATTTGAAGAATGGTGATTTTATCGTTAATTTTGGCAATTCTTTAGGTTCTACGCAAGATGTTGTCGGTGATGGCTTGAATGAGGGCTCCTGGTGGAATTTTAGTTTTAGAGGCGATTCAAATTACGACGCATTCAATGCCAGTACGGATCCTCTGGTCTCAGCTTTATTAACGATAGATCTAATTCCGCATGCCCAGTTTTATTCTTCCGGTGATGGCTTTTATATACCAGGTATTATGGGTGTACACGATATTAATGATTCGATGATAATAGCTACCTTTGATGATTATGTAACGATTCAACTTGAACTCCTTGGTGAGGGGGAATATACATCTGATAATATTCTTGCGCAGTATTTTCATGACGGGGGTTATTTTGGGCCTAAAAATAAATTGCTATACGAGGAAGGTAAGATTCCTGGCAAGTATTTTGATGACGCGTTGCTTCTTTCAGCTCAACTTGACCTGACAAGAGAATTTGCCGCTATTCCGGAACCGGCAACAATGCTTCTTTTTGGAAGCGGCCTGCTTGGTGTATTTTTAAGAAGGCGCAGGGCATAAGCAGAAATATTTTAAACTATTAAAAGGCTTCTTGTTAAACGAGAAGCCTTTTTTGCAATTTGGTCTTTCTAAGCTTGCGGGAGGAGGATCGGTCTTATATTGCCAGAGTCCTCAGAATTTTGAATCTCCCGGAGTCAGTTAAGGATTTTTTGCCTGATTCACCGACTTTAGTCGGTGGTGGAGAGTGAGGGCGAAGGACATACACCATTGGTTTGCTACCAACGAAGTTGGTGGTAGAATGGCCTTCATGGTAAAAAAAACATTGAAAGAGTCCACATGCGGCATATCAGACGCACCCTGTTGCCCCCCCATCTACGAACCAGGGAAACGCGTGAGAATTTCTTCGAAAAAATACTTGACAATAAATATGTATTTGTTAGAATGCTCTAAATAACTAAGGCAAGGCTAAGAGGAATGATGGCATGGTTGAGATAGCAAAAGATTTAACATCGAATATGGAAGATTACTTAGAGGCTATTTATGCGCTCAAGAAGGAGAAGGGATTTACGAGGGTCGGAGCAATCGCTAAAAGGTTGAACGTGAAAAATTCAAGTGTGAATTCTGCCTTAAAAACATTATCCGAAAAAGGCTTGGCTGTTCATGAAAGATATGGATATGTAGGGCTGACGAAAGAAGGCGATAAAATCGCTTTAGAGGTCCAAAACAAACACGATATTTTATTCCGGTTTCTAACGGAGTTTTTAATGCTTGATGAAAAAGTCGCTGGAAAAGAAGCTTGCGGTATTGAGCATGCAATAAGTAAAAAAACATCGTTAAGGTTAACCAAATTCTTTCAGTTCCTTGAACTCGGGCTTAATGGCGTTAGACCCCGGCTGTTGCGTAATTTTGAAAGGTATTTAAAAACAGGAAAGAAAATGAAATGTTACACTGAAAAATAAAAGATAAAAGCAAAGTAATATTTTTTTGATTTTTAAGTTAGGTATGACTAACAAGATTATATAGATCTAAAACAGGAGCGTGTCATGGAAGATATTAAAATATTAAGTGAATTAATTCCAGGCGAAAAAGGAAAAGTTAAGCAGATAACAGGTGAGGGGACGCTTAAGAGAAAACTTTTAGACATGGGAGTTATTCCGGGCAGTGATGTTGAGGTAATCAAAGTCGCGCCGCTTGGAGATCCCATTGATATAAAGATTAAAGGGTATCACCTCAGTTTAAGGAAGGAAGAGGCAAAGCAGATTTCAATAAAGGTATGAATAATATGAATCAATTATCACAGGCAAGAACAGGGAGCAATCTGGTTTTTATTTCCGCGAATGGTGGGATGGGAGTTATGGGAAGGTTAACGGATATGGGATTAATTCCCGGAGAAAAAATAAAAGTACTGCACAATACAGGTCATGGCCAGGTAACAGTGAATATAAAGGGAAGCAAAGTTGCCATCGGGCATGGACTGGCTCAAAAAATAGTAGTAAGGGAGGAATAGATCGTGGTTAATAAAAAGAATTTAACAGTCGCCTTAGCCGGTAATCCTAACTGTGGGAAATCAACGATATTTAATAATTTGACAGGTTCACGTCAACATGTGGGAAATTATCCGGGAGTTACAGTTGAGAAAAAAGAAGGGAATGTGGCTTATAACGGCTATGATTTTACGGTAGTCGATTTGCCGGGAACATACAGTTTATCGGCATATTCAGAAGATGAAGCTGTCGCCCGGGATTATATCGTAAAAGAAAAACCCGATGTTGTTGTGCATATTGTAGATGCTTCGAATATTGAAAGGAATCTATATTTGTATACTCAGCTTGCTGAACTTGATGTTCCGATAGTGTTAGCCATGAATATGAGTGATATTGTCGAGAAAAAGGGTAATAGCATTGATTACGATGAACTCTCACGTCTGCTGGGTAAGCCCATTGTTAAAACAGTCGGGAATAAAAATAAAGGGATGGAAGACTTATTAGAGACGGTGTTAAAACTTTATGAAGGAAGAATAAAAATTGAGAAAATAAAAATTGATTATGGTGAAGAGATTGCGCAGGAACTCAAGAAAATTGCTAAGTTACTATCTAAAGGTAAACAGTCTTTAAACGAATATCCGGTCAAGTGGATCGCGATTAAATTGCTTGAAAATGATTCTTCAGCAATTGATGTTATCAAAAAACTTTCAAATGAAGAAGAAATTCTTGATCAGATTGAAAAAAGTCGACATCATCTTAAATTGCACTTTGAAGATGATCCGGAAGTTATAATCGCAGATAGACGATATGGATTTATCAGTGGAGCATGCACTCAATCTGTGCGCATAACGGTAGAAGAACGTCATGATCGATCTGATCAAATTGATAAAATTATTTTAAATAG
Source organism: Candidatus Omnitrophota bacterium (assembly GCA_021108075.1). Lineage (GTDB taxonomy): Bacteria > Omnitrophota > Gorgyraeia > Zapsychrales > Zapsychraceae > JAIORP01. The sequence goes on along the minus strand of JAIORP010000038.1, from coordinate 37,716 downwards.
ATTTTTAGGGCTGCCAATTTTTGCGGCGGTGATGTATGGAATTTTTAAATTTACATTTACATTTTCCGAGCCTGTTGTCGGGTGGTTTGAATTATTATTTGAATGGATGGGAGGCGCTGTTGCGTCCGTTGTTCCCGAAGGGTTGATACAGTCATTTTTAGTTGATGGTGTTATTGGCGGCGTTGGTGGTGTTTTGGGGTTTTTCCCGCTTGTTCTGTTTATGTTTTTTTCTATCGCGTTTTTTGAGGATTCCGGTTATATGGCGAGAGCGGCTTTTGTTATGGACAAAATAATGAGCAAATTCGGCCTTCATGGAAAATCATTTTTGCCAATGATGATTTCAACAAACGGATGCGCGGTTCCGGGGATTATGGCTACGAGAACACTTGACAGCAAAAAAGACCGTTTGATTACAATGATGGTTACGCCATTTATGATCTGCGGAGCAAAGCTTCCTATTTTCGCATTGTTTATTGGAGCGTTCTTCCCATCGGAACAAGGCGCTAATATGATGTTTCTTATGTATGTGTTGAGTATTTTACTTGCGTTTAGTTCCGCCTGGATTCTTAAGAAGTTTGTTTTTAAAGGTGAAACCGCTCATTTTGTTATGGAATTACCGCCTTACCGTATTCCGACACTTAAAGGGTTGTTGTTGAAAATGTGGGAACGTGGTTGGCTGTATGTAAAAAAAGCGGGAACAATTATTTTGTTGATCTCGATTATCATTTGGGCAGGCTTTACATTTCCGCAAATGGACGCGCAAGAGGGAGTAAGTGAGGAATCCGTTGCTTCAATGCAAATGGAACAAAGTTATGCGGGCAGAATCGGAAAATTTATTGAACCGGCTGTGAAGCCTCTTGGCCTGGATTGGCGTGGCGGCGTGGCTTTAATCTCTGGTGTTGCGGCAAAAGAGGTTGTTGTCAGTACTCTGGGGACAATTTATAGTCTCGGAGAGGTAGACGCTGAAGAAGCCGGTTCTTTAAAAGAGGCGCTAATAAAAGATGCGTCGTGGAGTCCGTTAAAAGCATTGTCATTTTTAATGTTCTGCTTAATTTATTTGCCGTGTTTTGTTGCTATGGCAGTTTTTTATAGAGAATCAGGGTCAAGTTGGAAGTGGACTAGTTTTTTGGTTTTTTGGACGACGGTTATGGCATGGGTCGCTTCTTTTGTCATTTATCAAGGAGGCACTTTATTAGGGATTGGAGGGTGAATTATGGAAAAAATTATTGTACTAACAGTTATTTTTGTAAGCATCGGGTTTTTAATACGGTATTTTATGCGAAGTTTTAAAAGTGAAGGACCTTGTTTTGGATGTGAAGATCATTGTCGCTGTGGCAGGCAATAAATAATATTTTTTAGCTATTAAGTTAGACGTATCTAACTTTGCTTAACGCGGCTTGAGTGATATGGAGTTGTTATTATGGAGGAAGAAGAAAAAAAGGAAAACAATCAGGTTCGTTGTGATTGCGGCAGGCTTTATTTAGTGAAAACAAAAGATGGTTACGAATTTAAATGCCCTCGATGTAAAAAAGTGCATTTGTTAAGGTATGAAGAGTTGATAGTAAAGTATCTTACTAATACCAAATCCATTGATTAATTGTTCTGTTTCAATTCTGAAAAGTAGAATCGGTTTTGGTCATTATTTAACCCGGATTTTTCAATAGAAGAGGTAATCCGGCTTGAACCGCTGCTTTTCTCGTCAGTAATTAAGGAAGCAGACGATTTTATTGCAAAATTTCGGTTTAATGGAATTGGTATAAATAGGAGAAAGATGTTGTTGAAGAAATCAGGGCTTTAACCCGGGAAGGATGAGGAAGGGCCTGATTCCCCTGAGGGCTAAACAAAGAATATGCCCGATATGGAAACGATATAAGAAGAATAGACTCAAGAGCGGTCAGAGATCATGAATCCAGAACCCTAGATTAATAGGTATCTGGATTTTTTTATTAGAGGGAGTAAATCATGGAAAAAATGAAAGTGCTTGTAAAAAATTCCGTTGGAAATGTTATGAAATGCCCGGGAGGGGTTATACATATCAATATACCCGGGGTATCATTGCATTTAAATGAAATTCAATTTGTAAGTTTTTCGCGGATGATGCAAGAGGCATCGTCTAATCTTATGGATGATTCTTTGCGGATTTTGTTAGACGACGCCAGGTAATCGAAAGGAGATATTTTAAGATGGAAAAGATAATTATTGTTTACGGAAGTACGACAGGGACAACAGAAGGAATGTCTCAGTTAATAATGCGGGAAATCAGGGCGCATGCCAGTGGTCCTTCAGACAAGGACCTGATTTCCGTGAGGACAACAGGCAATAAGCCCGAAACGGAAATCAAATTTTCAGGCCTGGATGTGACTGTGAGAGATGTTGCAAGCCTGAGTCCGAAAGAATTAAGTGATTATGGAGTGATTATTCTGGGATGTTCAACATGGGGTGACGGGGAATTACAGGAAGATTTTATCGATTTTGAAGAAGAATTACGCGGTATAGATCTAAAGGATAAAAGATATGCTGTTTTCGGGCCGGGGGAAAGCGTGTATTCTCAATTTTGTAAAGCGGTGGACATTCTGGGAGAAACACTGAAGCAATGCGGGGCGCATGAAATAATCGAGGGGTTAAAAGTCGATGTTATGGGAGGTCCTTTTGAGGATGCGGTCCGTGCCTGGGCTAAAAGTGTTATACAGGCATTAAATTAATATCGGAGAAATTTTAGTTATGACTAAGGTCGGGAAAATGTCTATATTTGATCATCATATTTACGAGTATAAAAAGGGGCTGAGAGGTCTGGTCCTTCACACGGTACCCTCCAATTTTATTGAAGACTTAAGGAATAAGTTAGATAAACAGTCTATCTCCTATGTGATCCGTGAATTGGACAATACAAATTGTAATGTTTTTTTTGGGGAGGAACTATGCGTGGAGGTCGTGAAACAATTTGGCAATAGAAGTTTAAATCAGTTGACCAGTGAAGAGGATTTTATGCTGGGCATCATGTTGGGATACAGCCGGCTTCAACAATGCCAGAGGTATTTGTTAAGAAAACAGAAGGCGAAAGTATTTTTAAAGGAAAAAGAGAATCTATTGCTAAGAAGAAAAGAGGTTATACCAAAGCCATTAAATAATTGTCCTATTTGAATGCTAATATTTTCGTTTAGACGTCGAGAATATCGTAATGACTCCGGTAATTATTTAATGTGTTTGGTATTAGATGTATTTGAGAAAGGATTTGGATATGAGCAAAGAATGCAGTTGTGACGGTAAATGCGGGGATCAGTGTCGTTGTAAGATTCAGGAAAATGTTGAGAAAAATTCGGAAGAATAGAAGGCATGTGGATATTCTTAATTATTCTTTTTATTTTAAGTTATTTTCATACAGCGATAAATTTGTCGTTATTCGCTAAGAAAAGGACTATTTTATATTTTTGCGTTTTTGTGGCGGTAATTGGGTTTGTTATGTTTCCTTTTTCGGTTCAGCTGAATTTTAAAAGACTTGAGTCAATGCTAAATGATTTTAATGTGTTATCGCTCGCGTGTACTTATCAGATTGTTGAATCTATTATTTTTATGATTTTAAGTTTAGTGCTTATCAGGGCCCATTACAAAGAAATCGGGGCGCACATTCGAAAAGGACCGGAAAACGCCTTGATTCCCGTGAGGGCGACAGACAATATGCCCGCGATGGAAAAGATCCTTTCACTGGCGAAGATTGTTCCGTTATTGCCGTCAGGGGTTTTTCTTGTGGGCGCGTTTTTAGGAGAAACATACCTTTTTAATGTTATTGATCATATGCGGTTTTATGTGCTTGCTTTATTGTTTTCTTCATCAATAGCAGTGGTTTTATTCGCAAACGCGATCGCGTTAAGGAGGTTATTTTCAGGGTGGGAATGGCGCATGGAATTGAAAATAGTTTTGTCGTTTTTTCAAATAATAGTAGCCATGTTTTTACCCCTTCTTCTTATGGGATTAAAAATACACGGCACACAGTTACAGGTCGAAATTAAAACAACAATGATATCATTGGCATCTCTGGCCTTTGTTATCCTGGCAGGGCTTTTTTGCCACTTGCGAAAGCAATCCCGGTTACAAATTTAAACTGGAACAATCGGGAGTCCCTGGAGCAATATCATTTCAAAACGACAAAAAAAGGAGGCTGATTTTATGAGCTTTTTAACGAATATTCTTTATTGGATTTCCACATCACTTTTAATACCGGTTATTGTGATTCTGCTTATTTCATTTGTTATGGCGTTATTAATGCTTGGCGGATTTTATGGGATATATATGAATCGCCTTAAACTTAAAAATAAGGTTAGCGGGTTTTTAGCGGGATTTAAAAAGGGAAAGGTATTAAAAACGGACTTTAGCCTCATTACTAAAGAAAAGAGTCTGTTTTCAGAGTATGTGAACATGTTGGTTGATGTCAATTGGCACAGGGTGCATTCGGAGAAAATAGTCGCTGATTTTGAACTCGCCGGAGAAAAGGAGCTTGAAGCGTCAAAGACTTTGATGCGACTGGGGCCTATGCTGGGCCTTATGGGAACACTTATTCCTATGGGACCCGCGTTGGTAGGGTTGGCCTCCGGAGATATCGCTTCAATGGCAATTAATATGCAAGTCGCTTTTTCGACCACAGTCGTCGGTATTTTTATCGGAGCTATCGGATACATAACTCAATTGGTTAAACAGCGATGGTATATTGAGGATTTAAATAACTTGCAATATATTTATGAATTGATGTCGACACAGAAGGGCGTGAAATGAGAAGAAGACGCTATTTTTTTAAATCTTTAAGAGACCTTGACGATGATCCTTTGTCCGGAATGGCAAATTTATTTGATCTGGCGATGGTGTTCGCGGTAGCGCTTATGGTCGCGGCTGTGACAAGTATGAGAATGACTGAACTTTTCACTCAGGAAGATGTCACTATGGTTAAGAATCCCGGCAAAGAAGATATGGAAATCATTGTTAAAAAAGGAAAAAAGATAGAACGGTATAAAGGATCGAAATCAAAAGGAAAGGGGAAGGGCAAAAAGATCGGTGTCGCCTATGAACTTGAGAATGGGGATATTATTTATATCCCGGAATGATTCTCCTGGAAATGCGAGTAAGGACAAAACATGATTTCAAGGAGATGCGGTTGCGGCGCAACATGGATTTTCCCACCCTCATGGAAAAAATAATTCGGGGGAAAAACATGCCTATGATGCTCTTAACCGCGTACAACTTTTGAATTGCAGCCTTGACGAGGGCATATTGTCAAAATGCCAATTTATTCTTAAATTTTTAGCGAATACGTTAAATGATAATTTAGAAGGAGTTGAATTATGGAATTATTAAACCGTTGGCAAACAATCATTCCTGTTCTTCAGGAGTTTCAATCGTGTCTTTCCGAGGATATTCCATCCTTTAAAATTATAGCCGCAACCGACCGCAATGGACAATTGTGACAAGCGGGTATGGACACATGACGGCGAAAATCGACGCTGGATAGATATTATTCCATTTGAGAATAAATATGCTTTTTTGGCCTTATCATTAGAGTTTTTTTGATTGTAAAACTTAAGCCACCGTGTAACAAAATTTATAAGGATTACCAGATACCATAACATTTGATAAGGAAAAATGGGATAGTGACCTTTTTTATTGATAAAAGCCCTATGGAGGTGGATTAAAATGAAAAAAATAAAATACTTTGTTTTACTTGTAGGTTTATTAACGGTGTTTATAGATCCTTCGGGTAAGATAGAAGCTGCGGATGTTAATAAGGGTAGGGTTGAGCAGGATGTTGCAGCAAAAATTCCTTCTATTTCAATTTATGATGAGGATGATTTATTAAATCTGACAATAGGCGATGCTGGCAAATATCACGGGGATGTATGCACGTGCCTTACAGTTGCTTTTAAGGCAACTAAATTTGCAATATCACAACTCTGGAAGGATGAAATTCCAAGAAGGGGAGATTTTAAAATAGTTAGCGCATTGCCTACGCCGGGGAGCAGAGATGCCTTTGAATTTATTGCACGCGTAGTGACAAGAGGAAATGGAGAAGATTTTAAGGTCAAAATGCCGGGAGGGACAGACGCGAGAAATATGTCGAAAGATAATTTTGCTTTTACCTTTGTGCGAAAATCCAGCAACGAACAAATTACTGTTTACGTGAAGGACAATATATTTCCAAAAGGATATTTTGAATTAAGAAAAAAGGTAATGTTTAACATTCCAACTCATCCAACTCAGGAGGAAGAGAAAGCGTTTAAACAGATAAAACAAAAGGTAAGAGATTTGGTTTTATATTCTTTGTCAGTGAATGAAATTTTTGATTTTGAAATTAAGCATAACTCAAAATAGAGGGGAAGTAGATGACAAAATCTAATAAATTCATATTAACAGCAATAGGAATATCCGTTTTTATTATAGGCGGGCTCACATTTTTAAGTTACGTAAGGCCGACCCGGATCGCTTTAATTAATTTCCGGGATTTTCAATATTCCACGTTTCTTGAAGTGGATAAAAATCCTTTCATACGCGTGGACCGTGTTTCTTTAGAAAAAACACGGATGACCAATTTGAAGAAGTATCCGGTCATTTATATGTTCGGTATGGGGCTGCGCTTAAATGACCTGCAAATTCAAAGCATCAAACAGGCGATTTCTAAAGGCGCAAAAATATATTCGTACGCGGCGACAAGCGCGGAGAGCGATTTATCTAATTTATCGGGTGAAGAACTTGATTATGTCGAGGGATATTTCTCAAATAGCGGTAAAACGAATATCCGCAGGCTTATTAATTATTCCCGCCGGATACTTGATAAAAAGAAGTTTCTCACGGAGGAGATTGAAGATCCGTTAATAATTCCACGGAATTTATTTTTTCACCTTGGCGATGAGACCTTCTTTTCTGATTATGAGGAATATCAAAAATTTTATTTTGAGAAAGGTTTATACAAAAAAGAAGCTCCGAGAGTCGCTGTCGTAACGACAAATATAGGTCCTCGCAATGCTAACCGGGATCATGTGGATATGCTGATAAGAGAATTAGAGGCAAAAGAGATCAACGTGTACCCAATTTCCGGTTTTGGCAAGAGGTTGGAATTTCTAAAGAAAATAAAACCTTCTCTGGTGGTTTTATTGCCACATGGAAGGTTTGTTCCGGGAAAAGTACAGGAATCCATCAAATGGTTACAGGAAGAAAATATTCCTCTTTTATGTCCGGTTACGGTATTTAGGCCTTATGAAGAATGGGTTAAAGACCAGAGAGGCATGGCCGGAGGCATGTTGTCTCAGAGCATAGTTGTTCCTGAACTTGACGGTGGCATATCTCCTTATGTGTTTGGGGCGCAATTTAAGAATGAAAAGGATCTTTACGTCTTTAAGGGCATTCCAAATCGCGTTAAGAATTTAGCAGAGACGATTAAGAAATGGCTTGTTTTGCGGAGGAAGCCGAACGCGGAGAAAAAAGTGGCGATTTATTATTACAAAGGGCCGGGGTTAAACGCCATGGTAGCCGGCGGGATGGAAGTAGCGCCGTCATTATTGAATTTGCTTCAACATTTAAAGGAACAAGGATATGAAACAGGGGAACTGCCGGAGGATGAAATTGAGCTTTTAGATCGAATTCAAAAAGAAGGCCCCGTTTTAGGCGTGTACGCGAAGGGTTCATTCCAGAAATTCCTTGAACAAGGCCAACCGGAATTAGTCGATGTTGACACATACCTTAGTTGGTGCAAGAAGAATCTCGAGATTGAAATGTATGATGAAATCGTAAGAAATTATGGAGAGGCGCCGGGTGAATATATGAGCCTGCAGAGCCAGGAAAAATCTTATCTTGCTATCGCCAGAATACAATTTGGAAATGTTGTTATTTTGCCGCAGCCTTTACCCGGCTATGGTGATAATGAAACTAAACTTATTCATGGGGCAAAGAAAGCGCCTCCGCATCCGTATGTCGCGGCATACTTATGGGCGAAGAATGGGTTTAGAGCGGATGCTGTAATACATTTTGGCACACATGGTAGCCTCGAATTTACTCCATGGAAACAAGTGGCGTTATCTGAGTTTGACTGGCCTGACGCGTTGATTGGCGGGATACCCCATCTTTATATTTATGTAATCAACAATATCGGAGAAGCGGTTATCGCGAAAAGGCGAAGTTACGCCACTATTCTTTCGCATCTTACTCCGCCGTTTACCGAGTCAGATCTTTATGGAGAGTTCAGTAACCTTCATGACAAGTTTCACGGGTTTCTCAAAACTGAAGATGAAGCGTTAAAAAGCGAGTATTTAAAATCAATAAAAAAATACGTAATAAAAATAGGTTTGGATAAAGATCTTGGATTGGATGATTTTGAGAATCAGGACTTAACACGGGAACTTTTTGACAAAATTCACAATTATATGCACTCGATTGAACAGGAAAAAATTACGAGAGGACTTTACACATTAGGGAAGAAGTATCAAAAAGAATATGTTTATGAAACGGCAAAGCTCATGGCAATAGACCCTCTCGCGTACAGTTTCGCGAAACTCGCTCTTTCAAAAGAAGAAGTAACCCAAAAACAGATAGAAGACGCCCATTATTTTGACGCGGTGTACAGGCAAAAGGCTTTTATGATGATAGATGGCATTTTAACTAAAGGGGTGGATCCATTTATTTATTTTAATAAAGAAGATATGAAAAGGCTTGAGGAATGGGATGGGACGCATGAAAAAATGAGTGATGAAGATTTTATGGCTAATATGATGCGGCTTGCCGCTAGTGGGCAGCCGAAAGGAAAGGCTGACAAGGGGCAGGCACACGTATCTGACGCGCAAAGAGGCAGAATAGAAGAACTTATTTTGGAGGTCGCCCCGTATAAAGAGAAGAGAGCATTCTTGTTGTCACTCAAAGACGGAAAAAAATTGAAAAAAGCTTCATTTGTGTTGGATCCCAAGAGCCTTGAGAAAGCGCGGAAAGTCGCGCGTTTTATTCCTGAGATGAAGAAGGCCATCGATTTAGCGGCAGAGAAAGAAATAAAAGAGTTAATAGAAATAATGCAGGATAATAGCGCGCGTAAGCAGGTTTTTGACTATCTTTCAGATAAGAATATTTTGGAAAAAATAAAAAAACAAGAAGAGCTTCTGCGTGAAAAAAATATTCAAAAATGTCTTGATTCAATTTTCAGCAAAGATCTTTTTGTCGCGATAGATAACGAAAAGTTGAAGAATATGCTGAAATTGTGGGATAAAAAAAGACTGATAATTTTTAAGGCGAATATTGAATTTTATTTGGCTAATGCCCCGCTTGCCTCTTATTTAGCGGCGGTGGATTCCCCCAACGCGAAAGCCATAGCCGCCATATTGAAAAGTAAACTTTCCAGGGATTTGCTAGAAAAATCTATCAGTGCGGTGGAGAAAAAAATCGGCATATTAAATGATGAAGAAAAAGAATGCGTCCACGCGATACGTACTTACAGAGACACTTTATTATCGGTCAACAGATATTTTGAGGCAATCTATGTCTCTACGGATTCAGAGCTTAACGCTGTGATAAATGGTTTGAATGGCGGATATATTTCTCCTTCCTCGGGAGGAGATCCTATCTCAAATCCGAGTGCTGTTCCTACAGGCAGAAATATGTATTCTATAGATACAGAAAAAACTCCTACAGAGGAGGCATGGAAAGTCGGAGTGGATTTAGCCGAGAAACTTATATCATCTAAATTAGAGGCGACAGGCGAGTATCCTAAAAAAGTTGCTTTTACTTTATGGGGCGGTGAGTTTATACGTGGACAGGGAGTGGCGCTCGCAGAGATTTTTTACTTATTGGGTGTTGAACCTGTAAGAAATTCCAGAGGAGTGGTTCATGATGTTCGGCTTATCCCTTCTTCTGAACTAAAGCGGCCGCGTATAGATGTTGTTGTCCAGACCTCCGGCCAGTTCAGGGATATCGCCGCGACTCGTGTTTATCTTATCAATAAAGCTGTAAGAATAGCGTCTGAGGCAGAAGATGGAGAGCAATATAAAAATTATGTGAAAGAAGGAACTCAAAGAGCTGAGGAAGTAATGAAGGAAAAAGGACTTTCTCCTTTGGACGCTAGAAAGTTTTCTGTTGCCCGTGTTTTTGGCGGTGTCAATGGTAATTATGGAACAGGCATAATGGGATTGGTTGAATCAGGAGATAAATGGGAGGACGATAAAGAGATTTCTGATAGATACCTGAAGAATATGGGCGCGGTTTATACCAAAGACAACTGGGGACGTTATCAGGCGGGTGTCTTTGAAGCGGCTCTTCAAAATACCGATACAGTGGTTCAGCCCCGGTCTTCAAATACCTGGGGGCCGTTATCGTTGGATCATATTTATGAATTTATGGGAGGAATAAACGCGACGATACGCAATGTGACAGGAGAAGATCCCGACGCGTATTTCAATGATCTTCGAAATAAGCATAATCCAAATGTTCAGGGAGTTAAAGAGGCAATTTGGGTTGAGACAAGAACAACGCTGTTTAATCCTAAATATATAAAAGATTTACAGAAAGGCGGAGCGTCATCAGCGGAAAAGTTCGCTGAGACCTTCCGGAATACCTATGGCTGGAACGTTATGAAGCCTAAGGCAATTGATAAGGAAATATGGGAAGGGCTGTATGACGTTTATGTAAAGGATGAATATAACCTTGGACTTGAGAAGTTTTTCAGAGATAAAAATCCGTACGCGCTTCAAGAGATGACGGCGGTAATGCTGGAGACCATACGAAAGGGATATTGGAAGGCCGACAAGATGACGATAAAGACGATAGCGGAACTGCACGCGAAATTGGTCAAAGATCATAAAGCGGGCTGTAGCGGGTTTGTTTGTGACAACGCGAAGCTCAGGCAAATGATCGCCGGTGTCATAAATCAGGATTTGAAAGAAGCGTATCAGAAAGAAATATCCGAAGCTCGCGTTGGAGAGACGCGGGAGACAAAAGAGGGGATGAAGCTGGAAAAAGAAAAGATAACTTTAGATAAAGTTAAAGAAATCGTTAAGGAAAATTTTGAAGTTGTCGTGACAATGTTAATTCTTGTTTTACTATTCGGTTTCGCGGTGATCTGGGGCGCTGTTAAAAGAAGGGCGTGAATGAAAATGGAAAAATCTGACAGAAAAAAATCTACAAACGCGGAAGTTAAATTAAAATTAATTGAGCTGTATGATGATGTCTTCAATCATTCCGGCTACGGAGACATCACGGTGGAAATCCGCATATTAAAACGCGGGCAGAAGGAAGTTATTCTCCGCTGCGGCAAGCAATACCGTTTTGTCGTGGATTTTGTGCAGGCATAAGAGCGGGTTTAATCTGATGATCCGGCATTTGGTTTTACTAAAGCGTATGTAGAAGCCGTTTTGGGTGAAACGGCGGGCGCCATAAAGTATTTTTATTTTAACTCAATTTATTTTTTTAGAAAGGAGGTGAGGCCTGGAATGATTGAGACTGTCCAGACGGCCTGGAAGAAAATATTAGTGAATTTATTTAAAATATAAAGTTAGCGGAATGGACTTTGAGGCAAAGTTTTCGCTGTAAATTATACCAAGGAGAAAGAAATGAGTATGTTTAAACGTAATAAAAAATGGCAAGCTGGTTTCACCCTGCTTGAGATGCTGGTGGTTATCGCCATCATCGCCGGGCTGGCCGCGTTGATCGTCCCTATGTTTGGAAACGTAAGCGAGAAAGCGGCTTCAGCCGAAGACGCTTCTAATCAGGCAGGCCTGACAAGGCAGGTTTTCGGCTTTGCCGAGTTAAACGGCGGGGAATATCCTGATATAATGGATTCCTTGCTCGAAGCCACATATGATTCAACCACGCAATTATTCGATGGCACTTCTACGGGTGATTTGTATGGTGATTTGTACGTTACCGTCGGAAGCATGGGTTCCAAATTGGGTATTGCTTCCCCGTTTGACCTTGCTCTCGCTGTTGAGGGCGGATCAAATGCATGGGATACTACTTACACAGTCGGTCAAATAATGTACCATGGATTGGGCAAACTCAAGATCAAATACGTCGTTGATCATTATGATGCCGATGAGACGGCGCCAGCGAATGAAGAACCAGAGTTTCCTAATGAGAGCACAAATAAAACGATTGAAAGGAAGTTTAGCGCGGGGATGCCGCCGGCTCCTCTTGATCACGTTGTAATTCTGAATACAGTATCACCGTATCCGGTTGCTTCTGTGTCACCTGACGATCTGCCCGCATATGTGGTCGATATCTACGATCATTTCGGGTTAGATCTTCCTGTGGATGCGTCTGGCGACCTGACCGGTAATGCGTGGGATGGCGACATCGTGGTCCTGTTTGGTTTTGGTAACAGGAATACCGCGGTCGGTAATGTTAACGGCGGTGTCCATGATTCGCCGTTCAGCACAGCTTTTAATACCACGGAATACTACAGCCGTTACATAGCCATGTTCAAAATGCCTAAGGCTATGGGCGGTAAAGCTGAATTCCTGGGTGTTCTTGGCGGTAACGGGTATCCTACATGGAAGAGTCACCAGGCTTTCGCTTCTAATTAATTATACCGATTCCATTAATAATGCCCAAAACCAATTCTGCTTTTCAGAATTAAGGTAGAACAATTTATTAATGGATTTGGTATCATTAGCGAAGTTGATAAATGTCGTTTGTTGAAGCTAGAGGAACGCCGGCGGGGCGTGTTATAAGACGCGCCTCGCTGAGTTCCTTATTGTATGGGAAATCACGAATATAATAAAATGTTAAAAAATTCAAGAATTAAAATTCATTATCAGTTGGCAAGAAGAGGGTTTACCCTGCTAGAAATGCTGGTGGTGATCGTCATTATTGCCGGTTTAGCGGCATTGGTGGTCCCGATGTTCGGCGGGGTGAGCGATAAAGCGGCGGTTACAGCTGCCCTTGCGGAGATGAAGACCATCAAGGAAGCCATCCGGGACAGGTTTTATGCTGATTTGGGTCTTATCCCTGAGGATCCGGCGAATCCTGAATACGCGACCAGATTTTTATGCCTGAATAAAGACTGTAGTGATGCTGATATTCAAGCTGCCACTGCCTGCAGTGATTTAGGGGGAAATTGCGAAGAGATGTGTGATTTTTTAGAGGCTCAATTGGGAGGTTTCCTCGAGGCACAAAGATTTCTTAAATGGGATCAATACAGCCGTAAAGGCTGGAATGGGCCTTATTTGGAGCGGGAGGCAGTTGCTGTTTATGATGATAATGGGACGCCCAATGATGAGACGGATGATAAAGGATACCCTATGATTATCGACCCTTGGGAAGAGATTTCTGTCCATGAAATTTTCAGTGTTAGAGTTATGGGGGGATACCGTTTTATTTATGATGATATTGATGGAAGTGGGCAGATGGATGGTGATGATGAAAGGATGTCGGCTCGTATTGTAAGTTTCGGAGCGGACGGTGTAAATGATGGAGGAGGAACAACCCCTCTTCCTTTGCCCTCAAAGATCGGCGACGATCTTGTCATGTTTATTTTTGGAGGCGGGCCGATGCGAAGTCCGTTGGGTGATTAATTGTAGCGGAAATTGAATATATTCCGCTATAACTGGGAGATGTTTGGAGCGAGGCCGATCTCTCGATGATTAAAATGATTTCAAAATTAATAAAATTTCTCAAATATCAGAAAGCGAAGAAGGTTTTTGCTGTGTGAATGTGAGTAAGAGTAGCAGGGGAAGGTGATGAAAAAATGCGTCGTGTATTATTTTGTGTTTTGTTGATGTCGGCTATGCCGTGTGTCGCCGAAGCCGGAAATGTTTATATTTATGATGAAAGTTCTTTTGTCAACGAACCGTCATCAATCATTATTTACGGTTCGGATGAGAGATATGGCAAAGAACAGGACGAGACAAGGTTTTTGGAGGACCTGGAAAAAAGTAAACATTTTGAGAGAGAAACACCCCTTCCCCCCGCCCTTTGGCAACCCCGGGATGTTGAGCATGGTCAAATCACAGGCGGCGGATTGCCTGCCGAAGTAATTAAAAAAAATTTGGATACTGCTGACAGCCCGGCAATTATCCCGAGGGAAACCGCGGGATACGCGGATGCCCCTGCGTTAATAGCGGATGACGCTTTCGAAGAAGAGACAAAGGACATCATTGAAAATAAAGACAATCGAAAATCATGTGACGGCATAAAAGACCCTCTGGATAAAGCCGTTGAAAAAGAAATCCGTCGATTTGCTTTAAGAAAATTTTTTAATGAAATGAAAAAACAATCGGATGAAGCCACGGAAGAGACAGGTTTTTTTTCCCGCGCCGGATTAGATGTCGGTTATCTCAGCGGGAACACGACGTATGACTTTAATAACGGCGTCAGTGAACTGTCGTTTCCTATGAGCAACTGGATGTTGGGGAGTAATTTGTCCGCTGGCTTTAATAATTTTTCTATCAATGGGTCTGTCTGGGCTACTTTGTTGGATGATTATGCGGGAGATGATATGTCAGATAAAGACTGGTGTGGCGGCTGTTTATGGTTCTATACCGAATCGGACGCGCATATGGACGCGGTTATCTGGGATGTGAATTTCCGCTATGATTTTTACCATGAAAAAAATGGGAATAGAAAAGGTAAAGCGGCGTTTTTAATCGGGTATACCAGTCAACGGTTCAATTATGACCTGTTTGGCATAAAAGATGTCCTCTACGGCCAGGACTACAGCGAGTACGACGGAGTGGAGGTAATAGAGTATGAAATCGAGTACCGGCTGCCGTATATCGGGCTGGCAGGAGAGTTTTCAAAAAATAAGTGGGATATAAGTCTGGATTTATGTTTTTCTCCTTACGCGACCGCGGATGACATTGATCAGCATCTATTAAGGGATTTGACGTTTTACGGAAATTATGACAGCGGTTACGCCTGGATAGCGCGGTTAAACGGAAGATATCATCTTAAACCGGAATGGTATTTAGATATGGGTGTATCGGCCACGGTTATCAACATTGAAGGTCATACCTGGGAGGAAAGCCGTGATCCCGTGTGGGACGCGGATCAGAACACAACCTCATTACAAATCTTAGGACGGGTAGGTGTAACGTATGAATTTTAAGAATAAAAAACGGTTGTCGAATTCTATTGGGTTTACCCTTCTGGAGCTCGTCGTTGTTCTGGCGATCCTGGGATTCCTGACAGCCATGACATCACGGATTTTTACCAACGAGGATGACCAGCGACGGTTTGATGAGACAAGAGCGCAAATGCAAGAAATCAAAAAAGCAATCTTAGGCGGCGAAGGCGCCTACGCCAACGGCCAGCGCCAGTTCGCCGGGTATGTCGCGGATATGGGAGGATTGCCGGCGCTTGATGCCGTAACCAACCAACCAGAAGGGCTTTGGACAGATGACCTTGATAGTGATGGTACTCCCGATCTGCTTGGATGGGTATATAATCCTCTGCCGAATCCTCCTGATTCAATGGTATGGATGGGCTGGCGCGGTCCTTATGTGGGAACGCCTGCGTTGAGGTCTGGAGAAGTTTCGGGCCAAGAAAAATTAAGAGATGGTTGGGGGAATCCCCTTGTCTTTGATGATACGACTACTCCGGGAGATTTAATTATAACTAGTCCTGGGGCAAATGGAGTAATAAATGCTGTGGATACAGGATTTGATAAGGATATAGCAATGATTATAAAACAAACCGAATATATGGCACCTGTGGCGGGCAGGGTTAGAAATTTTGATGCGAGTACTGAGGCGAACGTAACAGTGACAATATATTTCCCAGTAAGCGGCATTGAGCCTAATCCTGATCATACTATCAGTGGAGTACCTGTGGATGGATATTTTCGCTTTGAAAGAGGCGCTGCTGGTGTTGGAACTAATGGAACAAGGGATATTCCTGCAGGCGTAAGGCACATTTTTGTGTCGGGAATAGTTTCAGGTGTATCGGTTCAGAGAGCGGTGGTTTTCACCGTCGAGCCCACTGGCAATTGGCTGGGGGATATTAATTTACAATGATACCAATTTTATTAAATAATGACCAAAACCAATTCTGTTTTTCAGAATTAAGATAGAACAATTTATTAATGAATTTGGCATGAGAATGTTGATGGATAAATTGAACAGGAATCAAAAGGGCGGGGCGTTTATCGCGATGGTTCTCATCCTGTCTTCCCTGGTAGCGGCAGTGGCCTTATGCGCGTTTGCTTTGCGTCCGGAAGCCGGCGATGATGAACGGTATGAAATTACCCGGCAAAGAATGCTGGAAGTAAAACGCGCCCTTATCGGCAGGCTGGCTGATGTTGGAGGAGGAGCGGATATTACTTCCTGCGGGGGATTTATAAGTGATTATGGAGAGCCGGATGATATGACAGGAAATTTTATTGATAGATTGATTAACAGACCGGCAGGTTGGCAGGCTTGGCAGTATGATCTACCACCTAATAATTATCAATTTTGGGCAGGTTATCGGGGAGATAGTTATTTAGAGGCAAATGCAGAAAACAGCAGTGGAACACCAATTTTTATAGATGGTTGGGGTTATCCCATTGAGGTTGAATTTCCCGGTGCATCTCCTAACCGGATAAATATTATTAGCCGTGGCAAAGATGGAGGAATTGGAGCGGTAAATCCTGAAAGTTATGATGAAGATGTTACAGATACATTTTATTGGCGAAGACCTGTGGAGGTAACTAATAATATAGGTGCTAATGCGGATTTTCGGATTATTTATCCTATTCAAGGAAATATAGTAAATCCTCCGGTAAATAGCGGCATTATTCCCTCATTGCCTGCACCACTTAGCACGCATACTTTTAGTGATATTTCTATTGGATTGAGAAAAATAGAAGTCCAAGATCTAACGCCTGGTGGTGAAATGTGCGTTAAAATGCTTTGCGTTCCGCCCGGGATGGGTAATTATTCGATAAGAATTAATTCTAATTGTGATTGAAGGGCGCAGATAATGCTAAATAAACTAAAAAATTTATTTTTAATCAAGTAACGGAGCATGTTTGATAGAGGATATTGATTATTCAGGGTGAAAAATATGAAAAATAAAAAGAAAAAAACAGTTTGTTATTCCAAAAAAAATGAAATTCTTGTTATCGAACTTGACACAGAAGTAATCCGGGGCGTGGTGGTTCGAAAGCGGGGCAAGAACGTCTCGATTATCCGCGCGGCGCAAGTCTTGACGGTGAAAGCAATTCCTGATGTCAATCCGGCATATAACCATCTTTTTTCACAACCGCGTCTAAATGACGAAACCCGGCATCTGGAAGAGCTGTTTGAAAAATTGGGACGGTATCCCCGCCGGGCGTTTGTTGTCAGTTCAGACATTAAATTTTTAGTGAGTGAATTGCCTATTTCCACTGACACGAGAATTTCCTCTGCCAAACTTCAGGAAGCTGTGCGTTGGGAGGCGCAGACGTATCTCGATTTTCCTGTTACAGACGGGCTTTTTGGATATTATTTGCAAAACGGAAAGTCAGCGTACGGCCAAAAGACGGGAGTTCTTATTTCAGCTGTTTCCCGGGAAAAATACGGGCGTCTAAGCGCGCTTTTTAATCGTTCGGGCCTGGAGTTATGCGGCGTTATACCGGCGGAGGGGGCCTTTGTTTTTTCCGTCAGTTCTTTTTCGAATAAGCTGAAAGACAGGATTGTGTTAAATATTGACAAGGACAATAATACTGTCTCAGGCGCTTTGCTTCACGGCGGCGGTCCGGCAGTTTTTCAGACCGCGTCTCTGGATAACGCGGGAAGCCTGACGGAGCGGCTGGCTTCATTAACCGGGGGAATCACAGAGATTGTTGTTACCGGGAGAAGGGAAAAGGATATCGGAGAATTTTGCAAGGATATTGTAAAGAAATCCAGTGTTCCTGTTCGTCCATGGAATCCTGATAAAGATATTCAAGTACACCCGTCAGTTGACGCGTTTAGCCTCAGCCCGCAGTATTCCACCGCTATCGGCGCGGCCCTGCAGGCTATCGGCGGGGGTCGCTGCGGAGAATTGATCGTTAATGATTATGTCCCGTTTGTGAAAAGGCTTCAGACGGGAATCCATATCCTGCCGCTTGTCATGGCAGTCCTGGTTGTCTGCGGTATGTCAGTTCAATACGCTTCAATGAAGGCCTCCTATTCGCGTTATGAGCAGGACATCTTAAGTCTTACGGAAGATAAAAAGAGACTTAAAGCTAATGTGGAAAATAATAAAAAATTGGAACAGGAGATCAATGATATCATCGCGAAACGGAAATATGTTGAAGAAACACTCCCCATCCAACACGCGCGTTTGGTGTCTTTATTTGAAGGCATAGCCAGGGAGATTTCTTATGACATCATCCTCGACAGGATCGCGCAGGACGGCGATAAGACGTTTTTGCTGGAAGGCTTAGGACTTTCCGCCGGTTCCATCACGCAATTTACCGGAAAACTGGACCGGGTTGAGGGCGTTAAGGAGGCGAAACTTGAGGTTATCAGTGAAAGGGAAAATTCTCAAGTGTCCGTGGAGCTGCTTTATTACAAATTCAGGATAAAAGTTACTTTGCTCTGAAAGGCGAAAGGAAATCAATGGCGAGAAAAAAAATGACAAAATTGGAACAGACCGGGTTGACTGCCATATTTATTATTCTGGCTTGTATCGTGTATGTCAGGAAAGTCTATCAGCCGCAACGCGAGAAGTTTGTTTCCACGCGGGAAAAGAGGGCGAAGTTATCCGATGAGGTGAATTCTCTGAAATACCGGCTTGGGTCCATGGATGAAATGCGTGACTCTATTGAAAAGCGTAAAAGAGAATTACAAAAAATCCGGGATGAGTTCGCGAAGTCCCGGGAAATTATCGGCAGCCGGGAGGATTTATCGGAAATGCTTACGGGGATAAGCCGGATGGCGGTCAGGTATAACCTTAAAATTCAGAATTTTTCACCGGTTGATCAACCTGGCGGGGGCGGTGAAGAGTCGCCTGAATGGAAACACAGTTTTCACCGGCTTATTATGAGGGGTCATTTTTTGGATTTTAAGGCGTTTTTAAGAGAAATTGGCTATCTGCCAAAACTTGTCACAGTCGAAGAAGTCATCGTGGAACGTGAGGATGAGAATCGTGGTTTAAAAATTATTTTGCTGCTCGCGATATGAAAATTTTTATACCAAATCCATTAATAAATTGCTCTATCTTAATTCTGAAAAGCAGAATTGGTTTTGGTCATTATTTGATGGAATTGGTATTATTATTGCTTAGCGACAAAGAAAATTATTCAGGAGATTGATATGAGATGTTTAGTTATTATTTTTGTGTGTTTCGCGTGTGTATTCACGCGACCGTCGCCCGTCAGGGCGCAGCCGAGGGATAAACAGGGAGTTCAACGCGGGGGGATCAAGAAAGCTTCGCGACCTTCGAATTTTATCCGGAAAGGCGAAAATTTTCCGGAGCGGGATACTTTCCTGCGCGACAAGAAAACGCGTGTCGAACACGAACGCGACCCGTTTAATCCCAGTGAAGAACTTTTGAGAAAAACGATTTCTGAACGGTATGTTTCATTCGCGGGAGGAGCGGTCGGCCGGTTCAACCTTCCGAAGATTGAAATTACCGGAATTATGGTAGTCGGTGACAAAATCATGGCGACAGCGAACATCGAATCATTAGGCACTGTTAGCATCAAGCCGAACGATAAGATAGTGATGGCAGCGTCTGCCTCTGGTTCCGGCAAGCGGCGGTTTGATTCCTTTATCATTAAGGTCATTACTCCTGATGAGTTAGTGATTGTCTTGGAAGGGGGATATGAAATCCGGGGAAAATTTCGATAAAATATAATAATTACATAAGGGCTGAAGTTAGCGCGTGACAATGATAGGTTTTGGATGTTAATTTTGAGGCCGGGATCAGGGGTGATGAGTATGATGAATTTGAAGAAAATGTTTATAATGATTTTAATTTTTGGCGTTTTAGTGATGCCTTTAAATACCGGAGATATATCCGCTCAGCAAATCGATGTGTTTGATTTTAAAGAAACCCCTATTTCTGATGTCGTTAAAATCTTCACGGAATTAACGGGGAAAAACGTGGTTGCCAGTAAAGGGGTGGCCAAGCAAAAAGTGACCCTCTATTTGAAAGGCGTGACACCTGAAGAGGCGCTTAAGACGATGTGCAAATTAAACAATTTATGGTTCGCGGACGAGGACAGTGTTATTCGCATTATGAGCGCTGAGGATTACGCGCGGGATTTGACGATCAGAAGAGATGAAAAGACTTTTGTCTATAATCTTAAACACGCGTCCAGCCTCGCGGTAGCTGATATGCTTGACATTCTTTTTGGGGACCGTATCGAGTATGTCGAGCCGGATGAATCGGATAGTTACGGGCATATCGGAACAGAAGGTGGAACATCAGGCAGCCGCAGTGGGTTTCAACGGAGTAGCCGTTACAGAGAAACACGTAAGAGTAATTATGGGAGCGGGAGTACTTCACGGAGGGGATCCCGGACGACCAGAAAGTCTTTTGTTCCCGGGTCGGAATTATGGAATGAGTTAAAGAAAGATCTTTCATCGACGGATATTGAGCGGCTTGAAGACAAAATTGATGATAAGGAATCCGGAGTAAAAGAAAAGGATGCCTTAGACGTGAAAAGTTATCAGGCGCTCGCGTATATTGCCGTTTTCCCCCGAAACAATGTGATCGCGGCCCGTTCAGTTGATCTGCAGATTCTCAAAGACATCGGAGAATTTATTAGCGCCGTTGACACTCCCACATCTCAGGTGCTCCTGGAAGGAAAAATTCTGGAGATAACACTGGACGATGACTTCAGTTCTTTTCTTGATTTTGATATATCTTCAGAGGATGGCGAACATCAGACGGATATCGGTAATTTTTTCACTTTGACCGATAAAACATTCATTTATCGATTTATTGACAAACAGTTGCAAGTTCAAATGGAATTTTTTGAAGGTAATAATAAACTCCGGATTATCGGAACTCCGATGATCCTTTGCGCGAATAACGCGGAGGGGGAATTTTTTATCGGAGAGGAAAGGCCGATTACAATCAGTTACGAACAGGAAATCCGGGAGTATCAGGAACGCACGACAGAAGTGATCCGCGCGAACACGGAGTATCGCGATATCGGCACACAATTGATTGTGACCCCGTCCATTAACGCGGACCGGACAGTCACCATGCGTTTTTCAGCGGAAGTCGACACGGTTAATGTCGGCGGGGCCAGCCAGAGCCTGGTTACCAGGGCGGGGGATGTTATTGTATTGCCGATCGATACTGTCGATTCATCGCGGGTTGAAAATATCATTGTGGCGCAGAATAACAGCACTCTGGCGGTCGGTGGACTGATCAGGGAGACAGACCAGGATTATGAAAAAAAAGTTCCTATTCTGGCAGATATTCCGTTATTGGGCGCTCTTTTTAGAAAAAAGCAAATTAGAAAACTAAAAACGGAAACGGTTTTTCTTATCACACCTCACATCATGATGGATCCGAAGGAAGGGCAGGATGTGTCGGATAAGGCGATTTCCGAATTGTCGGACCATCCTTTTATAAAAAATAAACAGGAACGGATATTGAAGTATAACAATGAATCCAGAAAATTTTATATTATCGATGCCGCTGATGAAAAAGAAAATAATGAAAGATTATGGGAGGAAAGGGCGGCCTTGCGGGAAAAAACAGGTGAAATATTAAGTACGGATAGTAAAGCTAATTTCGCGATCATTAATCTCGGAAGCAATGATGGCTTCGAAAAAGACGATGTCTTCACGGTCTCCCGTTCAGGAAAATATATTGGTAAAGTGAAAGTGAGCGGTTTGAGGTCGAGTAGGTTGGCTGTTAAGCCGGTGGCCCCGCTGCTTGTTTCAGAAATAAAGGAAGGCGATAGAACTGTGCTGTTGATTGAAGAGGAACAAGGTGACTGGTAGGAAATGAGTTGCCAGACAAACATACTGTATCCGGTAAGTGGTTTCAATTATTGTGTGGCAAATGTCTATTCGCGCTTTTTTCATTTAACGGGAGGGATATGATATGAATATTTTTGAGCTTTTAAAATTAACACTGAAGAGGGATGCCTCGGACCTTCATTTGACGCCGGGATGTTCGGCGGTTTTACGTGTGCACGGGCATTTAGTGCCTGTTAACGGAAAAAAATTATCCGCGGATGATGTCCGGGAGATGGTCTTTCCTGTCCTGTCGCCTCATCAAAAACAGAGGCTTGAAGAGAAGCGATCGGTCGATCTGTCATATCTCCTGCGGGACATCGGCAGGTTCCGTATAAATGTGTATTATCAGCGCGGGGAAATAAGCGCCGCCTTTCGAAGACTTTACGACAAAATATTTTCCATAGATGAACTCGGATTGCCGCAGGGCCTCGCCCAGCTGGCCGACCTGAGAGACGGACTGGTGCTTGTTACCGGTCCGACAGGGTGCGGAAAATCAACAACACTCGCGACGATTATTGATTTGATTAACCAGACACGGTCCGTCCATATTATTACGATTGAGGACCCGATTGAATATTTTCATCAGCATAAACAGAGCATTGTTACTCAGAGGGAATTGTACGTTGACATTCATTCATTCGCGGAGGCCATGCGCGATTCTTTGCGCGAGGATCCTGATGTAATTTTTGTCGGTGAAATGCGGGACATAGACACAATGCGCAGTGCCATTACTGCCGCGGAAACGGGACATCTGGTTTTTTCCACACTCCACACCCGCGATACCGTTTCATCGATTTCACGGATTTTAGGGGTATTCCCGTCTGTCGAGCAGCAGTATATCCGTCAACAATTATCGGATGTGTTAAAAGCGGTCGTTTCTCAACGGTTGTTGACGTGTTCCTGTGGGACGCGCCGCAGGCCGTCTGTTGAAATTATGAAAGTCACAAAAGGAATAAGCAATCTTATCCGGCTGGGAAAAACGGAACAGATCTATTCATCCATTGAAACAGGAGCAAGTTTAGGGATGCAGACAATGGAACAGTCCCTCGTTAATCTTCTCCGACAGGGACATATCGATAAACAAACAGCTTTTAAGATGGCAAAGAGTGTGGAGTTGATTAAACAAAGGACATATATGCTATGAGGATAGGCGAATCTTTGGTTAAAAACAGGATTATTAAAGAAGATCAGTTGAAGGAAGCTTTAAGAATACAGGTCGGCCATCATGATCCTCTGGGTAAAATTTTGGTTGAATTAGGTCATTGCCTGGAAGAGGATATTTCAATTGTGCTTGCCGATCTTTTCCAGTTACCATATATAGAGTTGGAAAGAATAAAGATTGACAAAAATATTATTCAGAGTATTCCGGTCAATCTGGCAATTCGTTACAAGATTATTCCGTTTAAGATCGAAAACAATACTTTGCACCTGGCCTGTTCAAAACCCTTGGAACAGCGGGTTATTTCAAATCTGAGGCGTATCGCTAACCGGAAAATTATTATTTTTATTACGACAGATTCGATTATCGGGATTTTGCTTAAAAGATATCATTTTGATTCACGTCCCTTATCCGGGGCGATATCAAATGAAGAAGACGTGGAGCAATCGGTTATTTCAGTTCTTAATGACTATATTTCGAAAGCGTTAATCATGGGGGCCTCCGATATTCATGTTGAACCGCAAAAAAACCGTATTCGCGTAAGATTCCGCATTGACGGGGTTTTAAATGAAATGCCGGATTTGCCCCATAAAATGTCTTTATCTCTTATTTCCAGAATCAAAATATTGTCCGAACTGGACATATCCGAAAAAAGATCCCCTCAAGACGGGAGTTTTATTTTCAGTCATAACGATGAAACCGTTGATGTCAGGACGTCTATATTGCCCAATATTCACGGTGAAAAAGCTGTTTTGCGTCTTCTTTCAACCCAAAGACGCCTTATGAGTCTTGAGTCACTTGGAATGGAAGAAGACACATTACAAGAATTCAGATCATTGTTGAGTCTCCCTCACGGGATTATTCTTATTACCGGCCCGACCGGGAGCGGAAAAACAACCACATTATATGCGTCGCTTCAGCTTATACGCTCTGTTGATATGAATATTACGACCATAGAAAATCCCGTGGAATGCCAGATTGAAGGCATCACTCAAGTTCAGGTTGACCATGCGCATAAGATTACTTTTGCCAGCGCTCTGAGGCATATTTTGCGGCAGGATCCGGACATCATTATGGTTGGAGAAATCCGTGATAAGGAGACAGCGGAGATTGCCTTGCGGGCGGCCTTAACCGGCCATCTGGTATTCGCGACGTTACATACGAATGACGCGTCCAGCGCGTTGACCCGGTTGATTGATATGGGGTGTGAACCGTATTTAATCAGTTCTACCATTTGTGGTATCGTGGCCCAGCGGTTAATCCGTTTAAATTGTGAACATTGCAGGACAGCATATTCCGCGCGGGAAACACAATTAAAGGCTTTTAACGTGACGGGTAAAAGTGCGAATTCGCAATGGTTTTTCGGTCGGGGTTGCCGTCACTGCCATAAAACAGGATTTAAGGGGCGCATAGGCATTTTTGAACTTCTAAAAATGAGTAATGACATCCGGCAGGAAGTTGTCCGGCAGTCTACGGCAGATAAAATAAAAAATATCGCGATATCACGCGGGATGCGTTCATTGCGCCAGGATGGATACAAAAAAATTTTACGCGGAATAACTTCTCCGGAAGAAATTTTGCGAGTGACCGCGTCTGACTAACCCGGGATTTTACAATAAGAATTTATTGTCGGATATTACCGTAAGAAAAAAATTCGGTTTAACCCCGGCTGAAGGCGAGATTTTGTTATTACAAAATCCCGGTTAATAAATATGGCCACATTTTTATATACAAGTTTGGATAGTAAAGGTAAAGATATCTCAGGAGAGGTTATTGCTGCTGATATTAACTCGGCGGCGGATCAGCTTCGGATGGATGGAAAAATTATAACCTCATTAAAAGAAGTTCAGGGCCGGCATAGCGCACAGGAAGAAGGATTAGCAATCTCTCCATTGGAGTCACTTACCATTATACGCGGTTCCGATATCGCGATTCTTTTTCGCCAACTGTCTGTTCTTATTGAATCTGGTGTGACGCTGGTATATGCCATAAGGATATTAAGCCGGCAGGCAAAAAAGACGAAGTTAAAAAAAATTCTTTTAAATGTCATTCAGGCCATTGAAGAAGGATCATCATTCTCCGGAGCACTTAAAAAATACCCCCGTTATTTTTCAAATTTTATTACCAGCATGGTGGAAAGCGGTGAGCTGGGGGGGACATTAGACATTGTTTTGGAACGGATCGCGATCTGGTTGGAGGAACGGTCTGAGTTCAAAACCCAGGTCATAACAAGTTTTATTTACCCGATTATTGTTATTGTAATGAGTATCGCTGTCGTGAGTTATCTTGTCGGTGTTGTTATCCCCAAATTTATTCCTTTTATAGAGGGGAGGGGAGGACACTTGCCATGGAACACTCAATTTTTAATCGACATCACACACTGGCTGGAAAGTCATTGGATGTTTCTGAACGGGGCCCTGGGCATAGCTATTGCCGCGCTTTACGTGTTAAGCAAATATGAACCTTCAAAATACTGGCTTGACCGGATTAAACTTAAAATTCCGGTGTTCGGCCCTATTTTTGTTCACACCATCATTGTTTTGTTTTCCCGTAACCTGGCCTCTTTGTTAGGCAGCGGTGTGAGCATCCTTGAATCTTTGCGGACAGTGCGCGACACACTTGGCAACCGGGCTGCCATGAGGGTCATAAACATTATGGAGCAGCGGGTCAGCAGAGGGGAGACGCTGTCGGCTCCTGTGAGAGAGTCGCCATCTATTTTTCCGCCTATGGTCGCGGAAATGATCGCTGTGGGAGAGGAGTCAGGCGCCATGGACAAGTCCCTGAACCTGGTGGCAAAGATCCACGAACAGTTATTAAAAACGCATGTAAAACGCGTAAATTCGCTCATTGAACCGGCATTGATTATTATTTTGGGATGTATCGTCGGTTTCGTCGTCTGGGGGCTGATTGCGGGGATATTGAGTGTATATGGTATTTACCGGTAGAAAAAATAGTGTCGTTTTTTATAAGGGGCTAATCATACCAATTCCATATACACTACTGATAGAATTGGAGAATGATTGGAAAAGGATGTTGAAAGACTGGTTGAATCAGGGTAATCGTTATGTTGAGTTAGATCATGGTAGCGATATTATGAAAGCGGGTGTGTCCTATATACATCAGTTACTTTCCGAGGTTGATCGAAAATTATCCAAATGTGAGAAGAAACACCGTATACAGACGCTGAAACATATGGACGCACTTTTAAAATCTGATGATAGTACTTTTGAATCAGATTACGTGCGGAATCAATCACAACTGTCGGATGTGACACCTGGAGGGATTGATTTTGGGAAAATAGATTTTCAGGTTGAAGGCGATGTGGTAACTTTTCCAGCGAAGCAGGTTGTTATTGACCTTGAAAATTTTCATGGATTTAGTTTTCACATTGTGAGCGTAGAGCGGGTTGGTTCGATAAATGAATTTTTGGTTTCGGAGAATTAACAGAATTATAATTCTGGAAGGAAAGAGTCCATTGCGATCTAGTGATACCAAATCCATTAATAAATTGTTCTATCTTAATTCTGAAAAGCAGAATTGGTTTTGGTCATTATTTAATGGAATTGGTATGATTATTTTAATGAGTTAAATTCAAAAAAGGGAGTTTGCGCCTGGAGTTAGCCAGCGGCTTTGGTGAAAATTTAATTTTTTTAACCCAGGGCAATATGGATTGAAAGCAACGGGACTGAACAAATCATGAACAGACGCCGTCGGATACAGTATCCGTTTACCATTTTAATTGGAACACAAGGGTTACTTCTATTGTCAGGCTAGAACGATTAAACTTTCTTGGAATTGGTCGAAATGGAGCAGCCCTTTTAACTGTGGAAATTGCTTCTTTATCAAGAATTTTAAATCCTGACGAATGCACAATTTTAATATTTTTTTAATTGCTCGCAGAATTTTTTAAGATATCGAAATATCTTGGCGTAAATCAGGAAAAATAGAACATAGCATAATCCGGTGTTACCGCAATATTGACACATGCTTTATTCCTCTCTCACAAATAATAAGGGAAATATGATATCGCTCAGACAACAAGGAATCCAAACAGCAATGAACAAAAATAAAAAAATCACTATATGAGAAGACAAATTTAAAGTTTCACCTGTTGCCATAATGATATGAAAAAGTGAAGCCCATGTGCTTAACAGGACATGGCCGGAATGGGGGAATTTAGTCGTTGGTCTAAAATAAGCCGCGGCAACGCCGATAAATGCTAAAGGATTTACTAGCCACCATTTTTCAATAAATCCTATGTGAATTCCTTTATTAGGCAGGCCGAGTAACATCTCACCCAAATAGGGAATTATAGAATCGCTTAATGTGGCTATGCCGACCGAACCAACATAGCCAATGAAAATTAAACTCCAAAATTTACATTTGCCTTTCTGGTGAAGTCGATACATAGATACAGTAACCATCGCGCTTAAAACTACATGGATGGGATGGAGTATATAAAAAACATTGTAAGAAATTTTTGGGGGAAGATTATAAAAAATTGCCATTATGATAATTCCAGTAATGGCTCCAAAAGAAGTAAAGGGGGCATGTTTTTTTAACTCTTGTAATATTTTTTCAAGCATCATATTATTTTATTCCCATAAATGAAAATCATTTCTATTCAATATGCAAAAAAATATGCCTAACGACATTTAAGACATATACCTTCTATTTGTAAGGAATGATTTGTTATCTTAAACCCATTAATAGTTTTTTTCTTTAACAAATCACAATCAGAGAATTCTCCAACCTTACCGCATTTGATGCATATTATATGATGGTGATGATTATTTTTTTTTGAATGACATAAACCGTAATAAAGTTTTCTATCTGGCCTTTGAATTTTTGCCAGTATGCCACATTTTGAAAATAGCTCCAGATTTCTATAGATGCTGGGTAATCCCAGTTGTATAAATTTCTTTTTTAACCCTCTCCAAACAGTCTCGGGCGTTAAATATCGATCTTTTTTCAAAAAGAAGTCAATAATAGCTTTTCGTTTTGGAGTAAGTTTAAAATTGTTTTCTCGTAACTTATTTAAGTATAATTCGTTCATATTCCCTTCAAGTATAAATAGAAATTAGTTTCATTTAGTATTAAAAATATCAAATCGTTGCCGTTTTGTCAAGCTTTAATAAAATCATGAAGTTCTAAAACACTATAACGATGTATAAGGACGATCAAACTTAAAATTTTCAGGCATTATTTTATTCGTAAAGTATTTTTCAAGCCAACCATTCTTTATGTTTTCTTTCGAGTCATAGTCGGATATATATGGTTTAATATCTAATAAGGAGTTAAACTAAAATTTGTTGAAAAGAAGATAAGGACCGCTCCTCTTGTGGATTAAGATAATCCATTGAGAGAAGAAAACAACAAAAGGAAAAACAGACAGGCGAATTCCGCAAGAAAAGTAAATCTTAGATAAGTTTAAGAAATATTTATTGTTTTGGCGCTGGAGGGTTTGGGCTGGATAATCAAATTTTTCAATATAACAAATTTTTTTAATTTCATGTTAAGATACAAAAATGAATAATCGCTTAAAAATATTGCTTTTAATTGTTATTATTATAATCCTTTCTTCAAGTCTTTGTCGTGAGATAGGGGCACATCCACATATATGGATTGATACGGAGGTCCGGTTTTTTTTTACCCCTCAAAAGTTGACTCGTATCGAGTTCACTTATATTTTTGACGAAATGTACAGCACGACAGTGTTCAGTCAAGTTGATACGAATAATAACGATCAAATTGATCCACAGGAGATGGATGGGATTAAAAAAGAAGTATTATCTCATATTGAAGGAGATAGCTGTTTTATCCATTTAAAAGTGAATCAAAAAGAGGTATCTGTTGGTGGAGCTGAATTATTTAAAGCTTTTATAGATCAAGAAGAAAGGTTGGTCGTTGTATTAAATATCCCATGTCAATTTGATGTAAGTGACATTCAGCAGACTGTAGCAGTTAGCGCGTATGATAAAGAGTATTATTATGAAGTTATGAATCCTATTAAGGAATCGATTTCGATTGAAGGTTCTCGACAAATAAATCATGTTTTATTTTTTCAAGAAGATCGCGAAAGCGCCTATTACTTCGAACAATTTTATCCGTTATACACGGTCGTCAAATTTAAGAAGCTATGAAAAAAATTAATAATTGTATATGGTTATTTATTCTAATTTTAATCATATCGACAATATGTTTGACAGGTGTTTTTTTGAGGAACGTTTCAGCAAAAGAAAACGTCCAACAATTGTCAGAAAAAAATATTCCGTCTTCCAATAATTTTTTTCAATCAAGTCTTAAAAAGTTGTCCCGGATCCAGCGTGATTTACGTAAGAGGATCGTTAAGTCGACCAAGGCCCTAAAGAAAGAGGCCAGTCCGCGTCATTTTATGATTATTATATTTTTTTCTTTTATTTTTGGAGTCATTCATTCCCTTGGGCCGGGGCATGCGAAAAGTATTATTTTTTCTTATTTTATGAGTGTCGATGCCAGAATAAAAGATGGAGTTGTCTTAGGCGTTTTGGTTGCGATCATTCATGGCGCTTCTGGCTTTTTGGCTGCGGTATTAATAACATTCAGCATCGACCAACTGATCCAACGCTTTGCCCCGGGACTGGATTTCGAAAAGATTTTTCCATTCATCAGTGGGGCTTTTGTGTCTGTGATTGGTGCGTATTTTTTTATTCAGACTTGTTTGGATGTTCAGTGTCATTCCTTGGAACTTGAAGAAAAGGTGGCTCGAAAGCATTCATTCCGAACGATATTTTTAACAGCATTAGGAGTTGGGGTTATCCCTTGTGCCGGTACAGTTATTTTGGTTTCCTTTTTTTTTGCGATGAAAAGGATAGATTTAGGGATGATAAGCGCTTTTGCCATGACGGCTGGTATGGCCATTATTATCGTACTCGCAGGGATTATTGCCATTTTATCAAAGAAAATATTTATGAGCATTTGTAGCCGTCAAATCGAAAGGGTAACATTAGCGATAAAATTTATCGGATCATTGGCGCTATTTGTCTTTGGGATATTGCTTTTATGCCCTTGAAAATTTTTTTAAAAAAGAGAGATCAGGCTATTTCCTGAATTCAATAAGCAAGTGCAACACTTTGTTCTGCCAGTCTTTTTGATTTTAACGGGTTTAGAGATCCTCTCAATAGTGACGGATAAAGCAACTTTGCTTTGTCTGGATACAGCAGTATCAGATTCCTGGTGTCCGAACTCGCTAGAAAAGCATAGCTATTTTGATCAGAAGATGTTATATTATGGCAGATTATTTAAATAGATTATTCTTACCATTCAGATCTCACTATTTTCTTTTTTGATATCTGCCAGTCCCACCCATCTATTTATTTATCTTAGACATCTTGACGGGTTTTAAGATAATTCCAGATTTATAAGAGTATAAAAATTAATCTCGCAAAGGATATGTTGTTTTTTGTCCCAGTGCATGGGAGTGACTGCTCAAATCGTTAATTGGTATATATTGATTATACCAGTGTCTAAAATAGGGGGTGCCCGATGTATATCGGAACAATCACTAAATTATTTTTTGACAAGGAATATGGTTCTATTGAAACCCCCAAAGGAGATACCGCCCATTTCCATAAGCACTGTCTTTGGGATATTTCATTTCAAGATCTTACAGAAGGTCAAGAAGTAGAATTTGAGATGCAACCTTCTTATAAAGGATTTCTTGCATTTCATATTCGGCCGAAAATTCAAAGTTGTTGATTTGAGTCACTCGGGACTGAGAAGATATTGATTGTCAAAAAGAAATAATAAGTATGATGGAAAACAATATGGATCATAAATTGGTTTGAGTGCTTTGTTAAGACGCTTAAAAAGATTGGAGACGATTATTAAGAACAATCGAGATACGAAGAATAAAAAACCGCTTGAAGAAATTTCATTAGATATGTTGTTGCCCAAGGCAGGAAAAAGCATATTTGCTTTAGCCCGGATCGCGATGTTGCGGTCATTAGAAATTCATTGTGGGAGTCCGCCGTTAATTGATCATTCTCCAACAGACAAGGAAACAACGATTGCTTTGACTGAGATTTCTCAAGGAAAGGTTGTTTTGAAAAACAATAATGATTGCCAGTCGATATAATTCCAACGGGCGGACCGCCAAGGGGCAGAGTGAACAGTAAAATTTAATAGCAGGAGCTGTTTTAGGTGAAGACAGGATCTTATTTTCAAAGCGATCGATATCAAACGGTTAGTTTTGAGCGGCAGTTAAGTCTTAGAAAAGGAGAGAGCAAATGGGAGATAAAGGAAAAAAAGATAAAGAAAAGAAGAACAAGCAGAAGAAAGGAAAGAAGGACAAATAGTTTAAATAGAATTAAGAAGGAAAGGGCGAACTCCTGAAATGAATATTTATATTAGTAATACCACATACGTTTAATAATTACCAAAATTTATCTCGCTATTCTCGACGTTTTAACGAGAATAGCATCCTTTAAAATAGGATAATTATTTGACATATTTGGTACAATTTCTCATCTGACGTTACTGAAGAGGATTTACAGGAATTATTCGCGTCTTTTACTTCTATTGAATCGATGAGGATGATCAAAGACAAGTTTACTGGAGAATCCCGAGAGTTTGGTTTTATCGAGATGCCAAATAAAACGGAGGCCCAGGCTGCGATGGAAGGTATTAAAGAAATAAAAGGGAAGCAGGTTTATATAAATGAGGATCGTGCGCAAGCCCAAAAGAATTTCGGTTCTTCAAGGCAAGGCCGTTCTAGCAGCCCTGGGGATCATCGGAAAAAAAAGAAAATATATATGTCAAAAGAAGAAGCGATTGAAGTTGAAGGTATTGTTATAAAGGCATTATCAAATGCCAAGTTTCAAGTGGAAATACAATCCAGTCATAAGGTTATTGCCTATCCCTCCGGGAAGATGAGAAAGTTCTTTATTAAGATTTTGCCAGGAGATAGGGTTACTCTGGCATTGTCTCCGTATGATTTAAGCAACGGACGGATTATATTCAGGCATAAATCATGAAATCTCGTAAGACGAAAAAACGCGGTTTGGTCAAACAGTTTAAGAGAGGAAGAGTTTGCAAAAAAATTGGATGTAAACAGGCATTGAGTGTTTACAATGCGTATGAATACTGTCATCTTCATTTGAAAGAATCTTTGAGGTGACTGGATCCATATAGCAATCAAACAGGTTCTAACCTTCTTGAGCCATACATCACGAAAAGCCCTCTATTGAGAGGGCTTTTTTTTGAAAAGGCCTTTCCGTTGAATCATCCAGGCCGCAATAAAGGGCGAAGGCTGTTGTCAAAACGATCAATCCTTGAAAAGTTTGGGTGATCGTTTACACTTGAAATGTCGTCAAGTCTAACCTGACCCTGTAACAGAGTTTAAGATATGCCTCGGGGACGGGTATAGGGATAAAGACAATTTTTTATAGCAGGGGGAGGGGAAAAGCAATTTGTGCGTATGTTTTTTTGAGATAAGAAAGTGGGCGGTATTTATTTTCGCAGGTAAATCTTCTCAAGAGGGATTCTAACCAGGGAATTTTTTGGTTCGTGATTTTGTTTGAACGAAGTGTCGCGATGATTTTATGTATAAGACAACCACAAAACAAAAAATAGTTTTGATCCTTTTTGGTCTTCTGCTCGGCCTATTGCTCCTTGAGCTGCTCCTGCGTCTGGGAGGGTTTATCTTTTCCCTCTCACAGGACTATCGAAACACGGCCGCGCTTCAAAAGCAGGACACCTATCGTATTCTCTGCCTCGGTGAGTCGACGACAGCCTTAGGCGGCGAGAATTCCTACCCCTGCCAATTAGAACGAATCCTGAACCAGCGTGTAAAGGATATATCGGTCAAAGTGATCAATAAAGGTGTTCCTGCCACGGATACAGCCAATATTCTGAACGTCTTAGAAAACAATATTGAGAAGTACCGCCCGGATATCGTGATAACAATGATGGGGATTAATGACCGTCCATCAACGATGACGTATGAGAATATTTCTACAAAGAAGACGGCCGTATCCCTTGGCTCTCTTCGCTTGGTGAAGTTCGCCAAGTTTTTTCATTCTATTATTTCGGAAAGGAAGATAAAACAGACATTAGATGTTTATGAACGTAAAAAAAGGAAATATTTGGAAGAAAAGTTGTTTGCCTTAGATAAGTCTTCTGATGAACGTGCATTGGAACTTGAGAAAGCGATAAGGATAAATTTTAATTCCTATGGTATTCAGGAGACGAAAAGGGTCTTTGAGACGTATGAGTCCTTCATTGAACCTGTTAACTATTATTCCAAAACACAAGAAAATACTGATAAGCGGGAGAAATTGCTAAGAAAAGTTGAAATGATATTTAAGGATGCTATCGCGCAGAATGCAGAAAACTATCTGGCTTATTTGGGTTTGTATGATATTTACCGAAAACAGGGTCGGGGCGCGCAATCGGAAGAGATGCTGATAAAAACCCGGAATGGATTCAAAAAATTTTTAGAAGAAAATCCAAGCGATGATTCGGCGCGGCTGACATTGTTTGAAATCTATCTGCTGAAAGATGAGGGTGAGCTAGCCGAGCAAGTGCTTCAAAATAGCGGCATGCTTTTGGAACGCTCGAAGTCCGGTCCGCAGAGCTTAGAAATATGGACGGCCTACGCACAAGCCTATTTCACGCTGGCGGATTATTATATGGATTATGGAAAAGCAGCGCGCTCAGACCGGATGTTTGGGAAAGCCAGAAGAATCGCGGCAATCGTCCTTAATCAAGCGCAGGACGATGACTTGTATCTGCAATTATCTTACGCCTATTTAGACCGTAGAGACCATGATATGTTTCATGAAACAGTTCAAAAATGTTTAGAGCTCAACCCCGCTAACGATGACGCCTATCTCGTGTTGGAAAAGTATTATGAAGTCATGGCCAATCTTGATAAGGCTGAGGAAATGTTATTAGCGTGTCTAAAGCACCATCCCGTCCATGGTCAGGCCTATACCCGGTTAGGGCGGCATTATCGATTATACGGAAAATATCATTTAGCAGAGCAAATGCTTAAGAAAGCGCTGGACATTGACCCGTCGAATGAATTTGCCTATGATGAAATGACGGCATTTTTATACCGGAAGAAATTAAAAAGACTACGGCAGGAGAATCAAGGCTACCAAGGAAATGATTGGGTGGGATTTGGCGGTTATCACGTTTCCACCATTCATAATTACCGGAAGCTGCAAGAAGTTTTGTCAGAGAAGGGGATACCCTTGTTTTGCCTGCAATATCCGACATTGAGCGTGAAACCCTTAAAAGATATCTTTAAGGATCGCGAGGGGATCATCTTCGTCGACAATGAAGACCTTTTTAATGAGGCTGTGGCAGCGGAGGGTTATGACAAATATTTTATTGATCGTTTTGCCGGGTATTTTGGGCACTGTACGGTTATGGGCGATAAACTGTTAGCCAAAAATGTCGCCGACATCATCATTCAAGAGTACTTTAATAATCGGTAGCAAGCCGAACGCGTGGAGATATGACCACCCCGAACGGGTTCAAAAACAGACTTTCACTTGGAAGAGATCCTGTTTTTTTTTGAGGAGGGGACCATGATGACGGAGACGAAGCTTGCAGGATTGGAATAATCGGCTAGAATTAAGATGTCGAGTCGAGAGCCGACCCCTAAAATATGTCATATAAAATATCAATAAAGCAAAAAGTATTTTTAATCACGCTATCCTTGTTTTTGTCCGTCGTCCTGCTGGAAATTGGTTTGCGGGTATACGGATTTGTTTTATTATCTCCAGGGCAGAGCAACAGGTCATCGATGGAAAAAGATGGCAATTATCGGATTTTGTGCCTTGGAGAGTCAACAACGAAGCTGGGAGACAGTCCTTCTTACCCCTTGCAACTTGAAAATATTTTAAATGAAAAGCTGCCGGGAACAACTTTTAGCGTGATCAACGAGGGCGTTCCGGCCACGAACACAACAGCCATTCTATCTAATTTAGAAGAAAATTTAAACGATTATAACCCTCATGTCGTCGTGACCATGATGGGGATAAACGATTATAGTGATACGCCGCGACAGGTATTGTTCTCCAATACAATCGACAATCCTTTCCTGGAATCTCTTCGGGTGTTTAAACTCTTCAAATTTCTTTTGACACAGGTTTCTCAAAATTTTTCATTTATAATATTACAAGACCATACGTGGCTTTACAGGTTGAACAAAGGTATTCAAAATGACGAATATTTTATAAAGCTGGCGGACTATTACATTTTTCAGGGTGAGCGTTTTAAGGCCATGGACGTTCTTTTAAAAGCGGTGGAATTATATCCAAACAGCGCTCAAGTTTATTCTGAACTTGGCTGGTATTATGTCTATCAGAATGAAAATAATTTGGCCCAGAAAATGCTGAAAAAGGCGATCGAACTGGATCCAAAGACTACGGAAGCCTATGTGATCTTAGGACGATATTATCGCAACCAGCAGGATTTTATAAAAGCGGAAAGAACGTTGTCCATGGCTGTAAAAATGAACAGGGATAACATCGAAGCGTATTATGAATTAGCAAAATCTTACTGGGACCAAAAGAATTATGCTGATGCGGAAAAAGTGTTGCTTGAAGCGATTAAAGTGGACCCTCAGGACGCGGATATGTACAGTCTTCTTGCTGTTTTTTCTCTTGAGCAAAACAAGTACGGAGCTGCTGAAACCTATTTTCAGATGTCAAAAGAGTTGCGGTTAAGAAGTTTTAATCAAACCACAAAGGTGAATTATAACAAACTTAAAGATATTGTCACCAAGAGGGGCATCCAGCTTGTTTGTGTCCAATATCCGATGCGTAGTGTTAATGATTTAACGTTGTTATTTGATAACCATGATGGTGTGATATTTGTTGATAATGAAAAAATATTTAAAGACGCTGTGGCAAACTCCAGCTACTGGGAATATTTTATTGATATGTTTGCCACTGATTTTGGGCACTGCACAACAAAGGGAGATCGTTTATTAGCTCAGAATATTGTCAATGCTTTAGAGGCGAGTCTATCAGCGCCCGGATTGCCAGCCGGTTTGGATACACAGTAATACCAAATCCAGTAAATAATTGTCCTATTTGAATACCAATATTCTTGTTTAAACGTCGAGAATATCATAATGACTTTGGTAATTATTTAATGGATTTGGTATTACTGATGGTTTATGTTGGCTATTTGGGCAGGGTCCGCAGTCGGGGCACAGGCTATGTAATGGAAGGGCACAAGGATCGGACCGTGTTGACGCTGTCTATGAAAAAAGTGTGTATTTTTTTGCGGTATGTCATTTGTTAAACGGGGTTGATCGCCTTTATGATGGAACCCCGGAAAGGTTTGATGATGGGATTGACATTTTTTGTGCTTTTCCTGACAGGCGTTTTAGTCCTGCTGTCGTATCCGGGCAACAATCGTAATGGTTTTAAAGGTTGTTTTTGATCCGTTTTATTTTTTGTCGCGCTTTCGGTGTTTTGATCATGTGGCGATATTGTCCGAGTTTTTTTGATGATGGATGAAAAAAGCCAGCTTTATTTTGAAAGGAGAAGGGGATGAGATACAGGGCTTTCCCGATTTTATTAATTTTATTTTTTTTCGGCGCGGGCCGGACTGAAGCATTGGATTGGGTGAGGCTGCATAATCTCGTCGGGCAGATGGATTACCAGGAGGCGCAGGAATATCTGGCCAATGATGTGGACCAAATTGAACAAAAATACATCAAAGGGCTCATCAATTTAAAATATTTCAACAACCACAATGCCAAGCTGATCTTTGAAGACATCCTGGTCAGTGATCCATCTGTCTATGAAGCGCGCTGGGGTGTGGCCGAGGCCCTTAAGGGATTGCACGATTACGATCTGAGCGAACAGATACTGGGGGCATTGATAGATGAAAAGAAAAATTTTGCTCCAGTCATTATGTCTTCCGCGCATTTAGCGTATTTGCGCAACTCATTGAAAGAGGTCCTCGCATTAACCGGCAGGATTATACGGATGAAGTCGGACCAAGTGGATTCGGAAACCATTCTTTACGCCCACGGCCTATATTCGGCGGCCCATGGCATGTTAACCGTGGATGCCGGTCCTCTTTCCATCGCCTTTCATGGCTACACGTCTGTGCGGCATTTAAAGATTGTCCGGAAATTAGACCCGGAATCGTTTATTCATTATTTCGGATGGGGGAATTTTTATCTCTTGGCACCGAAGGTTTTCGGGGGGGATCTCAAAAAAGCCGAGGATTATTATCATAAAGTCATTGAGATGAATCCGAACTTTCCGGACGTGTATGTTCGTTTGGCAGAAATTTATAAAAGGCAGGGGGAAATGCAGAAATATCAGCAGTTCATCAACAAGGCCCTTGAGCTTGATCCGCAAAATCCTTTAGCTGATGACATCCTTAATCTCAAATGCGAATTTATGTGTTTAGAAAAAAAACAACGCCCGTGAGATTGTAGGATGTTGCTGTCCTTTCGATCCTTTGTTAGAATCTCCTGTTTTGATTGATTCTGTCTGCCCCTTTCGGGCTCCCTCGAACAGGAAACCACTCAGCGTGACACGCCGCCGGAAAGAAGCTTGGCTATTCTTTTTACGGAATTTTTTGGTCAGGAAGGGCCTCCTAGGAGCTTGTCCGAGAACTAGTTATTTCAAAGGACAACCTTGTTAAAAAACATAAAAA
>JAIORP010000118.1 GCA_021108075.1 Candidatus Omnitrophota bacterium | reverse complement strand
AGAGGGCAAGAAAACCGTCACAGACAAAATTTAGCAAAGCTATTGCGCCTAACGCTCGCTAATCAGCGGACTTGCGTAGGCGGCATAGCTGCCGGAGCAAGTTCCGCTGAATTTGGTTGTTATACCTTTTCTTTAATGTCCTTATCATCTGTATCAAATAATAATATAGATGCATCCTGCAAATTATGTTGCATTTGCGGAGAATCTTCACCCTCAAATAAACTAAGTTCGATATTCTCACTTGTTTTAAAGCAGAGGTCCTTCTCCCAATCAGTATGATGGTCACACCATAAACAAGTTCTTTCATCTTCTGAAAATTTGTCAATAAACTCTAATGAAATATCAATATCATTAGGATTTTCTTTTCCCTTCAAATATGAACCAAAAAGATGAATTCTTACTCTACAAGGTAATGCTTTAGCCCAATCAATAATAATTTGCTTAAGTTGTGTTTTTTCAATCATTGGTATAACATTTGAGCTCAGGGGTTTTACGTAGCGCCGTAGGCGCGCAGCAAAATCCCTTGTAGCGAATTGTTATCTGTTTTTATTTGTTAAATTGTTTAAATATGATTCCTTTTCTTCTTCATCATTAAATTTTAAATATATTTCTTCGTCAAGAAACTTGCGAAAACAGGTAAATACTAACGCTTCTAATTTTGCTAACTTTTCCAAATTTTTAGATCTTTCTTCTAGTTCTTTTTTGTCGGTATGCTTTATTCTCCCATGGACCATATCTGAACGCACATCATATATTTTATCAATCTGCGTTTTTGAAAAGCGACTATCACCCTCAACAAAAGAGCTTATACGATTTAGCAAAATTGATGTTGGTTTATCTCTTGATTCCCCAGAAAACAAAGCCTCTAAGGCGCATGTAAGAAAAACGTATACACCAACATGTTTGCCTATATGAAAGCTCTGCCATAAAAAAAATATTGCATTTTTCATTCTGGCAGAAATAGCATACATTTCTTTTAGTTTATGAAAACCTGTTTTAATATTATCTAAATCTGACTCTGATAAAAATTCATTTACGTCTATTAATAAATTTCTATAAGTATCATTAAGCATTGTTGAATGCGTTTGATTTTCATCGCAAAAACGCCATTTTATTAAAACGTTTGCACAGGCATATATTTTAAAAGCTAGCAATAATAAATTGATTTCGCTTTTATAGTAATCAAAATCCGGCGATTCTGCGATAAGGGCTTTATTTTCTAAAGATATTTGTGATAAGCCTATTTTTGATATTCCATCCAAACAATTTTTTGGAATATCCTTTTCAGGATCAAATCCTTTGATAGTATAAATATCAGAAAATTTATATTCTTCTCCCTCATAATTAAAATTAAATAATGGCATTACTATTTTCATGTTTTTTCAGATAACAATTAATGTACGGTTTTCCGTTTAATATTTTAGGATAAAATGAGAACTAATCCCCTTTTAGTATTAATAATTATACTTAGTGTAAAATAATTGTCAATTTCCAGGGGGACGGTTGAAAAAACGTCGCTTTTTGTTTATAATATCACTTATCCGGTACGTCTTTTAGCATCGGATATTGATATCCTATGTTATCACCTCCCCATTTTGCCTGCCGACAATCATTCCATTATTCAAAAAAAGGGGAGGGTTTTTATGCCTGATTTATTGCCGGAATTCCAATTTTTTTTACAACAAAAAAAACTTGCCGCACCGAAACATATCCCCTTCCTGGCTGCTTGGGTGCGTCAATGTCTGGGTTTTTCAGAAACGCCGCTAGATGAGAAAAGGATGGAACGCTTTGTTGCTCATCTTCAAACTTTACCTCAGATCAAAAATTGGCAGATCCAGCAAGCGCAAGTGGCTATCAAGTTATATCTCCACCATTTTCTAAAAAAAAATAAGGACGGAACGAATAAATTTTCGGATAAGACTGAGAGTAGCACGGCGCAGACCTTTCCTCAAATGCTCCAAACAACCCGTCAATGGATCCGCTTAAAGCATTACTCGCCCAAAACGGAAAAAAACTATCTCTTATGGATCAAACGATTCTTTTACTATATTCATCAAACCAAACCCGGGCAGGCCTTTGATCAGAAAGACGTAAAAAATTATCTCAGTTACCTCGCTGTCGAACGCAAGGTCGCTTCTTCCACCCAAAATCAAGCCTTTAATGCCCTTTTGTTTCTATTCCGCCATACCCTGTGCCAGGACCTTAATGATATTAAGACGGTCGTGCGCGCCAAACGAGGCGTCAAACTGCCCGTCGTCTTATCGACAGAAGAAGTGAAACAATTGTTTGAGCATGTTCGCGAAAAATATTTACTTCACCTCCAGCTCTTGTACGGCAGCGGCATGCGTATTTCCGAGCTCATTCATCTCAGAGTGAAGGACCTTGATTTTAATGAAAA
The DNA here is from genome assembly GCA_021108075.1 of Candidatus Omnitrophota bacterium. Lineage (GTDB taxonomy): Bacteria > Omnitrophota > Gorgyraeia > Zapsychrales > Zapsychraceae > JAIORP01. The sequence continues at coordinate 43,931 of JAIORP010000118.1, read as the reverse complement.
CCTGGTTTTTATCCGCAGCTCCAAAGGGGATAAAGACCGGACGACGATTCTTCCTGTTCATATCAAAACGCGGTTGCAGCAACATCTTGAGCAGGCCCATAAGTTACATCAACAGGATCTAATACCAAATCCATTAATTAATTGTTCTATTTCAATTCTGATATTCTCGCTAAAGCGTCGAGAAAAGCAAAATTGGTTTTGGTCATTATTTAATGGAATTGGTATAAATAGCGGTTACGGACAGGCAATTTTACCGAACGCCCTGGAGCGAAAATATCCTCAAGCCAGTAAAGACTGGTGCTGGCAATATGTCTTTCCCTCAAGAAAACTTTCGATTGACCGGTCAGACGCTAAGATCCGCCGTTTTCATATGGTTGAAAAACCGATTCAAACAGAGCTGAAGCGGGCCTTAAAAAAAACAAATATCCACAAACACGCCAGCATGCACACTCTGCGTCACAGTTTCGCGACGCACTTGCTGATGTCCGGGGTCAATATCAGGGAAGTGCAGGAATTGCTCGGCCATAAAAATGTGGAGACCACGATGATTTACACGCATGTCATCCGGGATTTGACGAACGTGCCGAGCAGTCCGTTAGATCAATTGTATCAACCGAAAAATACGCAAGAAAATTGCCTTCGGCAATGACTTTGGCAATTTTAAGCTGCGTAGGAAAGTATTATATACTTTCCTCATATGTTAAACTAATAACAGTTCTTTAAAATAAGTCCTTTCTTTGATAGAACGTAAGAAACCAAAATCTAAAGGAGTCAGTCCTGAGGGCAAGGCTTAACTTTCCTTGCACTTCGAGTGCCTAGTATAGTCGGCTCCCTCAGGTCTCAATTATCGGAACAATCAATTAGAAAGCCGCCCTGCGAGGGCCCATGTGAGGACATTACCGATAGTACTCTGAACTCCCCTGGACAAACAAAGAAAGGAGCTTTTATGAATCCAATACTTGTCGGTATAGATTGGGCTGACCAACATCATGACATTTGCTTAATGCATTCTGACGGTTCTATCATCAAGGACTTTCGTATCACCAATGATTCTGATGGATTTGCTCACCTCGATACTCAACTGAAACCTTTTTTAAAAGAACTGATCTTTATTTGTCTCGAAACTAATCATGGTCTTTTATTTGACCATTTGTTACAATTCGGTTATCGCATTTTTCCGATCAACCCGGGAGCCTTGATTGATTACCGAAAAACATATTCTTTAGCCAGGAACAAAAACGATAAACTTGACGCCAGACTCCTTGCTGAGTACATTAGAAAAGACAAGCATCGTCTTAGAGAATATCAAATGAACTCTGATTCAACCCAAATACTGAAACTCCTCACCGACGACCGTCAACGTCTTCTTAAAGAGAAAATCCGTTTGGAAAATCAACTAATCGATACCCTTAAACTTTACTACCCTGCAGCCTTAAAACTTTTTTGTGATATCACGAATCAAATATCCTTGGCTTTTCTTTCTAAACATCCTACTCCTAAAAAAGCTAAAAATTTAACCTTAAAAAAACTCGTATATTTTCTCAAAAAACATAAATACACCAAACCACAACGCGCACAGGAAATCTTCTCTTTCATCCAAGAAGATCAACCCTCAGCTCCTGATATTTTTGTTAATGCGAAAGAACGTTTCGTTAAATCCATTATCCCTCAGATTAAATTGATCATCCAACAACTAAATGATTATGATCGAGAAATTAAAAATCATTACAACCAACATCCCGATAAAAACATCTTTGATAAAGTCCCTGGGGTAGGTAAAGATATTGGCCCTCGATTACTTTCCTGTTTCGGAGATTGCAGAAATCGCTTCTCTCACTTTAATGATATTCAATGCCTTGCTGGCACCGCTCCGGTTACCAGCAAATCTGGTCAATCTTGCCACATCTTTTTTCGGTCTGCCTGTAATAAAATCTTTCGCAATATCGTTGACCAGATGGCTTTTTCCAGTTTAAGACGCTCTATTTGGGCTAAAAATTATTATGATCAACAAAGAAAAAAAGGCAAAAACCATCATGCTGCGCTGAGAGCTCTAGCCAATAAATGGCTTAAGATTATTCATCGCTTATGGATAACACATTCAACCTATGATGAAAATTATCATCTTGCTCAGATCACTAAGAGATCTTTGGAAAAGCAATTAGCTGTTTAACTCGTTTTCAAAGAGCAATTAACTCTTCTATCAAAAAAAGGGATTGACATAGAAAGACTATGCTGAAATAAAAAAAACTACGGGGATAATTCTTCAATATCGGCGAGGTCTTTGTGGCGGCCCAGAGCTTTTTTGTTAGCGATAAATTCATCCCGCCCGAGATAGAAAACCTCGATGTCGCCGAACGGCCCTTTGACACGGTGTTGTTCGACGTCCGCCCATGGGACACCGGTTAATGACGTGATAATATCAATGCGCACTGGAGCGACGCCCAATTGGACAATTTTTCCTGGTAAAGTAAAATCATCAACGGATAAATTTAATAATTCAAACCCAAAGCCATGAATGGCAGTGATGATCCTTTCGGCGTTAGCAGTATCCGGTTCAACCAAAAGATCCAGATCTCCGGTATATCGGGGGTGTCCATAAAAAGCTAATGTAAAAGCGCCAACAATAACATATTCGACATTATGATCGTTGAACAACTTTAACAACTCTTTGTAGTCTTGGTGCACTTCCATAGCATTGTCTCCTTAATAATTCGACGGCTTCGACCCTTTGCCAGGGTTCCTTAGACAACCAATAGGCACATCCCTTCGGCTGTTCATGAATGTTATATTTCTTAACAATTTTCTTAATCATAATATATATTCCATTATATCAAAACACCTGTTCAGATGACAGACCATGTCCGCAAAGCTCGGCCTTCTTACCGGTCCCACGCGTACCCCACGTCGACCTTGTGCCCGACGATAAAGGCCAGCGCGTCCATGGGCCTGGCGTTCTCTAAATGGACCTGTTTGATCAAAAGGGCATTGTCAACTGTCGCGGTCAGGATGCCCTGCTTACCGGCGGCGACAATGGTGCCGGGCGCGGCATCATAATGGGTCTCGACAAGCTCTGTTTCCAAAATCTTGAGTGTCTTGGATTTCCAGTGGGTGTAGGTCGACGGCCAGGGCTTAAGACCGCGCACAAGATTATGAATATCTTTGGCGGATCGCGACCAATCAATCAAGCCCATCGCTTTCTTTAATTTCGGGGCAAAGGTCACCTGGCTGGCATCCTGCGGGATGAGCTGATTTTCACCGCGCTTAATTTTGATAATGGTCTCGCCGAGAAAAGCCGGACCAGCCGCGATCATCTTCGCGCGCAAATGCGGGGCGTCGTCCCGCGGGTCGATCTCAATCGGAATTTGAGCGATCATATCCCCGCCGTCCATGGTCGCGTTGAGTTTCATGATGGTGATGCCGGAACGGGTCTCGCCTTTGATAATGGCCCAGTTGATCGGTCCGGCCCCGCGGTATTTGGGCAGCAAGGAGGCATGCACATTGATCGAACCCCAAGCCGGCAAAGCCAGGATCTCATCGGGAAGGAAGCGGCCAAAGGCGATCACAACAAAAAGTTCCACGTCTGCCTCGCGCAACTGCCGGGTGAACGACGCGTCGCGCATATCATCCGGTTGCCAGACCGGAATATCATGCCGCAGGGCGTATTCCTTGATCGGGCTGATGATCATTTTCCAACCCCGGCCGCGCGGACGGTCGGGCTGGGTCACACAGGCCATCACCTTGTATTTGTTCTCGACCAGATAGCGCAAATGCTCCAGGGCAAAATCATCACTACCAAAAAAAACAATTCTCATCCTTCCCCTCTCAGAAAATATCATCTTTCAACAATTCAAAAGAACGTTTGTTATAGCGATCAAATCAAAATGGCCGAAATCCTGTCCGTTTCTCTGAGAAAACATGACATGAAAAACGATACCATTTTCTTACGCGTCGACATTGACGGTTAAGATCACACCGCGCTTGGATTTAATTTTTTTAAGCGCGCCTTTAATGAGTGCCAGTATAGCGCCTCCGTCGCTTCCTTTCAAGTGAATCGCGAATCGGTACTGGTCCCGCAGTTTGGCCCGTCGGTCAGGTTGCGGGTCCGAAATCTCAATCTCCCCGGCGGATGGCTCCATAGCATCAAACAAGGCCGTGATATACGCCAGGGCGTCTTCTTCTTTTAAACTGCGCGCCACCACGTCAATCACATGCCCGAACGGCGGAAAGCCCAATTCCCGCCGGTGCTCAAGCTCGTCCCGGTAAAATATTCGGCTATCGCCTTTCAAAAACGACTGAAACACATAGTGGTCCATCAAGTACGTCTGCACGACACATGTCTCTTTGGACATCAGCTGCATGGTCTTCAATAAACGGTACGCCTGAAAACCGGAACGCCAATCAAAACGCGTCAATTCCGAATCCAAATTTAATACCGCGGTTAAATCCACTCGCACGCGTTGCCGCCATCGCAAAAAGGCCTGGGTGACAATATAAATATCGGCCCTGGGATCATAACCGTCGCTATCACGGTCATAACAACAAATTTTAGCATAAGGAAAATAGCGCGCCAACTCACTTTCGATCTTCTCAATGCCCTTGCCCATGGATTTCAAATACGCCCCCTGACACCGCGGGCATTTTTTCGGCAACGGCCCGGTGTGATTGCAATGCCGGCAGACCAACTGCTGTTTGGAAGGCAGGTACACCAAAGACACATTGCAGCGCGGACACATTAAGACCGCTTCACAGCGATGGCAACGCGTGATGGAACTGGACCCCCGCCGGTTCAAAAACAACAACACCTGGCCTTTCCGTTCCAAAACCTTTTGCACGCGGCTCTGCAACGGAAAGGAAACAATCGACGAGCGCCGCGGATTAAAATTGGTCATATCCACCCGCTGCAACTCATTTTGATGTTCCCGGGGATAATAATCTATCTGCCACTGTTCTTCCCGGGCCTGATACCATGTTTGCGCCGACGGGGTCGCGCTCATAAAGGCCAGCTGACAGCTCTCCACCTCTCGACGGATCTCAGCTATCTTCTTAACATGATACTGCGGGGTCTGCTCCTGTTTGTACGCGGGATGTTCCTCTTCACTCACGACAATCAAACCTAAGTTCGGCACAGGGGCAAAGACCGTCGAGCGGGTCCCCACAACGACGCGGACCTGACCTGTTTTCATTCGCGCCCATTGCAAAAACTCTTTTTTGGGCGTCAACGATTTATCCCCGCATACCGCGATCTCCGTTAAGGCATACTGACGCTGAAGTTGTTCGACCATCCCCTTAACGCGGTAGACATCCGGCACCAGGATAATCACACCCTGTTGCCGCTCGATGGCCGCGTCTATTAAAGCGAAAAATCTCTCCCGGCCCTTGCGCTGCGTTTCATCATGGACCAAAACATTTTTCAGCAACGAAACATTCTTTGAGGCCCTATCTCCGGGAAGGCCATACGTTTGCTCAACCTTCTTTGTCTGACGCAAATAGACCGGCAAACAGCTCATGAGCGCCTCACCCCAGGAACACCCATAATATTCGGACATCTTTTTCGTCACGGCCAGGGCCTGTCGGTCTAAGACAGGGTCCTGGTCCAGGACCGCGCTCAAGGCCTTTAAACCTTTAACCGTGCTATCAGCTTTCAACTGAACGATGACGCCTAACATCACCCGCCGGCCGAACGAGACTTTAACGCGCTGGCCAACGCGCGCGGTTGGACGCGAATCATCCGGCACCAGATAATCAAAAGGCCCGGGCACCGCTATTCCGACGACAACCTGGGCGATTTTATTTTGTGAATGCTGTGACATCATAATATCATGAGGGCGGACCTCGCGTCCTCCATTTTATCATCGCAAATACTGATTAAATTCCATACAAGTAATACCCATTCCATTAAATAATGACCAAAACCAATTCTGCTTTTCTTAACGCTTTAGCGGGGATATCATAATGACTTTGGTTATTGCTTAATGGATTTGGTAATAGTTCCATCTTAGAGGCACTCAATTATTTTATCAAGCTTAATATATCCCGCACAGCATGAGGACGACCCAGGGCCCTGGCCTTTTCAACCGCGGCCTGAAAGTCTTGAGGAGAGGATTTGTAGTGTTCCAACTGTTGGGCGATCTCAGCGATCCCGCACCGGCTGATACCCACGTCCGATTCTTTTAAAACTTTGACATTATTTTCTTCCTGTCCGGGTATCGCGCTGAAAAAGATCATGGGCAGTTCGCTGACCAAAGCCTCGGAAATCGATAAACCGCCGGGTTTGGTGATCATCACGTCGGCGACAGCCATTAATTCATGCATATTATCGACCAATCCGCAGACTTTGACATTGTCGTATTTCTTCACACTCAAGCGTTCATACAGCACCTTACCATACCCGCACACAACAATAACCTGAACGTCTTTCAATGCCTGAATAATTTCTTCAATCGGACCGATGCCAAACGAGCCTGTCGCGATCAAGACCGTGAACATATCCGGCTTTAATTCCAGCTGAGCCTTTAAGGCCCCTTTATCAAATGGTCCGCAGAATTTCTCATGAGTCGGAATTCCTGTCACGCGCACGATGTCGCCGTCAACCCCCATGCTCTTCAACTTTTCTTTCGTCCAATCACTGGCCACCGTGAAAATGTCCACCCCTTCGGCCAGCCAGATCCGGTGCACGTCGAAATCGGTCACGCAGGTGATCACATGCGAGGCGATCATTCCGCGCCGTTTCAAGGCCGCGGCGATTTCCGTGGGCATAAAATGCGTCGAGATAATATAATGGAACTGCTCATTGATCAGGTGCCGCTGAAGGCGTTTCATGTTGAGGTTATTATAAAACCGGCGCGCCAGACGGATCACGGGTTGCAGAAGGGGAATGTCCATCAAAGCAAAACAGAGGGCCCAAATAATGGGAACTTTTGAGATTAAAAATAAATAAGATTTCTGATAAAGTCTTTTGTAAAAAACGCTGGCAAAGTCGAGCGCGTCGACCAGCTCAACCTCGTATTGAGTATGCGCCTGGATTCCGGCAGTCACCGCCTCAGCCGCCTTTAGATGGCCTGCCCCGGCTGAAGCATGAATCACTAATATTTTCATTTAACGTGATTGTTGGTTATAATTTTTGTTGCTTCTGATAAGTCCTTGACGATGTAATCCGGTTTGACAGCCCAGCCGCGCAAATGGCGACGGTTTTCCCGTCCGGATAAAACAAAGATCGTCTTGCAACCCGCGTTGACACCTGCCTGGATATCCCCTTCCGTATCGCCGACAAAATATGACTTGCGCGCCGAACTCAACGGTTTGTTCACCAACTTAAAAGCCTTACGGATATTGCCGATCTCCGGTTTACGGCAGCCGCAACCGGCATCCGAACGGTGCGTGCAATAAAAAACACGCTTGATCTTGCCGCCGTGTTTCTTAACCTCCCGCAACATATTGCGGTTGATGTGCTGCAGCTTCCTTTCGGAATAAACGCCTTTACCCACGCCGGCTTGATTGGAAACAACAAAAATATCAAACCCTTCTTCCGTCAAACAACGTATGGATTCTAATGATCCTGAAATGAAATGAAATTCCTTGATCTTGGTCACATAATTTCCATTACCGGGAAATTTATTGATCACTCCATCCCGATCTAAAAAGACAACTTTCACTCTTAACCTTTCTGTTTCATCTCCCAATACTTCGCATAACTGATAATCTGATACAATGAGCCAAAAAAGGCCGACATAAAACCATAAAAACCATCTTTATAGCCCTTCTTGCGCAGGTACGCTCGAGGGAAACGGTCCAAGGTCCGCCAAAAGGCCTTGCCAAAGGACATTTCACGGTTGCTCTGGATCCATTTACGGGCTTCTAAAGTTGTCTGGCCATTCAGTTTGGTCAAAAAATGACCAAAATCACGATAACTGTAATGCAACATATCTTTGGTTAAATGCCGGGTTTCTCCCTCCAAAAATACGCGCGGATGCACTTCAACTTCTTCATAACGAAACTTATCTTTCATAAACAAACGTAACTGCGCTGAAGGGTATTGCCCTCCATGCCGCAGCCAATACTGCCCGATAAAATTCCGCCGGGGAATGGTATAGGCCTGGGCTGTCGCTTCAGGCAGGACTTGATCGATTTCCTGTTTTAATTCTTCGGTGACGCGTTCATCCGCGTCGAGGCTCAGGACCCACGTGTTCCTGGCCTGAGCGTAAGCCCAATTGCGGTGCCGGCCCTCGATATCCATCTTGCGCTGAAAAACTTTGTCAGCAAATTGCTCGGCAATCTCAACCGTCCGGTCCTGACTGTGATCGTCGAGCAGAACGATCTCATCAGCCCAACCGTGCACGCTTTTCAAACAATCTTCAATATTATGTTCTTCATTTTTTGCGATAATAACCACAGAAACAGGAATACGGCTCATATATCTCTATCTTTCTTAAAAAATCCATTTGAAAAATATCTCTCCGGCACGCGACGCTCACGAACGGAGCCGGTCTCAACAACACTCTTTACGCCGCAACGCTGACAATCTCCTTTAAGGTCAAACAGACCGTATCCACTTGTTCACCTGTAATATGCGGGAACATGGGCAAGGATAATTCTTCATCCCCTAACCGTTCCGATACCGGGAAGTCTCCCCGGGCATAACCCAAATCAGCGTAAGCTTCCTGCAGATGAACGGGGATCGGATAATGAATAAGGACCCCAATCCCTCGGGCTTGCATCTGGTCTAAAACCCGGTCTCTATTCTTAACCCGGATGGCGTAAGTTTGAAAAACATGGGTCCGGTCAGACACGGTTACCGGTGTGATCAGACCGGGGATGCCGGTCAAAAGCTCATTATAGTATGCCCCTTTTTCGGCCCGCATGCGGTTCCATTCATCCAAATATTCAAGTTTGGCGTCGAGAATTACGGCTTGCAGCGTGTCAAGACGGGAATTAACCCCCTTGATCACATGGGCGTAACGGCCTTTTCGGCCATAATCCCTTAACATCATGACTTTGTCATACACCGCCTGATCTTTGGTGACGATCATGCCGCCGTCACCGAAACCGCCTAGACTTTTTGTGGGATAAAAACTGAAACAGGCCACATCCCCTAAAGAACCGATCCGTTGATCTTTATACCTCGCGCCATGCGCCTGGGCCGCGTCTTCGATAACCTTAATCCCACGTTCTTTCGCGATCGCGTTGATCTCGTCCATGTTCGCGGCCTGACCATAAAGGTGCACGGCGATAATCGCCTTTGTTTTATCGGTAATAGCCGCGCGTAATTTTTGCGGGTCAAGATTATATGTCTGCTCTTCTATATCCACTAAAACCGGCTTCGCCCCCAGATAGGAAATACCCAGCGCCGAGGCAATAAATGTGTGAGAGGGAAGGATCACTTCATCTCCGGCTTTGACCCCCAGGGCACAAAGGGCCAGATAAAGGGCGTCGGTCCCGGAGTTCACGCCAATCGCGTAAGTGGATTCACAATAAGCCGCGAAATGCTGTTCAAAATCTTTCTCCTCTTGTCCGAGGATAAAATTCCCTTTTTGAAAAACATTTTTCAACCCGACGTCTATTTCGTCCTTGATTGTTTGGTATTGTTGACTAAAATCGATAAACGGAACTTGACCTGACACGAGACACATCCTTTCCTTTTCAAGCGTATCATCTTTGATATCCCATATTGAACGTCAACATCGTCCAGATTCAGGAAAGATAACCCAGCTCCTCAATTTTCAATAAAACATTTTCTTCTGATAGTTGTCGCAAACAACTGATATGATCGCATTGAGAACGCCTAAACCTTTTATAACAGGGGCGGCATAACGTCGCGTGATTAACAACGGTGGACCCATCAGGGGGATACGGCCCATAAACATTTTCATTGACCGGACCGAAAATAGCGACGACTTTTGATCGCACGGCCATGGCAATGTGTAATGGTCCACCATCATTTAAAATAACAAGGGTACATGCTTTTAAAAAAGCGGCGAATTGTCCCAGGTTAGCCTCCCCGCAAGCAACAAGACAGGCATTTTGCATCGATCTTCGGACATTTTCACATAGTTCCCGCTCGCGGCTATCACCAAATAGTATAATCTGCACGCAAAATTTTTCAATCAATTTATCAGCTAATTTTGCAAATTTTTCGCCCGGCCAGCGACGATCGACCGCGTCCGGCCCCCAACTGGCGCCCCCTCCGGGAATAATCCCAACAATTTTTTTCTTCGGGTTAATCTTATTTTTCTTAAAAAAAACGCGCGCCCATTCTTCATCCTCCTTTGAAACCGGAAAAGACAGGGGAAACGTGGTCGGTTTACACCCCAGCAAAGGAAGCAAATCAAGATAATACTCCACAACAGGCTTATCTTCAAAACCATACAGGTCAATTTTTCTGGTTAACAACGGGGATCGATTCCTATAATTTAATCCGACGCGTTCTTTAATCCTGGCAATAAACGTCAATAAGTTAAACTGGGAATTTAAAGAGAGGTCAAAAACAAGGTCATAATGTCGCTCATAAATCATTTTCTGAAACGATAATAATTTCTTTAGATAACGCATCAGGGATTGCTTTTTTATTTTATGCCATTCATCCCTTTCATACACAATGCATTCATTAATAAATGCCTGGGGGGATAAAATGTCCAACGCCCGACGATTACAAATATAATCGATCTTTGCCTCTGGAAAATTCTGATGCAAGGCCTGCAACAAAGGCGTTGTAAAGAGAACATCTCCAATACCATAAATATTGATAATAAGTATTCTTTTATACGGATTCATACCGGTCGACATCTTGACCCTTTTCCGGGTTTATACCAAATCCATTAATAAATTGCTCTATCTTAATTCTGAAAAACAGAATTGATTTTGGTCATTATTTAATGGAATTGGTATTACTGCTTAAATATTGTCACACGGCTTATACCAGCCGGCTCTTTTTCTTTTTCAGAATATCAATGATCGCCCGAACTTTTTGGGCGGATTCCCTTGGACAAACAAGCAAAGCGTCGGGCGTGTCGATCACAATCAGGTGCTCCGCGTCGATCACACCGACCAAACGTTTTTCAGACCAAACAAAAGAGTTCCTGGCATTAAGCGCTAAAACATCCCCCTTCAGGACATTCCCTTGCCTGTCTTTTGGTAATTGATCATACAGCGATTCCCAACTGCCCAGATCAGACCAACCGATTTTCAAAGCGGGCACAGCCACGACGTTCTTCGCCTTCTCCAATATGCCGTAATCAATGGAAACACCGGGAAGGCCTTTCCATTTCCGGGAAATTCCTCTTTGACTGACACCTTTTGATAATGCCCAGTGCAGGCGCGGCAAATGTCGTTCAAACTCGTCTAAGATGACAGCCGCCTTCCAGATAAACATGCCGCTGTTCCACAAATATTTTTTGGCCCGTAAAAAACGTTTGGCGACCGGCAGCGTCGGTTTCTCCGTGAACTTCTCAACTTTTAAAACCTGATTCTTCGACGGACTGGTGGACTTCACTTTAAGGTAGCCGTAACCCGTGTCCGGACGAGTGGGAACAATTCCGAGCGTAACAAGATAATCTTTTTGCGCTAAATCAATGGCCTGTTGCATAATTTTCAGATAAGCTCGTGTTTCCCGGATATAGTGGTCCGACGGAAGAACCATCATAAGCGCGTCAGGATTCATTTTATTCAAATAGCCGGCAATCCAGGCTATGGCCGGCGCGGTATTCTTCCCGACCGGCTCATAAAGAACGTTCTTCGCCGGGATTTTATAAGATATTATTTGTTTCTGGATGAGGGCGCGGTAATCCTTATTGGTCACGATATAAACATTGCCCGGTAAAACCTTTTTAAGGATTCTTTCACATGTCATCTCTAACAATGTTTTATTCCCGATGATAGGCAGGAATTGTTTGGGAAACTGTTGCCGGCTCTTCGGCCAAAAACGGGTCCCCGCCCCACCGGCTAAAATAACAGCATAAATATCTTTCTTCATCCTATCCTCCTTAAGACAGCGCGCTTCATCCCGTATAGAGGCGTTGCTCCATGCGGGAACGCGCTATGTTATTCTTGTGCGTATTCTCCGTCCGGTTTTATACCGTGAGCGCGTCCAATGCATCGGATGCCACCAGTATTGCCACCTGATCTGTCTGCGGTCCTGTTGGCTGATGGCATGCGCGTGAATATTTTCTTGCATCACCTTCGGATGTGTGCCGAAATAGGCGGGAAACCGTTTTAACTCGCCGTAGTCAAAATCCGTTGTCCGCTCTTGCTCCTGCAATGTTGTAAACCCGACTTGCTCGGCGTTGCAGCGCCTCCTGGTCATGATATCCGGGGAGTGAACCCAACCATAATGATAAATGTAAGCCGGGGTTTTCAGACGCCGCAAAGGCTGCCTGTTTTTACAGCGAAACCCAAAGGCATCACCATAAGATTCGATGGACCGATTGTTACGGATGATGCGGTCCTGTTTTTGATACCAACCCTCATCAATACGGTAGCGGTAATAACTCCCATAAAAATGCAGCCAGCGAAAACGCAGGGCATCCACGTCCGGATGATGGAGGTTTTCTTCCATCATGCGCGCCAACGGGCCTAAATCTTTTTCATGCACAACCTCGTCAGACTGCAGATAAAACGCCCAATCACCTTGACAGGCTTCGAGCGCGACATTTGTCTGTTCGGACAAAACCTTCTCCTTTAAAGACATATCCCAACGATGCTCAATAATGCGGATTTTATCACTCTTGATCGATTGGACCAACGCTTTAGTGCCATCCTGAGAATCACCGATATTCACGACGAATTCGTCACAAATATCTAAGATCGATGTGATCGAGGCAACGACCGGATAATGGTATTTTTGGGCATTGCGAACAATTGTAAACCCACTGACTTTCATCAATAAAACCGTTCCTTATTTTTTTTGGCTCACCTGCTGATAAACAGCCAAAGTATTCTTTGCCGTGTTAAAAACATTCATCTCACGGGCGATCGCTGTTCCCGCTTGCCGCTTCCGGGCGATTAAATCCTGATCAGATAATAACCGGGCAATGGCTTCGGCAATCGCGTCAACATCATGGGGGTCGACAGTTAAGGCCCCGTCCTGAGCGATCTCCGGGCAGGAAGAAACATTCGACGTGACCACCGGTGTTTGACAACTGAAAGCCTCAACGATAGGATATCCAAACCCTTCATAAAAAGACGGGAAGACGAAAACTTCCGCGAGATTATAAAAATGACGCAATTCTTCATCCGTGAGATAGCCCGGAAAGACAACATCCTCTTTGACCGGAAGGTCTGCCAGTATTCGGTCCAACTCTTCGTTCAGCCATCCCTTCATACCGGCCACAACCAATTTACCACTGAAATATTTTTTCTCCTTCAAAATCTGAAACGCCCTCAGAGTCCCGGCTATATTCTTGCGGGGTTCAATCGTGCCGACCGACAGGATATAGGCCCCGGAGATCCCTTTATTTTTCACTGTCTGCCGCGCCTGTTCCCTCTCGTCGCCGTCCAGGGTGTAAAACACGTCCGGATCCACACCTTGATGCACCAAAGTGATCTTATCCCGGTCCACCTGAAAATATTTATGGATATCATCAATGGTGTTCTGCGAACAGCAGATGATCTTCTGCGAATAACGCACCGCCTGGTCAAATTGTTCCTGCAGTTCATCCACCGTTCTCCGGGGATGCCCCCCGGGATAAGATTTAAAGATCAGGTCGTGCACGGTAACGACGACCGGAAAAGACGTCCTGGCACAGAAATAGTCAAAACTGGGCGAATGATACACGTCAACAGTCTTTAAGACCGCGTCAATCCCTTTCTTGAAATAATCGACCTTACGGACAAATCGCTGGCCATTAAATTGGGGGATTTTCTTTTTAAAATTAAACAAACTCTTGCGCGCATACAGCCAGTATTCATTGCCGGTATCCATCTGGCTTAAACTTTTTAACAAATTATAGGTATATCGTCCGATCCCTGTGTACTGCCGTGAAAGGATCGAATGACAATTGATGCCAACTCTCATATCTTTGCGCCAACAATCTTGGTCTGACAGTCATTATGAAAACGTGTCCGGCGGACATACCCCGCGCGGGCATTTATACCAATTCCATTAAATAATTACCAGAACCAATTCTGCTTTTCAGAATTGAAATAGAACAATTAATTAATGGATTTGGTATTACTCATGGGGCAGCGACAAATCCGTTCAAAGGCAGCCCCTGTCTTTCAAAAATTTCTGGATTGTGTCGACGACATAATCCAGCTGTTCGCGTTCAAGGCCCTGGTGAATCCCGATATGCGTTCCATGCGCTGAACAATACTCCGCTTCAGGAAAGTCTCCCAATTGATATCCTAAAAACTGATAACCCGGGCATTGGGTCGGAATGGAATAAAACAAATTGCGCGTATCAATACCGGATGATTCAAGCTGCCCCACAAACTCATCTTTCCCAAAGGGCAATCCCTCTTTTAAAATAATGGGAAACGCGTGCGGCCCGATTCTTTCATCAGGGCCTTCTTCCATCGTGATAAAGAACGGGGCAAACGCCTGAAAACAATCGATCAGATACAATAAGTTCTGACGGCGTTTTTCAAGGATACGTGAAAAGATCGCCATGTTCCCCAGACCAACGGCGGCCTCCAACTCATGCATCTTAGCGGAAAATCCGATCCGGCCGGCCTCAAACTTTCCTGTCATCCCATGATTGCGCAATGAGACCAGGGCCTCCGCCATCCTGGCTTGCTGGGTTAAAACCATCCCGCCTTCAATGCTTGTCAGGATATGAGCGGCGTACAGGCTGAACGCGCCCACATCACCAATCGTGCCGACGGCCTGATCATGATACCGCGCGCCATGGGCCTCAGCCGCATCTTCAATGACAAACAGTCCGTGTTTTTGGGCCAGACAACAGACCGCATCCATCGGCGCCGGCTTGCCCATCAAATGAACCGGAAGGATCGCGCGTGTCCGGGCCGTGATCACTTTCTCAATCTGCCGGGGGTCGATATTCAATGTCGTCCGGTCAACATCAACAAAAACAGGTTTGAAACCGGCCTGCAGGACAGCATTACCCGAAGCGATAAATGTTAGGGCCGGAACAATGATTTCATCTCCACGCTGAGCCCCGAAATCATATAAGACAGCACAGGCCACCGCGACGGCGTCTGTTCCGCTGCTGACGGCAACCGCGTGCCTGGAATCGAATCTCCTGGCAAAGGCCCGTTCAAACTGCGCGACATATTTACCCTGCGTGACCCAATTAGACGCCCAGGCCTCGTCGATCAATCGCCTGGCTTCAGCTGTTAATGACACGGTTCCAAACGGAACTTTAAATTTCGATTTCGCGATATAGGCCGCTTCTTTTTTATCCGGCATCAAACAAAAACCTTCCCTGTTATTTCAGCGCTAATGTCCGGGAATACTTTAACCGCAATAACGCGGCAACTAAAACCAGGGTCCCGAGCGTCACACAGGATAATTCTTCCGCCAAACTTTCCAATTGCTCGCTGACAACAGTTTCACTTAACCAACTGGTCATCATGAAGGATACAACAATAAAAATAAGTGTTACCTTATCTTTAAATTGATTTTCAAAAAGGTATTGCCACAAAAATATATAAACAAAAATAAACGGCACAAAATTCAGCATCCACGCGTTGGGATTAAACAACGCCATGCACAACAACAGCAAACTGTAATCAATGGCCTGCGAATATTTTTTACCTGTAACAGGCCATAGGATCAACACATAAAGACCCAGCGCGAAAAGGATACTGACAAACATGGCCTGTCCATGTGACAAAGCCAGAAACGAATGGCTGTAAGGGGAGTTCTGTGTTAAGAAGCGCAATCCCATCGAGAATATGGACTGATTTTTATAATCATACCAGGAACTCTTGTCCAAAGATGTCTCGGTGATATACGGCAGCCACTTTTGTAAATAACCGATTCCCTGTTCGAATCCGACCACGAATCCCGGTGACAACAGCAAAGCCAGGACGGCCAATCCGACGTAAAGCGTCCATTTCCATTTTTTCCGGATAAAAAAATACGGCACAAAAACAGCCGGCATGTATTTGATTAACACCCCCAGCCCCAACGCGGTGGCGCTTAACATCTCTTGCTTGCGGCTTAAGAGATACAGGCTCAACAGCGTCAGGAGCAACATAATCAGGTTGACTTGCCCCGCGTCCCAGACCAGTAAAATAAAACGGGATGAGAACAGAATCGACAAAAAAAACAGGCCGACACGTTTCGCGAACGGCAACGCGTCCGGACCGATAATTTTTTTCGAGAGATAGCATATCACGACCACGGACAAAAAATTAACACTAAAAAAAACCAAAGCCGCGTGATGTTTGGACAGGCGGCTGAGCGGGGCGAACAGCATGGCGAAGGTCGGAGAATACTTGAACGGGGTTATGGACATGTCTGGACGGCTGTAGATATTCTCTTTCTGTAAGAAGCGTTCTCCCGTCGCGTAGTAAACACGGAAATCCGAATAATGCCGCTTGGGCGCGCGGCCGGAATATCGCACAGCGTTGCCGATGAACGCGCAAAGAATCAGGGCCCAGACAACCCATAGCCACTTTGATAATTTTTTTCCCGGAACGGATTGCGGCAGGGAGTCCTGAGAAGAATTATTTCTCGGCATAATACCCCCGATGGTCATTAATTCTTATCGTAAATAAATGCCGGAACATATCGACCGAGTCTTTGACGACAGAGACATGCGAATTTTCATGGTTGGTCCACCTGACAGGCACTTCCGCGACGCGGTACCCCCATTTCTTGGCGAGAAATAAAATTTCAGCGTCAAAACAAAAACCTTCTAAACGTTGATTCTTAAACAACGGACGGACAACCTCTTTCCGGAAACATTTAAACCCGCATTGTGTGTCGTTGATACCCTGGAACAGCATTGCTTTAACGCAAAAATTAAAGACACGCCCCATCTTCCGTCTCAAAAACCCCTGGCTTTTGACGATATCGGACCCGGCCAAAGCCCTTGACCCGACAACAACGTCACAACCTTTTTCAAAATAAGGTAAAAATTTCAGGACATCTTCGATCGGCGTTGATAAATCCGCGTCAGAGAACAGGACCCATTCATTAACAGCGGCCAGCATGCCGCGCTGAACGCTATGCCCCTTGCCCTTATTAAAATTACTCTTCATCAAACGCAGGTTAACGTTATCGACCGACTCATCGATAAACTGCAGCACTTCCTTGTATGTATTGTCCTCGCTTCCATCCTCAACGACAATGATTTCATACTGCCGAAAATGGCGGACGAGAAATTTATTCACTTGTTTTAATGTCGCCGCGATGTTGGATTCTTCATTATAGGCAGGAATAACCACAGAGATACTTTTATCAATAATCATGCGTGAAATCCTATTATTAACGGTGTCGAATATTTATGTTAACTCATCCAGGGCTTTTTGATATCGTTCAGGTGTACCGATATCCCAAAAAGATTGACCGTGGACGTAACCATAAAAACCCTGATTAAGCAACCGCGGAAAAAAATCATACTCAATGGAGAAACGCTCCGGCATGGACATGACATCAAAAATTCGACGGTTGAGGCAGTACACTCCGGCATTAACATATTGCGCCGGTCCCTGTTCACTCTTCTCCTCAAAGCTAAGGATACGTTGACGGTCATCCAAAGCCACGCCACCATAATCTTTATTGTCGTCGATCTTTGAAACAGCAATTAAAGCCCGCGCGTTCTTGGCGCGATAATCCTCCAGCATAGAGGCGTAATCCAGCGGACAATGAGAATCTCCGTTCAGGGCAAAGAACGTGTCGGTTTGAACCGACGAAACAGCCTGTTTGATCGCCCCACCCGTTCCCAGGGGTTCCTCTTCGCGTGAGAATTCAATCGTAAGCCCTTGACTGTTCCGGCGGTAATACTCTTCGACCTTATCCGCTTTATAGCCCGTGCACAAAATGACACGCCCCCCCCCTTGCGTTTTTATATGCGCCAGGATTAAATCTAAAAAGGGGCGGTTATTCAGCATGGCCATTGTCTTATTATTATCTGTCACAAGCGCTCGCAACCGTTTACCTAATCCCCCGCACAAAACAATGAAATCGCAATTTAAGTCTGGAGCAGTCATCAGATAAGACTCCCTTTCAATTAGAATATATCCCTAACCGTCGTCCACAGAACAATGAAAACGTTTTCCATCCACATGATCATAATTGTTCCGTTGCAATGTCATCGCACACATATCTTTAATGTTCTGCAACGTCGCTTCACCGAATTTTTCTTTGATCATGTCCAGATAGGCCGGGCTGGTATGATACTCGCCGAAAGCCTGGTCACGGAACTTCAGAACCTGCCCGCTCGACAGATGTTTCGTCGGTAAAGGCAGACAGTCAACACTGAATTGAGAATAGGCGCTCCAACTCTTTGGTAATCGGATCTTTTGATCAATGGCCTCCTGATACAACTGTGAACCGGGATAAGCCATCGCGCAATATAAATTCGCGTAAGCACAGTTCAACTCTCCGGCTAAATCCAATGTCTCACGCATCGACGCCATGTCATCATCCGGCAATCCAAAAATAAAATTGGCGACAATCTGAATGCCTGCGGCATGCGTCATTTTAACGATCTCTTTCATCTGCTCTGTTTCAAAACGTCCCTTGGTCACACCATCACGCACACGCTTTGAACCGGACTCAAAACCATACGCAATCCAATTAAACCCGGCGCGTTTTAACTTTTCCAACATATACGGTTTGACCGTATCCACCCGGCCATAGGCCCAAAAGTTCAAGTCATAACCCCGTTCAATGATCAAATCGCAGATGGCCTCAACATGCGGCCACTTCATGATAAACATTTCATCCAACACCTTAATGTTCTTTATATTGTATTTATCGACGAGAAAATCTATTTCCTCGATGACTTTTTCCGGAGGACGGTAACGGATCCCCGGTTGACCGAAGATCGCGTTGATACAGCAAAAACTGCAACGGAACGGACAGCCCAGGCTTGTATATAAGACCGCATAAGGATTGCGTGCGTGAATATGATCAAAGCAATGCCAGTTATGCGCCCGGTACTTTTCCATGGGCAATAAGTCCCAGGCCGGCATCGGCAGTTGTCCTAAATCGTGGATGTTTTCTGCGCGCGGGTTAGAAACAACCTGCCCGTCTTTGTGGTACCACAGTCCTTTGATCTCTAACGTATCGCTTTTGGTTTGCCCGGACTTCAAGGCCTGAAGCAGTTCGGCATGCGTGCTGAACCCCTCTCCCTGAACGACAAAGTCAACCGGTTCTTCTTCCAGGGTTTGTCGGGGTAAAGCCGAAGGATGCAGCCCTGCCAGGACTGACGCCGTTTGCGGCATGGATTGTTTTAATTCATTTAATAATAACCGCGCGCCCGGCATGTTAATGGTCGAAGCGGATGGATTTGTTCCGGAGACGATAATCGAAATCAACAATGGGTCAACAGCCTTGATCCTGTCCAACGTTTCATGAGGATCAAGGTTTTCGGCCTCAGCGTCCAAGACAGCGACGGAGAACCCCTTACCACGCAAATAGGCCGCGATTAAAATCAACCAGAGCGGGGGTTCCTTACCTGAAAAATCTTTGCTCAGGACCTGAAACACTTTTTTTTGATTATTTGTTTTAACCAGGACAATATCTGTCTTTGGCACAAGGCACCTCCATCCACGTTGAAAACGATCATTCACGCGGCACGATCCGATGATCAAATATTGGCATATTGATTTCGCTTAACAATCTTATAGGCTTTAACCAGCTCCGCTATCCCCCTTGGCAATGACACCTCCGGAATGAAGCCTGTGCTTTCTAATTTTTCATTGCTAACGATATAATCGCGCTTGTCAGGATCTTCTCCGATGGCCGCTTCAATAAAATAAAAATCATCCACATGTCTTTTAATCTCTTCACATAATTCCATCTTATTAAGGTTCGCGTCACTCAGGCCGACATTATAAGGTTCGTTCTTCATGGTCTCAAAATTATTGATGGCATGCATAAAAACCCGGGCAACATCACGGACATGAATAAAATTCCGTTTGAAATGGGCTTCAAACAAAACGATAAAACGGTCGTAAACCGCGCGATACGTGAAATCATTGACCAACAAATCCAGGCGCATGCGCGGGCTAACTCCAAACGCTGTCGCCAGCCGCAGGGTGATCCCATGGCCGGAGTCTAAAACAGCTTTCTCGGCATCGCACTTCAAGCGGCCGTATAAAGAAATCGGGTTTAACGGCGTCTCTTCCGTGCAGAGCCGGTCTTCCTGTCCGATCCCGTATCCGCTGTTTGTCGTCGGGAAGACAATCATCTGGTCCTTTGAGCTCAAATCAGCGATCAGCTTAACCGCATCAAACAAAATCATTTTCGCAGCCTCAGGTTCCTTCTGACACAAAGGCGCTCCGGTCAAACACGCCAGTGGAAAAATCGCGTCTTTATCTTTGATCAATTCACCAACCAACGACCTGTCACGGGTATCCCCGCGCACGACCGTTAATTTTTCAGAATAACAGCAATCCAACAAAGACGTTTGATTGTACATAAAATTATCCAGGACGGTTACATCATGATTCGCGTTTAAAAGCCGGGGCACCATGATCGAACCCAAATATCCCGCCCCGCCTGTCACTAATATTTTCATCGCTAAACTCCTTGTTATACCAATCACGTTAAATAATTGCCAAACCCCATTCTGCTTTTCTTAACGCTACGGCAAGAATATCAGCATTAAAATAGAACAATTAATTAATGGATTTGGTACTAATGAATGATCCCTCTTTATTGTTGACGATCGATCATCAACATGATTTCTTCTCTTCCAAATGACTTCGGTACCAGGACAACATCCTTTCAATCCCCTCGAGCAAACCAACCTCCGGTTTCCACCCTAAATTTTGCAAAGGGGCGCTATCCAATAATTTCTGCATGCTGCCATCAGGTTTCGTCTTATCAAATATCATCTGGCCTTTATATTCCAAACTCGTCGCTATCAACTCAGCCAACTCCTTGATCGTGCAATCCTCACCTGAACCGATATGGATGATATCCTCACCGTTATAACGCATTAACAAACAGACACAGGCCTCCACAAAATCATCAATATAAATAAATTCCCGTCTGGGCCGACCGGACCCCCAAATCACGACGTGACGGTCATGTTCGCGCACAGCTTGATGAAACCTGACCATTAACGCCCCTAAAACATGGGCTCTGGCTGGATCAACATCGACCATCGGACCATAGACCGTCGCCGGGACCGCCACAATCGCGTTCAAGCCATACTGCGCCCGAAAGGACTGGCAAAGTTTGATCCCGTTCAGTTTCGCGATCGAATAAGGCTCGCTCGTTTTTTCCATGGGCCCGGACAAAAGATATTCCGGTCTGATAGGCTGCGGGCAGTCCTTCGGGTACACACACGAACTCCCCAAAAACAACAATTTCTTCACACCAAACTTCCAGGAGGCATAAACAACATTCATCTGCGTGGCCGTGTTGTGATAAATAAAGTCTGCGGGATATTCTCGATTGGCCTGTATCCCCCCGGACCGGGTTGACCCTAAAATCACAATGTCCGGTTTGTGTCTGGCAAAAAACTCATAAACAACCGGCTGGATACTCGTATCCATACCCATATCTGAACTCGAAAAAACAGAACGATACCCCGAACGCTGAAAAAACTGATACAGGCCTTTTTCAAGGATATCGTTGTGGCCAACTATAAAAATAGATAATGTATTATTCAGCATGGACATAAAGCGATAGCGATTATTCCTTTCATCATATGCGACATCAAACCCTCAACAAGAACACATCAGGTATCCATCATGTTCTTAACAGATTGAACGATATCAGAGACTCCCGGATAAAACGCTTGTTCCAAGACAAAGCTGCTTGGTGTTGGTATATCTGGCAGGGCAATACGTACAGGCGGTTTCTTTAAATAGGAAAAACCTTTTTCTGCTGCCATCGCCAGCACTTCAGCACTGAAACCACCTGTTTTCCAACTTAAATCAGCTACTAATAATCGTCCTGTCTTCTTGATCGATTGCAAAATAATATCTTCATCCAACGGTTTTAATGATCGCGGGTCAATGATCTCAAGTGAAATACCCTCTCCGGCTAATTCTTCGGCAGCCCGTAAACATTCAATCACCATATGCGAAACAGCGACGACGGTGATATGCTCACCCTTGCGCCGGATAACCCCTTTTCCAAAGGGGATCGAATAAACCTCCTCGGGCACATGGCCTTTATGGCGATAACTCCAGCGATGCTCCATAAAAATGACCGGATTGTTGTCCGCGATACTCGCGATCAACAACCCCTTGGCATCATATGCGGTACTGGGCATGACAACCTTCAAACCCGGGATATGAACAAACAATGAGTGTAAAGCTTGCGAATGTTGCGCCGCCGACCCCCAGCCACGGCCGATGCAGGAACGGATCACCAAAGGAATCGGCACCTGCCCGCCGAACATAAAATGCCATTTCGCCGCGTGATTGACAATTTGATCCATACACACCAGCAAGAAGTCCGGTCGATTATGAATCGAGACAGGCCGCAGACCGGCCATGGCTGAACCGATGGCCATTCCGATCATCGCCGCCTCAGATAAGGGCGTATCAAAAACACGGTCTGAGCCGTATTTCTTATGCAAATCAAGCGTCGAACCAAACATCCCGCCGGGATCGTCCACCCCTTGCCCCATGGCATAAACGCGTTCATCCCTCTCTAAGGCTTGATCCAACGCTTCGCGCAGGGCTTCTCCGTAACTTAGTTTACGGACATCCTCATCCGCATGATCGTCATAAATGGGTTCTTCTTTTTCTATCTGTAATTTCGTCCAAGGCATAATCTTTTCCTTTTATGTTAATCATACCAACTCCATTAAATAATGACGAAAACCGATTCTACTTTTCTCGACGCTAAGGCAAAAATATCAGAATTAAAATAGAACAATTCATTAATGGATTTGGTATAAAAACCTTCCTGCCTCAAAATTCATACTGAAAGTTTTCTTAACGGCCCGCTATTCAGCGAATAAATATTTTTCCAATTCAGCGGTATCTGGCAAAGGCTCTTTCTGTCCAAACTCAAACGCGGCCTTAATATCGGCATCGATCTTTTGTTTGATATCATCCAATTCAGCCTGCGTCACGATTTTTTCCGCTAATAATTTATGTTGAAAATTAAACAACGAATCAACCTCTTCCCGGCTCAAATCAGCGGGGTGACGATATTTGTCTTTAAGCGGATCACCGGGGCCCGCATGGCCGCGCCAGCGTTGCACACTGCATTCCAGAAAATAGGGACCGTTGCCGCCGCGCACATATTGAAGAATCTCTTTTGTTTTATTGTAAACTTCCACGACATCATTGCCATTGATCTTCCGGGAGGGGATATCAAACGCGCGGGAACGTTTATAGATATCACTGCTATATTGCCGGGCGGAGATATGCGAGCAAACAGCATATTGATTATTTTCACAGACGAACAAAACCGGTAATTTTTTGAACGCGGCCCAATTCATACTTTCAAAGAAAACCCCCTGCTCACAGGCGGCATCCCCGAAAAAAGCAACGGCGATCAAATCTTTCTTTTGCATTTTATAGGCAAACGCTCCGCCGACAGCATGCGGAATGCCACCGCCAACGATCGAGGAAGACCCGAAATGGCCAACCGACGTGTCGATCAAATGCATTGAACCGCCGCGGCCGCGCGAGCAACCCGTCTCTTTACAGTAAAGCTCAGCGATCATGGCTTTTAAGTCGCCTCCTTTTGCCAGATAATGCCCGTGACTGCGGTGATTACTGTAAATCGTATCTTCTTTTTTCAATTGCGAACAAATTCCTGCAGAGACGGCTTCTTGTCCGAGAGATAAATGAACCGGTGTTTTCATCTCATCTTCAGGGTAAAGGGCTTCTATTTTCAACTCAACCTGTCGGATCAGCAACAGTGAGCGGTACAATTCCAACAATGTGTTTTTATCAATGTTATTCATGATAAACAACTTCCTTCTTTTCCTTTTTTCTTCGATCTTTGCTGTTCTGGAACCATGCAATGGTTTCTTTCAATCCTGTTTCCAGCTCCACCTTCGGCTTCCACTTCAATATTTTCCTGGCTAATGTGATATCCGGTTTTCTTTGTCTGGGATCATCTATCGGCAAGGGTTTATACTCGATCTTACTTTTCGCTTCTGTTAAAGCGATGACAAGCCTGGCAAAATCAAGGATCGAAAACTCGGTTGGATTCCCTATATTGACAGGCCCGGTATAATCAGACATCAACAAACGGTAGATCCCGTCGATTAAATCAGAATAAAAACAAAACGACCGCGTTTGCTTGCCCTTGCCGTAAACTGTGAGCGGTTTATTACGCAGGGCTTGATAAATAAAGTTCGGCACAACCCGGCCATCCTCAATGCTCATGCGGGGCCCATAGGTATTAAAAATACGCACGATGCGCGTGTCAATTTTATGATAACGGTGATACGCCATTGTTATCGCTTCGGCAAAACGTTTGGCTTCATCATAAACACCCCGCGGGCCGATAGGGTTCACATGGCCCCAGTAGTCTTCTTTTTGCGGATGAACGTCAGGATCCCCGTAAATCTCGGATGTCGAGGCCAGCAAATAACAGGCCTTCTTCAACTTCGCCAGGCCTAGGGTATTGTACGAACCCAAAGAACCGACTTTCAGCGTCGGGATGGGATAGTTCAAATAATCAATGGGACTGGCCGGTGAAGCAAAGTTCAGGATAAAATCGACAGGTCCGCTAATCCGGAAATCCTTTGATATGTCGTGTTTAATAAACTCGAAATTCTTGTCATTCATCAAGTGTTGGATATTATTCATACTGCCGGTGATCAGATTATCGACGCAAAAAACTTTGAAGCCTTCAGAAACAAACAAATCCGACAAATGACTTCCCAAAAAACCGGCGCCACCGGTGATAACAACTACTTTTTTTCTGCCCATAAGAAAACTCTTTCTATTTGTGATGTCGCTGGTATTGACGGACATGATCTTTTTACTCCGATTGTGAACCAGCTTTACGTTTATTAAATCCTGTCCCGAAATCGAATCCGATATCAGGGAAAGCTTTTAAGCGAAAGATCATCAATATTTCATCACCTTCGCCTCTGGTGGAATTAAAATTGATGTCCATATCCCAGGAATGCAAATCGCGGGTCAGCACATAATCTTGTTCTTTATGGATGCCATGCATGACATCAAAACGATTGTACAGTTTCACGGCCCATTTGGGATTAATCCGCCATGTAAACCCGGTTGTAACCTGATCATCGACAAGGGGCGAATAACGTTTTCCCAAATTGAAACGCCATTTTTTGTCCGGGCCGTTAATATAAATATCAAAATTTGCCGAACTGAGACGATCATTCTTTGTATCATAAGTTGAATCAAAATACAAGGTAAACCAGTCCTTGGGGCGAAAATCCATTTTCGATTTGACAGAGCCAAAACCACCTCCGCCCGGATTTTCTTTTAGTGCGAACGGAACGCTAATAATACCCCTGAAAAACTCAATTGTTCGGCCCTTACGTTTTGTTTGCAACTTGTTTTCCAGGGAAAAACTGATTGAGTGGGCGTTATCCCGGCTGTCGATCCCGTCAAAATTATCAATATAACCAGAAGACAATGTCGGTTCGCTAATATAACTGTAGTCGACCGAGGGCGTAATAATATGCCGCAACCTGTCAATGTCCATACCGAAAGCGTCGGACGAATATTCAAATATACGATAAAACTTACTACTCAAACTCGCGCCAGTTCGAAAAATCCCCCGGACGGCATGATATTTGTCAGGATTTTTCGTCTTGCTGTAATACGTGTGTTCACCCCCGACATACGGTTTAAACTCAAAAATTCCGACCTTTTTGGGATAAGACAGCTGACTATCCGTGTCTAAACGCATGGTCTCTTGCCGCACCTCACTGGGAGAAGCTGTTTTGTTGGTCAGATTCACGAAACTCGTTGTGTTTTTAAAATACAAACCCGTATCGCCAACTTCTTGACTGGACAAATCATAGCGCACCTCTGGCAGACGTTCCAATTGGGAATAGAAACGGTTCACACGCACATCCGTGCGAAAACTCACGACCCCTTTGGGAAGCGAATGCGTGAGCAAAAAGAACGAATCCGGGGTATTGTCCTTATCGTATTCCCTTTCAAAATAATCTTTAAGGAAGGTGCTGTCACTTAATAAATAATATTGTAAGATCGCTCTCGTTTTAGGATTGAACTTCCAATTATGGCGCCATTCAATCTTGTAACGTTCTTTTTCGATCGTCGGTGTCGGACGTTCATTCCAAAAACGAGTTGATGTAATGGAGCGTTCATTCATATAATAAGTCCGGATCAAACCCTTACCATAATCTTCGTGTTCATACTGGGCGTCAATCCCCCAGGCGACATCCTTTTTTTCCCGCGCGTCCAGATGAAAGGTTCCCCTGAGGTTGTCGTTTAAAATATAACGCCATCTTGTTAACACAAACATCCCCCATTCTTTGTCAAATCCCGGGGTAAAAAGGAACTGCGGTTTGCCGTCTTTGAGGTTCTGGGTTATTCGAGGCAGCCAGAAAACAGGTAAGTCGCCTATGCGCATGGTGACATTTCTGGCGATCATTTTCTTACCCGGATGAATTTCAATCTTTTTTGAATGAATACGGTACTGGGGTTTGTCAAAGTCGCAAGTCGTCATATATCCGTTTGACAGGACCATCTGACCGTCACTGGTCCTGTGTATATCTTCACTGGCACCGTAAAGCGGCAAAGAAACGATCTTGGCCCCGTTAAAATCACCGCTCATCGTCCCAAAATTAAAAGTCATTTTTCGGCCATACAGCTCGCCCTGCTTAGATTTCAAATGGACATGACCGCGGGCATGGGCAACTTTTTCAATGCGGAAAAACTCCACTTCGTCACAGGTCAAAACGGTATCTTTAAATGTGATAACAACATGGCCTTTAGCGATAATTTTATCGCCATCCATCGCGTACTCGATCGTATCCCCGTTCAGTTCAACAGAGGTCCCATTGGACTGGGCAAAAGATATTGCTGAAGGAAATAAAATAAAGCTAAAAAATAAACATGCGGCAATAACGCGATGTGTGCTCAACCTGAATTGAGTGGGATTAAATACCTGCATCGGCCTCTAGGGAATTTAATAAATCATTAATATTATTTCCTGGCGTGGCTGTTAACCAAAACACTGGCCCCGATAACTCCGGCATCATTGCCTAATTTAGATGGAACAATTTTTACCATCTTAGCCGGAACAGACATCGCCCGGGACCGAATGACACGCTGAATATCTTTTTTCATAAACTTAAGGCTTTTCGCGACACCGCCTCCGATGACAATCAACCGAGGGTTCAGCAAATTCACGACACCGACCAACCCCTGGCCGATATCCTCACCGACATGGCTCCAGAACTGCAGCGCTTGTTTATTACCTTTCCGGGCCAGAGCCGCGACATCTTCCAGCCTTAAGGCTTTATTTTTTAAAAGCTTTTGTGCTTGCCGTAAAATCTGTTTATTACCAACATACTGTTCAAAACACGCTGAACCCCCACAATTGCAGGCAGGTCCTTTTTTATTCAAGGGGATGTGGCCAATTTCGCCCGCAAAAAACCCTTCACCGCGATAAATGCTGTTATTTAAAATGATGCCGCCGCCCACTCCGGTTCCTAACGTGATGCAAACCAGGTTCTGATAGCCCTTACCAGCCCCATACTGCCATTCTCCCAAAGCGATAACATTAACATCATTATCCAGATAAACCGGCATTTTAAGCGCGTCATCCAAAAGCTTCTTCAAAGGAACATTGTGCCAGCCTGGAATATTTGTTAAACGGATCACATATCCTGTTTGGACGTTAACCAGTCCGGGCAAACCGATGCCAACGCCTTCAATCTGTCTTTTCTTCAATGGATACAGGGCAAAAACATGATGAACGATCTTTATTAAGGCTTTAATTAAATCATTCTTTGAACGATAAAAATCTTTTGTTTCAATTTGATCACGAAGGGCAATGGTTCCATCAGAAGAGACTAAACCCAATTTAATATTTGTTCCGCCAACATCAATTCCAATTGTGTATTTTTTCATTTTAATATTTATATAGATTTGTAGAAGAATAAAAATTACTATTAATAATAATCTTACATAAATTATAAATAAAAAAGCTACTCTGATATTTTAACCCTTGAGGATATCGGGATGTGAAATTCGGCTCCATTTTACCTGATAATAGATTCTAGTTCAACTGCTAAATGATTTATTTAAGAATAGTTGTAAGCATAGGTTTACCAACAAGATAAGACAAAAAACATCAGGGAGGACTTATTCAGCGGCATCATCATAGACACCAAAGGCGCAAACACGGTTGCGTCCGAGTTTCTTCGCGCGATAAAGGGCCCAGTCCGCTTTATCAATGAGCTCCTGCTTGAAGGCGCCATCGGTTGGGTAGGTCGCGATGCCGATACTGACCGTTGTTTTTATTTTGGTATCATAGACCCTCAATAGGGTGCTTTGTGTGGATTTCCGAATACGTTCAGCCGCATATTGTGCCCCGGTAATTTCTGTGTCAGGTAAAATCACGCAAAATTCCTCGCCGCCGTACCGGCCGGCAATATCAATTTCACGAATATTTTCCTTAATAATACCCCCTAGTTCCCTTAAAACCTGGTCTCCGGCAAGATGACCATGATGGTCATTGATCGATTTGAAATGGTCCACATCAATCATCAAAAACGAAAGTGAAATTTTCCTCACCCTGGAACGTTTTATTTCCTCACGCAATCGTTCCAAGGCATAACGACGCGTGTATACTTCTGTCAAACTGTCTGTAATCGCGATGCGTTCGATTTCTTCGTACAATTTAACCCGCCTGAAAGCCAGAGCGAACTGATTGCCCATTATCCGGATCTTTTCCTTATCCTTTTCTCTGATCCCGACAAAATCCAAATAACCGATTTTCTGGCGTTTACCCTTTAACATAAATAAAAAATGGCCTTCTTGTTTCCGCGCATCTTCCGACTCAGCGACCAGGGACGGTAATAACCGGCAATCAACAAAATGAACATGCTGGGACAATTTATTTCTAAATATGTTAAAAGCATCTTCAGCGCTCAAACTCTTTGTGATCTCTTTGGTAATTTCATAAAGCGTAAATATTTCTATCGCTTCACTTTCCAATTGCATCTTTTCCTGGTAAAGCGCTTCCTTCCTTTTGACCAGCCGTTCGTATTGCCCGCTCATCTGAGCGTAATTACTCCGGCATTCCAGGTCAAGCTCGTCAAACAATCTCCGGGATAAATAAAAAGACAAGGACAAATAAATTGTTAATAAAAACAAATTTAATAGCATAAAAGTATCATTTCATTTTCCGGGTTTAAGCGGCAACCACTTTGTTCCGGTTCATATCTTTTGCCTGGTACAAAGCCTGGTCCGCACGCTGTATCAACTCTTCCTTTATCTGTGCATCCAAGGGAAAACTGGCCACGCCCATCGAGACCGTGATGCGTGTCTTCAAACGACGCAGAATAATTATTTGATTGGCAATTTTTTTTCGAATTTCTTCAGCTAATTCGTAAGCTTTTTCTTTTTTGCAATCAGGCAAGAGCACACAAAATTCCTCACCGCCATACCGGCAGACCAAACATCCCGGTTCTTTAAAAAATTCTGACAGCAATAAAGCAACCGTTCGCAAGACGATATCACCCGCTGTATGCCCGAATTTATCATTGTACTGTTTAAAATTATCAAGATCGATCATAATAAAGGAAAGCGGCTGCTTCCGTCTTAAACTGCGGCTCAGCTCCTCGGACATCCGGTCCATCAAATAACGCCTTAAAAATAAATTTGTTAAACCATCCCGAATAGCCAATTGCTCAACGGTCTCATACAATTGCGCGTTTTCAATAGCAATCGCTCCAATATCCCCTACCGTGGTTAAAAAACGTAAATCCTGGGTGTTAAATGCACGCGCGCAGGGGCTGTCAACCCGCAAGATACCTAAGGCCTTGTTCCCGACGCGAATCGGCACACTGATTAACGAACGGATCACACGGTCAGACGAAACAATCTTTTCCATATCAAACCGGTAATCACTGCGAATATCTTCAACCAGCAAGGACTGCATGGTCTTAATAATCCATTCGTCAAAGATGTCACCTTTTTTAGACTTGATATTAACCTTCATCTGTCCTTTTTGGGATGAAGATATGCCGAGCTCACCGGTTCTGGAGTGGAATAAATATAAAATTACCGTGGTATCTTTGTTGCCCAGCAAATGATTCACTTCCTCTGAGAGAGTTTTAGACGTGTCTTCTAAAGACAGGCACATCCCAATTTTCTCTGTGAACATTTTTAATTCCGAAAAATTGATAATTTTTTCGCGGAAAGACTTTATGGCCAGCAATTCTTGACGCCGCTCGACGGTTAGAAGGTTTTTCCGTTCTTCAAGGCCCTGAAGTTTCAGAATCACGTGGGATTTACTGCGAGTCAATTGCCGGCTGAGAGGGATTAAGTAAGCTAATAGGATCAATGATCCGAAAGCGAGATAATTAAATAGGGAAGGCAAAAAAAAGGTAGCGATGATAAACAACGCCACCAATGGCAATAAAAATAAAATGGTAAATAAATATTTTAAATCAAATAATTGTTTTCTCAGTTTCTCGATCAAAGAAGTGCACCTTACTCATATTAAAGACAACATCCATATCTCGATTAACTTCAGGACGGTTATGCGCCCCCACGCGCGCAATAAAGGTATTCTTACCCGTGTTGAGGTACAAATAAACCTCTGAGCCTAATGGCTCGACGACCTCACATGCAGCGCGGACAGTGTTTTCTTCTGACGCTTCTGATACAAATAGTTTATCATAAATATCTTCAGCGCGAATACCAAAAACAACTTCCTTCCCTTCGTAAGAAGATAACTTCTTATGCATCTCTTCAACAATTTTAACCTTAAAACGACCTTCCTCAAAGTAATACTTTCGTTCCTTCTTAATGATTTTACCGTCCATGACGTTAATCGGAGGGGAACCCACGAACCCGGCCACAAACTTGTTCGCCGGTTTATCATAAATGGTCAGAGGATCCGCACACTGCTGGATCTCCCCCCCCTGCATAACGACGATGCGGTCGCCGAGTGTCAATGCTTCTGTCTGATCATGGGTAACATAGATGAAGGTTGTCTGCAGCCGTAGTCTTAGCTTATGAATTTCTGTCCGCATTTGGACACGCAGCATGGCGTCAAGATTGCTTAAAGGCTCATCAAACAAAAAAACTTGCGGCTTACGGACAATCGCCCGGCCTAAAGCAACCCGTTGACGCTCCCCGCCGGAAAGCTGTTTCGGACGACGCGTCAACACATGTTTGATCCCAAGGATCTCTGAGGCATCATGAACACGTCTTTGGATCTCATCATTAGGATATTTCCTCAGTTTCAGACCAAAAGACATATTTTCATAAACAGTCATGTGGGGATATAACGCGTAATTTTGAAAAACCATTGCGATGTCACGATCCTTTGCTGGAACTTCATTGACAAGCCGGTCGCCAATCCAAATCTTGCCTTTGGAAACATCTTCCAATCCCGCAACCATCCTTAACGTCGTTGATTTTCCACACCCTGAAGGTCCGACGAGGACCATGAACTCTTTGTTCTCAACGCCTAAATTAATATTATCGACAGCCTTAATCCCGCCTTTATAGATCTTAGAAACATTCTGCAAACTAACCTGTGCCATAGTTTTATCTTCTTTCTTTATAAAACTCTTCAATTGAAGCGGTCTATTTTTTTAAAAAAATATACGGCAAGGATACAACCATTTCAATGATAAAAACATATACGCATACTTATACCAAATCCATCAATAAATTGTTCTATCTTAATTCTGAAAAACAGAATTGGTTTTGGTCATTATTTTTTGGAATTGGTATTAATATGTTTATTTATATTATATCGTCCACGAATTAGATTGCACTGTCAAGCAGAAGCTAAATAAAAAGAATTTATTCGAGAGTGATGTCTCATCGTTTAGAAATTTGAGAAGAGTCTTCTTGTTCAGATAAGCCCAAAAGTTGCGGAATATTTGAAATGGGCACCATATGAATGATGACAGGCGTGAAACCAGTAATGGGTTGGCGTTCAACCTGATCAGGATCAAATGGCAATTCAAGCTCATAATCTTCACCTTGAGTTACTAAATTCATGTTCGTCGGATTCAAATCAATACCACCGACGCGATCAAGACGTCTCGCCGGAGTATCCGTTGTCAATAGCGCTGAATCGCTATCCAGCGGGCTCAAGTGTGCCTGCATGGATCGTAAAGACTGATTGATAAACGCCCCCTCAGAACCGGAATCGGTGATAAACAACGTATTCGGCATCTCCTGCAACCGCGTGGCGACCTGTGAACGCCCCTGTTGCAAATGCCCGATCATCGTTCGGTATCGTTCCATGAAAGGAGATAGATCCTGATGCATGGCGCCGGCTTCAGCAGGAAAAAGACGACTGACCGTCTGCATCTCCTCCTGGGTCGGCAAACGCTGTTCGACGTATGCGGGGTTAAAGGCATTAATGAGTTCATCCCTTGTGTTGCGGTCTAATTTATTTAAGAGGGCTTCCAGTTCTTGAAAAGTCTGACCTTGTAAATTTGCGTAGCGGGACTCTTGATCTTCCGCGCCTAAAGGCCGAACGGCGATTGGCTCTAATGCCGCATCTCCGACAGCCATCATATGAAGAAGCGGGCCGTAAAACAACAAATGAATGTCTGTACTGATCGTCTCGACAATCGCTCGACCCACTTGTTGCTGTCGGGCCACAAAGGTGTCACGCAGGTTCTGCGTCTTTTTATCTGTTATGGAAATTCCGGCAAGCTGATGTTGTTTTAATATCGCGTCTAATTGGTCGACAGTTAATTCTTCCCCGGCATCATAGACGGCTTTAGCAACCGCGGTTATCGCCTTCAACTCGTGCAGCGGGGTTACTTGCAAATTTATTCTTCCCTGAGACGTTAGAATCCGGATGAAGTGTGCGATTTCCATTTGGGAAACGAGATAATTCAAATCAGCATAAAAATCCGCAGACTCCTGTTGAAGAGCCGCCCATTCATCCGCGGACAACCCTAAGGCGACAGTTTTCACGTCGCCCGACGTTAACGCTTTTTGTAATTGCTTCATTTCCGTGTTCCTGCGATAAAAAATTGTATTTGCATTGGCAAGATAAAGGTCCCTTAAGTTCTCAATAAACATTTGATCTTCCAACTCCATTTGATTATAGGCAAAATATCCGCTGATTGCCAAATGTTCTTTCAACGCCTCTTTTCCCATTTCTTTAAAATATATTTGCCCTAATTCCCACATGCGGTCCATTTCGCTGGTCAAGCCAGAAAGATCTTTTTTCGGCGCAGGCCTTGTTTGCAGGTAGGAAATCGGATTGGACTGTATCGAATCAAGCTTAGCTTCCTGCTCGGGATTCACTAACACCGACGGAAGAAATCCCACGCCCAAAATTGCTCCCAGCGTCCCCAGTACCGTTTGACGGATAAATCGACGACGACTGATGCGGATCTGTCCGATCTGTTCCGGTGTCAGGGGCTCAAGATCCACTTCGAGTTCGATCTTCTTCCCATCAATATCTACCTCGACCAACATCGCGTAATCAGAATAAACGGACTGACCGTCCCAGGGAGAATTGCGGCTAAGAAAAAGTTGACCGGATTCTAATTTATAGGTTTCTGTCAATCCATCTCTCGTCAGATACCCATCTACGGTTAATCGATTGAGGACGTCCTGAACCGAAGGTCCGCTATCAGCCTCTCCCCAGCTTAAAACACCTTCGGGATAAGTGGTTGCTAAGCTAAACATGATATCCTGGGCATCGAATGACTCCTCCTTTTGTCCGACGAGAATGCGTCGATCCAGCTGCCCTAAAACCGCCTTTTCACGGTGCCCAAAATCCAAAGAAAATACAATCTGGCCATTGTCCTGAAAATCAACCGCCGACGCTAGATGTAGCGATAATGTTTGTTTGACATGCCCGATAAAGGCGGATTTTTGATCGACGATAAAAGCCTGCTGCAAATCCTGAACCTCCCCCGTCGTACTTTGAATGGCCTGGCTCAAAAGCTTAAGCACGGGCAACACACGCGATTTGTGCATACCGCGCATGTCACTGTTGATATATTCATTGGTAATGTTCTGCACGGTCTTAAAATCAGCACCTACTTCATCGGAGGACGCGTCAAAAACCAGCGTGCGCGCGACGAGGTCCCCCTGCATATCTTTCTCAAAAACAACGGTCATGTTCACATCCGTCCAGATGAGCCGTCCACCTGTCCGTAACGCTGCCCCCATCCTGTTTCTGCTAATAATTCTCTCGTTCAGGGTCATATCCTGCCGGATCCCTTGAACGAAAAGTAGATCAAATTTTTGCTCAGATGGCAAGACGTCAAACAATTCGGCTATGCCGCCCTGATGCGTCGAAACCCGCCGGGAAACCTCTGTGCTCTCGGCTGTTAAACGGTTTAAAATATCTCGCGCGTGGGTCACATGATCTTGATTCTGGTCGAGGCTATAGATATGAAAATCCGGACTGATGCGTCCGTCGCGTGCCAACGGCTGAAAAACCTCAAACAGCTCTCGCGGAGCTGTCACGCTCGCGCGCCCAAAATCAACCTGACCGATCATTTGAACCTGTTCGGATGGCAGACCCTGCAAGTACAATCGGGATTGGGTGTTAAACTTCGCGTACCTGTTGGCGCGGTTCAAGACCTTAAACAGCCGGGGATACTTACCCTCGAGGGCTTCCACCTGCGCTTGTTTTTGCTGAACACGGCTGTCTTGACCGACATCTGTGGTCGGCATTTGCACGGTAAACGTTGTTTTAAAAGTCGATAAATCCGCCGGATCCCCTTGCTGACTTTGCACCGCTATCTTCCCGCCATGCGCCTCAACGACCTCTTTCACCGTCGCTAAACCTAAACCCGTTCCCCCTGCTTCTCCTTTAGTCGTGAACTCAGGCGCAAAAATTTTATCAATGACATCCGGGGCGATACCTGCGCCCGTGTCAGACACACGCACCTGCACGAAATCTTGTCCGTCGACCTGAATATCGCTTGTCTCAATTTTTACTTTCCCCTGACCGGAAAAAGATTGTCGCGCGTTGGTGACCAAATTATCAAAAACACGTTTGAGTTTTGGCTGGTCCGCTAAAATCACGTTCCGGGCCCGGGCATCCAGCTCATAGTCAACCCCCTCAACTTTATCAAACTCAACGTAAACTTTGACAAACTCGTTAATGTTTATTTCTGTTTTCTCGAGTTGAAAACTAATCCCTTGTTTAAGAAGGGGACCCATTTCGCTGTAGACATAGTGCAGCATCTCAACAAATTCCAGCTCTCTGGCATCGCTCACATCTTGAGACGGCAGCATCGGCTCAATTGTCGCCAGGATGGCCTGATGATCACGTTGAAATTGGCGAAAGAGCCCCCATTGATCCAAAGGGCTGAGATCATGAATCTTTGTCCGAATATTCTGCACGTCCGTGCTCATACGCGCCAGAAGACGGGTCAATTCCGCGAGCGGTTCTTTGTTGTGCGGAAAATCAAGGATAAAGGTCAACTCAAGGCCGACGATGGCGTTAATGGCGTTTAAATAATCGTGAAAAAATTTGCGCACCTCAGAGGCTTGCAATAAGACAATATTCTGTTCCTCAACGGTTAAATCATTAAAATCAATCCCTTTTGACAACATCGCCCGGTCAAGTGTCGGTTGAATCACTGTTGCGACGCGGATGTCGTCGGCCATAGCCTGGGCCGTGCGCATCAGTGACTGTTCATCCGAACGTAATAACATCGCCTGGTCCATGGCTTGACGGTTAAAACTTGTCCCTCCGGAAAAATACTTACGAGGGATCACCTTCTGCATTCTCGGATCGTATTCCTCTTTAACATAATCAAAAACGCCTTTCTTAAAAGCCTCTATATATTGCTCGTATATCTTCTCTTTAACCGCCCTGTCTTTAACATCAACACCACGGACTTTCTTTTGACCGACATAGACATGTTCTAAAATATGCTTCTTCAAGTTCTGTTTAAACCAGGATGAAAGAATCATCGCGTGGTACATCTGGCGCAACGGCGCAAAATGATGACCGGTGTTAACTTCATATTCAATTGCCGGGATGACAATGTCACGGATCATGCCGGTTTGGAATGTCTTATCCCCGGAAGTCTCATTCCCGCGTGAAGATTCTGAGGCAAGATGATCCATTTTACGGTTTTTCATTGATTCATTCATCGCGAAATAATCTTCTTCCAGCATAACTTTCAACTTGCTGTCCAGCACATAGGCGATACCATCCTGGACATGAACCGTCGCGGTGTCCGGGACAATCCAGACCTTATGAAACGTATCGACCGGGATATCGGTACGGCCGTATTTGCGATACGCCTCTGTATACAGGCGCTCCCAGAAATCTTGCCCTAAATCATTCTCCGGATAGATCAAAGACGACGTGAGTTGTTTCAACACATAATCCTGCGCTAACATATCCCGCCCCATTTCCGTATACCCAAAGGCCTCAGGAATAATGCGGTCCTTTTCATACGGGGATAAATTCACCCACAAGTCTTCATCAGGGATCGTAAGGCTCGCCAAGAAATACTTAATTAAGGTTCGCGATTGTTCTTGCAAAGCGGTATCATCCTCTTTCGATGAACCGCGGTCAATGAAGAAATCAAAACGAAATGGCTCGCGGGGAAAGACTTTCAGTCCTTTTAAACAAAGCGGAGTGAAGGCATCGGTTGGCTGCAGCATCGCGCCCGGCGAAGGAAGATTGACCGTAAGAAGTTCCTGGTTTGTTTTCGTTTGAGCGTCGACACCAAAGGGAAAAAGCAATGTTATCATCCATATCGGAATATAAATCATGACGATACTTCTATACAAAGCGATCTTTTTTGTCCGTGTATTGAGAAACATATTCAGTTGTGTTGATGTTTGGAGGTTTATTTGTCTTCGTTATAAATATATACTATGTATAAATATAAAGCCAACTATTTATTTAACGATATGAACCACACGTGTCCATATTAAAATAGACGGGGGCTCCCAAATACCACACAACATCTTATAAACAAAGAAGTTGTGTATGTTTTGTCCCTGTAAATGTGGTAATACCAATTCCATTAAATAATGACCGATGTTAATTTCGCGTTTCTCGACGCTTCAACGAGAAACGCACCATTCAAATTGAAGACTTTAATAAATGGATTTGGTATAAACATCCGGTAAACCCCTCTAAGAGTTAAAATTTAAAAAAATCAAAAAAGTCTTTTCCATCCGGCTCATACGGAAAAAGATAAAAAAAATCCAAAAGCGCCTTTTCAGGCAAAGCCATAAACGCCGTCTGGCCATGAAGGGTTACGGATTGATATCCCCAAAATAATGACTCTCGAATGTGCCGATAATCAAAACGGCCAATAAGTGTCTCAAAATATGCGTGTCTTTTAGGAATAACGCTGGTAAAGCTATTTACGGCTTCAGGGATGAGATCATGAAATTCAAAAACTTTTTCCAAACTGATAGTTGAGGCGCCTTAAAACTGACCTATTCTACCATTCTGATCTATCGACACGATCCTCGTCAAATCAGCAAAATTTAAATCATTTTATATCAGAATAAATTAACTAAACATAATAAAAAAAATTATTTCTTTTGAATGATTTCCCAAAAGGGCTGGCCATGAGCATATAAAGTTTCGTATTCGACCCACGGATCCTGGGTTGACTCGGTGGAGACCGGTGGAAGGCTGAAAAGAAAAAGATGTTGTCCGCCAACATGCAAAACCAATAGGGCGATCACAAAATATGCCAGAAAGGACTGCCATTTATCCCTCGTGTCAGAGGTCAGGCTTAAAGCTAACCAGAGGGCCAACCCCAGGCCATAACACAAGATCGAATATATGGCATAATAATCGGCGATCAGGTTAAAGGTCCAGCGGAAAGTCCCCAAAACATCCATTCCCAACCCCAATAGCAGGACACCGATGACGAAAACATACCTAAGCCTGGACGTTTTGCTTTTGAAGACATGGATCAACGCAATCACGAGGACCGGCAATATCAAAAAAAAGATATTGATAAATAATAATCGCGAGTATTGACCATGGAAAAAAAATATTTGCTGGACCGTTTTGAAGCCCACGGTTTTATTAACCAAAAATCCGCCGTAAACCACATTAGAAATGGTGGCATAAATGACATGCCGTGTGTTTTCAATATACATCGTCCAACTGCGGGACAAGGGGATCAGGATTAAATACACGGACAGGCTAAAGCCGGCAATGATGGATTGGATGAAAAAAAACACCGGGACCGCCTTGCGCATCAAACGGGCCTGCCTTAATCGCGGCCACACGGCCAGGGCTATGTTCACGATCAAAAACAGTAGCAAAAAAATTAGCACAGGATAACAAAAATGCAAACTGGCCGGTCCATAAACGCGCTTATAGTCCGATAAAGGATGCAGTTGCTGAAGATATTCCGTGGTCAAGAAAGACGGTCTCCATAACGTCCACCACGGCATGATCAACACATTGAGGACACCAAGCCCGCATAAACACACCCCGGGTATCTCTTTGTTTCTCAGGTCTTGCGCGTGAAAAAATAAATAGGTTCCGACAAGAATAATAAAAAAAACAATAAACGGGCCGATCTGGATTTTCGACAAAACAGCGAATCCCAAACAACATCCGACCAGAACGCCCGCACGGATCATCCGGCTCAAAGAAACCGTCCGGTCCTTATCCTTATCGAACATTTTCAAAAACACGATTCCCGCCAGCAAAACAAACAACAGGCTAAACAGCTCATCCCTGATCTGGTACGTGTGCTGTAAAAACGCCTTAGATATGACGATATAAAAACAGGTCAAAAACGATATCAAAGGCTTTCGCACCAAGCGGTAAATGAGCAGATACAACACGACAACAAAAAACAAAGAAAAAACAAGGACGGCCACCCGTCCTGTCTGCACCCCCATATTTAGCAGGGTATTAATCGCTGTCGTATCCGGCATTGTCGGGGGATTAAAAATCATGCGGTGCGCAGGGTCAACGGCGGCCATACCATAGTAAACAATGCCCAACCATGCGCATAAAGTCGCTCCGGGATGGGTGATATAAGTATAGCGGCTGTTATTCAGCAAGCCGATAGCCGTGGCAACATACGAAGAATCCGCGTCATTAATGTTTCTATGCCACCAGGGGTACGATGAAAATTTCCCCACAATAAAAAAATTGTAAACGATGAGCGCGGCCATTACAAGCAGCCCTAATATCGCCAGGGCACATTGATGTTTCAGGATGGTCTCTTTTAATTTCGCCATGCTGCCTCATTCCATTGTCTGATCTTTATAAACGATAAATGGACCGACTAAAACAATCTGGTCGTCCTCGGTTGGGATAAAATGCACCGAGACGGCGTTTCGTTTGCCCGGCAAAGCTCCATCAATATCCCCATAACGAAACATCTGAAAAGACTGCCCGTATGTTTGAATCCCGCTCTGCTTAAAACCCGGGGACTGAATCAAAAATTCACCTCGCCCTTTCAAAAATAAAACAATATGGTCAACATCCCGCGCGTTGATCATCCTGGTTCTCGTCATAATTGAAGGATTATTATTGATCATCGGCCGCCACCCTGAATCGTCAACTATTTTTTTTAAAGTCGTCATGTCATAAAAATCATGTTCTAAAACATCATACAAACAATCGATGTCGTTCAGCTCCTGATGCTCGCCAAATCCGCGTGGGCGGGTATTCATCACGGGCACAACAATTCTTCCAGAATCGATGAGTGTTAAATATTTAATAGGCAGCATGCGGACATACAAGCTCAGTTCATCTTGATGCAGACGGCCATCGACCAAATCCCGCGCAGGCTGAGGAAAAGATAAAAAAACCTTTTGAGCATCATTCCGGCCCAGAACCCCGCGGACGGCAAGGACATCTTTCACCATCCGCTGTCGATAAGGTGACCGGTAATTCATAAAAGCCAGAGCATCTTTGGGGCCATCTTTCACATGCAGAACGTTTGATAAAGAAATGATTGAGACGGCCAGACAAAGAGCGGTAAAATAATATTTGTTCCGCAAGTGTTCTTTGCTTAGCAGACATCCAAACATCAGGGCAAACAAAACGGCCTCACAGTAAACGTAATAATAACTAAAAAACAACAATGACGGGAAGACCGTGTCCTTGGGCATGAACGTATTATGAAAACCCGCGTCATGCGGCAAGCAAAAAGTTTTCACCAGGAATATGACAGCCAACGCGAGGCAAAGTTTAGCCGCTTTTGCTTTGCGTCCATGCCACAATATGGTCAAGAGCATCAAAAAACTGACCAGAGCAAGGCCCCCGGAGAAAGACGCGTCCCAATACCCAAAATTTCTCCTCAAGAAATAAAAAATAAAACCATTGAAAACATCTCCATAGGTATGAGGATCCATCCAGTAAAATTTAAGCTGCGACAGATAATGCTGTTGGGGTGATAACTTAAGACTATTCAAAGAAACGGCTTTTGATAAATAGAAAAAAAGAAAAAACAAAGCGGCAACGCTAACAAGCGTCGATCCGGTCCCCAAAAATATCTTTTTGTCTTTTAAAGGCTTAAACCCGTACCGGAACACAAAACAGACAAGAAAAAATGGCCACAAAAAAAGGGCCGTCTCATCGGTAAACATAAAAAGGATAATAAGAAGCCCGAGGGCAAAAATTTTTCCCCAACGGAGCGCGTGTTCTCTTTCGTTTTTATGCAACAGAATCTTAACGGCCAAAAGAAAAAAAAACATCACAAGAACTTTTGCGTTGCGAAATGGGTACTGCAACGTGGCCAGAGCGGCCCCCGCGTTCAAGAAACCGATCGCTCCCAATCCAGCCAGCAAGCGGTCCCCGGCAAGGGCGTTAATGATCAGACCGACCAGAATGACATTGCTGATATGCAGGAACAACACCGTGTAGTTCCGTGTAAGGACCAGACCGAATTGTTGCCAGAACTTAAACGAAAGCATTTCGACGAGGTAGGAAATTTGGCGAGGGCGAAAAATACCGTCAACAAACGTCGAGCAAAAGACTTTCACAAAATCTGTTTTCTTTAGTCCTGCGCTGACAGATAGGTCATCAAGACCGTTCATGGACCAATAAAAACCATGACTTAAAATTTCTTTATTCGACCAGGTTAAAGGCCGCGCGCAGATGTAGAGAAAAAGAAAAACATTAAAAACAAAAAAAAGGGTAAAAATACGATAAAAAACTTTGTCTTTTTGTTGGTTAATTTTCATTCAGGAATGAAGCTATATGTGTTTACGGGTTAAGTGATCACCAGAAAAAACATACCGCTGATCAGAAAGAATGGCAGTTATACCAATTCCATCAAATAATGACCAAAACCAATTCTGCTTTTCTCGACGATTTAGCGAGAACATCAAAATTAAGATAGAGCAATTTATTAATAAATTTGGTATTATGAATGAGTAAAATCAATAATTCGGCCAATCCTCTCCTTAAGATCATGACGCGCAACAATCATATCGATCAAACCATGGGCCAATAAAAATTCTGAACGCTGAAAGCCATCCGGCAATGTCTGGCGTATGGTCTGCTCAATAACACGCGGGCCGGTAAAACCGATCAACGCCTTTGGTTCTGCCATGATGACATCCCCGACGCCCGCGAATGAAGCCATAATTCCCGCCATGGTAGGGTTCGTAAGAAGAGAAATGTGCAATAAGCCCTGTTCTCCATGGCGAGCTAAAGCCGCACATGTCTTGGCCATTTGCATCAAAGAAAAAACTCCTTCATACATCCGTGCCCCTCCCCCCGAACCGGAGATGATGACAACCGGAATCTTTTCTCTTGTTGCATATTCTATCGCCCGGGTTATTTTTTCCCCCACGACCGAACCCATCGACCCCATAATAAAACGGGAATCAGTAATCGCTATCACGATTTTCTTACCATTCATGGACCCATGCCCTGTTAACACGGCATCGATCAACCCCGTTTTTTTACGGTCCGCTTTTAACTTCTCCTGATATGTCTTTGGTCCCTTAAATTCCAGGGGGTCAGCCGCACACATTTCATGGTCCATCTCAACAAAACTATCGTCATCCAACAATTGGTTCACCCGCTGATCAGCGGTAATGGCATGATGATAGTCGCATTTTGGACAGACAAAATGATTACTTGCTAAATCTTTTTTATAAGTCGGTGAAGAGCAATCCGGACATTTCACCCATAATCCGACGGGAATCTCTTTTTTCTTTATAGAGACTAAAGAATATTTCTTACGACCGAATAAAGCCATAACATTCCTATACGTTAAAATTAATTTCAGACATCCATGTTATAAACCGTCAACCCCGACAATACTTTGGGATAAAAATATGTCGTCTTAGGCGGCATCTTTTCGTCATTCAGTGCAATCGCTTTCAATTGAGAAATCTTAACAGCGTTCATGATAAAACTCGCTGAGACCGAGCCATTTTCCACTAATCCGGTCGCCTCATGTAAATCCTTTGTATATATAATATCGTCGGATTTTATACCAACGCGGTCAAAAACAAAATACTTTAAAATCGTCGCGTCTAAACTTTTATAATCTTTTGAACCTTCTTTAACATATTGATCGATTAAAAGCTTGTTTTTTAAACGCAATAACCTTATCCCATCCCGTGTATACAGGCCAAAAGCATGTTCATTGCGCCCCGCTCGCGCGAGAAGAATAACCAGATCTTCTTTTGTCTTAACTTTGTCGATACGGAAGAATTCGTCAAGAAAACGAATATCCTTGGGCATATTCTTCACTATACGGTGCATCGGAAATATTTTCAAATCTTTTGAGTCGATGTTTGTAAAATATGTCATTAAAAAATTCTGCGGCTCGGTCCCATCAAGGCCTGTTTGTCCGGATAATTTTGAATGCCGAAATTCCATCGCCACTTTATACCGGTGATGGCCATCCGCGATAAAGAGATGCTGGTCCAAGAGCGATCCGCTGATTTCGCGAATTAAGTTTGCGTCATCCAATCTCCAGACAATATGCCGGACCCCATCATTATCTTCGATATCTACGATCGGGGCATTGACAATAACGTTCTTAATAAAAATTTTATCGATTCTCTTTTGCCGGTCGGCATAACAGACGAATATGCAACTCAAATTGGAATTAAGTTCTGTCCAAAGTTTAAGCCGGTCTTCTATCGCCTTTGAATGTGTGTTCTCGTGCGGCCGGATACGGGAATCCTCTTCATCCTGTAATTCCATCAGGGCGATAAACCCCTTACGGCTATGTCTTTGCCCTTGAATCGTGTATTCCTGACGATAAAAATATATGGAAGGTTTCGCATCCTGAATCAAAATTTTTTCATCTAACCACTCATTATAAATTTTTTTAGCGCGACGATATTTGTTGTTCTTTTTATCATCACCCTCCTGGTCTTTCCCTAAAAGAACGTGTATGAAATTATACGGACTTAAATTGGTCAAAACATTTTGTTCCTCTTCGGAAATGATATCATAGGGAGGACAGACAACGTTGGATAAATCCTCGACTTTATCCTGATTATAATAAACTGCTCGAAACGGTCTTATACTTGACATAATTAACTAATATTCCTCCTGCTTTGATGAAAAATCACATTTAAACTTGTCTCGTCTGATGCTTCACAAATCTCTGCCGCAACACATATTATCCGATGGAATAATAAAATTCAAACAACAACGCTTTAAAGGCATGGAACACGCGCAGACAGGATTGTAATGTATAAGTTTATACCAAATCCATTAATAAATTGTTCTATCTTAATTCTGAAAAGCAGAATTGGTT
>JAIORP010000047.1 GCA_021108075.1 Candidatus Omnitrophota bacterium | reverse complement strand
CAACTTTTTTCTTATTGAAAAGTAAATGGGTCTTTATTTTACGTAATTGGTATAACGCCTGGATTCCAAGTTGAGTAAAGCCTCCTCCATGCAATAAACCGTCCCGTGCAAGGCCTAAAGATTTTCGGCCAAAAACACCCACTGCAAGAGTCCCCCAAATTCCATTCATCATATGCACCGGAACAGCCCCTACAGGGTCATCAATATGAATTTTATCCAGAAAAACCGTACCGACAACCA
Organism: Candidatus Omnitrophota bacterium; assembly: GCA_021108075.1. Classification (GTDB taxonomy): domain Bacteria; phylum Omnitrophota; class Gorgyraeia; order Zapsychrales; family Zapsychraceae; genus JAIORP01. The sequence goes on along the minus strand of JAIORP010000047.1, from coordinate 47,433 downwards.
CAATAATACCACCGATAGATCCAACGGCCAACGCTTCAATCGGAGTAATAAATTTACATGGAGCTGTAATCGCGACCAACCCCGCTAAAGCACCATTCATTGTCATCGTCAAATCAGGTTTTCCAAATTTACGCCAAGCATAAAACATGCCTGTTAAACCACCAGCAGCAGCCAAATTTGTTGTCACTGCAACATGGGCGATATCCACACCATCCCCAACACTCAGTGTTGACCCCGGATTAAAACCAAACCAGGCAAACCACAAAATTAACGTTCCTAAAGAGGCAAGCGCCATAGAATGGCCTTCGATAGCATTGGCTGATCCATTTTTATTATATTTTCCGATTCTTGGGCCAAGAGCCAGCGTACCCGCAAGCGCGGCTGTTCCTCCAACAGCGTGCACAACCGTTGATCCCGCGAAATCACCAAAACCCATACTAGCCAACCAACCATTTCCCCAAATCCAATGGCCAACCAGGGGATAAACTGTTGCCGAAATCAAAAACGAATATATTAGATAAGCCTCAAATTTCATTCTCTCTGCAACACCACCGGCAACAATAGTCGCAGCTGCTCCGCAGAATACTGCGTGAAAAAACCATTCGGCATATAAAGGAATATGTCCTCCTGATTCAGCATTAATAAGAAACCAGGGGACAACCCAAAACAAAAATAGACACTAACAAAAATTTTTTAAAAATTGATCTACAGACTTTCATCCTATCCTCCTCCATTCAAAAGCATACTTAATTTTGTCCAAAAAAATACCCCCTACCCTCTCATTAAACTTTCAGCAACCAGTGTATATTGAGGATGGGGGGCAGCTAAAAAAATCCTCAAAAAAATCGAAAGGTCTATTATTGAGGACTTCTTTGCCCTTTTTGTACAAATATTATCTAAGACATCTTTGCCTTAATTGAATATTAAATGGAGTATATAGTTCTCATTTATTTTTGTCAAATATTTTTTAAAATTTCCTAAATTTTTATCTCATATTCGCGCGTATTTCAGTCTGCCCTCACGGGATCCGTCCGTCTTCTTGCCCTTTCAGAGTGTACTCCTTGATTTTCTAAACAATCTATCCGGACAATTCTGCCTTTCTCGAATATAGCAACCCTGTCAGCTAACGCAAGAGCCTCTTCAAAACAATGAGTAACATATACGGTAGTAATTCCTGATTTTTTGTGAAATCGTTGGATCTCTCCCCTAAGACGTCTGGCAGTATCAAAATCCAGGCTGTTTAACGGTTCGTCAAGAAGCATAATCTTTGGTGAAGAAATAATTGCCCGCGCCAAAGCAACCCTTTGTTTTTCACCCCCGCTTAAATCCTTAGGATAGCGATGAGCGAGATGTTTTATCCCAATCAATTCTAACAGGTACTCCACCTTTATTTCCATTCCTGTCTTCGGCTTCTTCTGAATATTAAGCCCATAAGCCACGTTCGCCATGACATCCAGATGAGGAAACAAAACCAGGTGTTGAAACAAATATCCCAGCCTCCTCTGCGAAACAGGAAGCTCATCTACAGAAACGCCATCGAATAAAACGGAACCTTCATATTCAACCAGGCCGGCAATGATATTAAGTAGCGTGGTCTTTCCCACACCTGTCGAGCCCCAGAGAACCAAAAATTCCCCCTCAGCTATTTCTAAATTTATATCGCGGCATATAAAATTATTGATATTTTTCAATTTAATGTTCGGCATCTCATCTCCATTTACGCGTCATTTTATGCTCAAGACAGATAAAAAATCTTTCAAAGGTAAAACACATTACGGCTAAAACAATCAGGCATACTATGACTATATCTATCCGAAGCAGGCTTTCCGCACGCATGAGTAACGCCCCGATTCCCGTAGGAATAGCGACCATCTCAGCGGCAATTATTACACGCCATGCCATTCCTGCTTCCAGCCGCAAACCGGTAAATATATTCGGTAAAGCCAACGGAATAACTACCGTCCTTAATATTTTTGCCTCAGATGCCCCGAGGGTTTGCGCCGCCTTAATAAAATCCTTATTAACATTCTTAATGCCTGTAACCGTATTGTAAAAAACAGGGAAAAAGGAACAGATAAATATAATCATGATCGGCAACATCTCGCCTATCCCAAACCAGAGCATTAAAATAGGCAGCCAGCCTAACGCCGGGATAGGATAAAACAGGCTGAAGATTGGATGAGCTATTTTATGTATTCTTTCTTCATACCCCATTAAAATGCCGACTAATATCCCTGCCGTTGAACCGGCAAAAAGCCCGATCAAAACTCTCCTCAGACTACATAAAAAATTATCTATTAATATCCCGCTGACAGTTAAATTATAAAATTCCTGAATGACAACAGTAAAGGGAGGAAAAAAGAAATGCCCGGGAATAAATTTTAACCTGGCAACTATTTCCCAAATCAGCAAAAAAACTAATATCGGAACTAAACTATACATAGCTTTCATATTTTTCATCTAATAAACCTCAAGTCAGTAAAGTCTTCCGCGTTGAATGTTTTTTTTAAATACCCTAACTCTGCACAGACATCTATTGCCTTCTGAATTTCCCGTGGATCAATAGCGGTAGTATTAACCAGCCTTGAAGTCAAAGATCTTAATATCGGCAAGGGCGTAATCACGAATTTGGAAGCCGCGCCAATAGCCTTAACAGGAAATATCTTTTTTCCGGAAAACTGTAAACCTTCTACAACAATCTCCGAAGCCTCTTCGGGATGTTCATTAATAAATTGTGTTGCGCGTTCAGTAACCTTTACCAATCTCTCAACTAAATCAGGATGTTCCTTTAAAAATTCTTCTCTAACGACTAAAACACTGCCCTGCATATCCGGCCAGAGATCTTCCGCGGTCAGAAAAACCTTAAGTCCTGATTCCTCCGCCATACTCGGAAATTGTTCGCAGATAAAGGCCGCATCCAATTGCCCCATTTTAAGCGCGAGGAGCAATTTAGGCGGATTCATCCTTCGAATTTTTCCCAATATTTGTTTCTTGTCTAAATGATATTTTTCGAGCATCTTATGCAAAAGCGCATCGACAGGACTGCCTTCACGAGCGCATCCGATACGAATTCCAGGTTTCTTTAAATCATCAATAGTTTCAACTTTGTCAGGGTTAACAACAAAACCGTAGCCGTATTTATGAATCCCGGCAACAATCTTTATCGGCACCCCGGCATTAGCCCTGGCATTTATTGCAGGGATTAAACAAATATAGGCAGCGTCAATGTCTCCTCTTGACAAAGCAGCGGCCAAGGCCATCCCGGTTACGTAATTTTCGTAACTGGTGACGTTCAAACCTTCTTCTTTATACCAGCCTTTTTGATTAGCAATATGCGCGCAGGCAGAATGGGTAGTAAACTCTACAGCTATCCGAATGGATTTCTCAATTACATCCCGCTCCCCGGCATGGACAGATATCCCCCAAAACATAATCCCTGAAATAACTAGTAAAATACATTTTTTCATTCCATTATTTTTAATATTTAATTTTGATAGAGGTGAAAATTTTTTCGCCCATACTTATTTTAATCAAATCCCTTCGGGGCAGTATCTCTCTAAATTAAAAAGATATGCAGGCCCCGCACAGGTTACACCATAAAATACTGTTGGCTTACCCTTCCCGATAAATTGCCGGTGAGTCTCATTAACAAAAGTCGAACCGGTTGCGAATATCACATCACACCATTCTATATTCTTCTTTGTATTCCCGGGAGGTTCGACTATTACGCCATTAACCATTTTACCAATATTATCCTCGTCCACATCAGTTACACGAAATTCAAATTCTTCACTCAATGCCTCTACAAAACGAGGCTGAAAACCCGCCTGAAATATCTTTAAATTCCCAAACCTTTCCCTAAAAAAATTAACTACACTTTTTTGACAATTAACAAGGCCGCTATCCTTGCAATGGGATGTCTTGTCAATCAGCCCGAGAGACTTTAACATCGCGTTAACAGTTGAAACAAAAATTGCCCTCCTGAAATTATTCTCAAGTTCCATGTTTATTATTTCAAAAAGAGAACCTTCATAATCTCCGAACATATCTGTAAAGGCTACGCCATGACTGCCCTGGAACTCTGCCTGCATCAATTTTTCCCGCCCTTTTTGAATCGGATAATCATCGTGCTCCGGGTTTCCTATCGCTTCTTGTGAAGACAACGGCTTAGCCGTTATCCGCACCAACCCATCCTTAATTTTATAATCTCTGATAATTTCAGTTATTTTTCTTTTAAGTTCTCTCATTTAACCCCCGGTATAAATTCAGCACTTCGCTGCTCGACAATCCCCTTTTCAACTTTGACGACGATTCTTTAATTTCTTTAAGTATCTTTGTTAAATAATCGTCAGTGATCTTGAGATTTTTCTTGCAAAAAAAATGTTTAACTGCTGCCCTCCCCGAATGTTTGCCGATAACAAAGTCCCGTTCTTTCCTGCCAACACTCCCCGGGACAATTGATTCATAACTTCTGCGATCCAATAAAAGCGCCTTTGTGTGTATGCCGGATTCATGACAAAAGGCACCCGAACCCACAATAGGTTTTAATCTGCTCATTCTTTCACCTGAGGACTGTGCCACCAGCCTTGAAAGTTTAGCGAATAATTTTGTATTAACTGAAGTTTTCATTCCAAGCGTATATTTCGCAGCCATCACAACTTCTTCCAAGGCCGCGTTTCCCGCACGTTCACCCAGTCCGTTAACAGTTACACTGGCACACTTGGCACCTGCGGCCAGAGCTGAAATTGTATTCGCTGTTGCCATTCCCAAATCATTGTGCGCATGAAATGCCAGGTCAATATCTATATCTTTTCCGCGAAAATCTGAAATGAGATTAAATGCCTGAACAGGGCTCATTATCCCGACAGTATCTGCAATACACACCCTCTTTGCCCCACTTATTGAAACTATTCTGCAAAATTGCAACAAAAAATTTCTGTTCGCGCGCGACGCGTCCTGTGCTCCGACAGACACAAAAGAAAATTTTCGCAATGCGTATTTAATTAAATTTTCTGCCATACCGAATAATTCATTTTTCTTTATTTTAAATAAAGGCATTAAGATATCAGACACGGGAAAAGAAATATGTATTCTCTCAACCCCACATTCAAAACAAAAATCAATATCCCGACGCAAAGCACGGCACCAACAAATAAGTTTTGAATTCAGATGCATAGCAGCAATAACTTTTATATCTGCCCTCTCCTCTTTGCCCATGGCAGGTGTTCCGATCTCAATTTCGTCTATCCCCGCGTCTGATAATAACTGTGCGATGTTTTTCTTCTCTTCTAGAGAGAACACCACGCCGGCAGACTGTTCCCCGTCGCGCAGGGTTGTATCAATTATCCACATGTTTTTCATAATCTCCTTGTAAGGGTTCAAAATATTAAACCCTTACATTATGAATAGAATTACGTTAATAAATATTTTTCTGCAACGCCGTCTTCCTCCATTGCATCCAGAATTTCATCAATAGCCTCCTCGCTAAGGTTACCGTACCAATCCCCTTTAGGATATACGACCATTGCCGGCCCCCTGTCACAAACCTTGAGGCATCCTGTACTGGTTACAAGGGAACTCATGCCTCTGTCCGCCAGTTCGCTTTCAAGATACTGAATTAAATCAACAGCACCTTTTTTGTTGCAAATCCCCCGAGCCTCTCCTCCTGCTCTAAAACTGTTACAGACAAAAAAATGGAAATCAGGTTCTTCCATGAAATCCTCCATTTCTTAAAGCACAAAAAGCATCTCGGCATAAGAGGGAAGCGGCCACATATCTGCAGGTACTAAGCCTTCAAGAATGTCTACTTCTCCTCTTAAACCATTCATTGCCTCTTTTGTTGTTTTTGCCTCTCCGGCTTTAATTGCTTCCTCTAATACATCAATGCCGTTTAAAATGCCTTCTAATGTCGCTGAGACCTCTTTAAGTAATTTTCTCACAGCGGATGATTTTGTTTCATTAATTGACTCTACAGACTTTATCGATTCCGCTAACTCCGTTTGATAATCCAGGCCCACAGGGACAATCATTGTTTTTGCCATGTCTGCGGATAATTTTGCTTCGTAATCGATTGTGGTTTCATATGTCTCTAAATACACGTCGTGGCGCGATTTAAGTTCAGTCTTTGTTAATACCCCATGCTTTTCAAAAACTGTAATATTTTCAGGTTTATTTAATATCTCCAATGCCTCCGGTGTGGTTTTAAGATTAGGCAGGCCTCTTTTTTTCGCCTCTTTAACCCAATCCTCAGTATAATTGTCTCCATTGTACAAAATCTTTTTATGTTTTTTAATAATATCCTGAAGGATTGCCTGCAGAGTCTCATTAAAATCTTCTTTTGCCTTATTAGCAGATTCCAAGTCTGTGCATATTTCATCTAATACTTCCGCGGCAATTGTATTTAGAATAATGTTCGGGCCTGCAAGACTCATATTTGAACCAACTGCCCTGAATTCAAATTTAGCGCCTGTAAATGCAAACGGAGATGTCCTGTTTCTGTCTGTTGCGTCTCTTGGTAAATCAGGTAATGAATCAATCCCCAACTTTAAAACACCTCCCTGCTTTGAAGTTTTAGCACCGCCTTTTTCTATCTGTTCAATAATATCGGTCAACTGCTCTCCAAGAAAGATTGAAATAATCGCAGGAGGCGCCTCATGTGAACCAAGCCTGTGATCATTTCCCGCGGACGCTATTGAGACCCGTAGAAGTTCTGCGTATGTGTCAACCGCTTTGATTACAGCTCCGAGCATTATTAAAAATTTTGCATTTTCATGTGGATTATCTCCGGGGGCAAACCAATTTTTTCCATCAGGCCCAACGATCGACCAATTATTATGTTTTCCTGAACCATTAATACCTGCAAAAGGTTTCTCGTGGAGTAAACATGCTAAATCATGTTTTTCTGCTACTTTCTGCATAACTTCCATGCAAAGCATATTATGATCAACTGCCAAATTCAACTGTTCGAAGACCGGAGCAACCTCAAATTGTGCAGGAGCAACCTCATTATGCCTTGTCTTAACAGGAGCACCCAATTTCCACATTTCACGATCGAAATCTTCCATAAAATCCATTATCCTGCTTTTGATCGCCCCAAAATAATGGTCAGCCATCTGCTGATGTTTGGCAGGTTCCTTTCCAAACAATGTCCTTCCCGTCTGAATAAGATCAATCCTGTCGTAATAATAATCACGGTCTATTAAAAAATATTCCTGTTCTCCTCCAAGCGTTGCATATGCCTGCGCGCCTTCGCGTTCAATCCCGAATAATTTTCCTAAACGGCATACCTGTTTTGACAATGCCTTCATTGAACGCAAAAGCGGAGTTTTCTTATCCAATGCCTCTCCATTCCATCCGATAAAATATGTAGGGATACACAAAGTCGCGCCTTGCGCACCCTCTTTAATAAATGCAGGGCTTGTCGGATCCCACCCGGTGTACCCACGAGCCTCAAAAGTAGGGCGCAGTCCGCCTGAAGGAAAACTTGAGGCATCAGGTTCTCCCTGTATTAATTCTTTTCCGGAAAACTTAAGAACTACTCCGCCTTCTCCGTCAGGCGAAATAAAAGAATCATGTTTTTCCGCCGTTGTTCCTGTTAACGGCTGAAACCAATGCGTAAAATGCGTCGCCCCTTTAGCCACTGCCCATGTCTTCATTGCGTCAGCAACCTCATCTGCAATTTTCGGATCCAGGCTACCTCCGGATTTAATCGTAGAACTCAATGATTTGTACGCCTTCTCCGACAAATAATTCCGCATCGTTTTCAGGCTAAAAACATTACTTCCGTAAAGCTCCGAAATCAAATCCATCTCACTTTCCATGTTTCTATTCTTCATCATTTCTCTCCTTTTTGAAAAGTCTTTAATAAAGGCGCGGGAACCTCGCCCCTATGATACAAACGCATCTTTTTATACCTCAATTTCCGTGTTTCCGTACTTCCGTGTTTCTGTGCTAATGCCCCCTTCAGGCAATGCTGAGGCAATGGACAATAAATCCTGTGTCTTTTCACTATTTTCATCTTTTAACAAACCTGCGGCATCAGCCCTGCATCTCTGACAATGGGTCATTTGTTTAATATGCTTTGAACATTTTTCTCTAATATTGCGTACCTCTGAATTTAATGGCTTTCTTATTCTCTCAAAAATCGTTTCTTCAACAGGAATTACCGACATACAATTAAATATATCCGCCCCTCTTTCTGAAACTCGTAAAGCTACTTCCTCAATATGGCAATCATTAACACCGGGGAGCAAAATACAATTTACCTTAACCGTAACTCCTGCCTTACTGAATTTTTCTATTGCATCCAATTGCCTGTTCATTAACAATTCTGCTGCCTCTTCTCCATAATATATTCGCCCATCGTCAGAAACCCATGCGTATATTTTTGTCCCAATTTCTTTTTTAACTGCATTAACTGTTATTGTAACATGCGTAAGACCAAGTTCGATTAAATCATCAAAATAAGGCAAAATGTTAAATCCATTAGTGGACAAGCAAAACAGCATAAAAGGATATTTTGCTTTAACCCTGCGAATAGTCTCTAAAGTCTCTTCAACATTGGCAAAAGCCTCCCCCGGGCCTGCTATGCCTACGACGGAAATATTCGGTATTTTTTCCATCAGCATGTCAAAATAAACAACTGCCTGAGAAGGAGACAATACCGTACTGGTAACACCCGGTCTGCTTTCATTAACACAACTGTATTTTCTATTACAAAAATTACATTGAATATTGCATTTCGGAGCAACTGGAAGATGTATTCTGCCAAATTTATTTCGTGCCTCAAAATTAAAACAAGGATGTCTTTCTTTATTTATCATTTTAATTCTATCCATATTCCCGCTCCTTGCCTTTCACATGTAGGTGTAACCCGCGGCTGACTCTGATTGCTTTTTTGCAATTATTGTATTGACTATTCTGTCAAACAACTCCTGGGTACCTTTGTAGCATAAATGCGAAATCCTTGACGCTCCAAACCTGTCATGTACCGGAAATCCAACCCTTATAAGGGGAACGCCCATCTTACGTGAAAGCGTGTACCCCTTGCTGTTTCCGATTAAGAAATCCGGTTTTAAGGCTACTGCTTCCTCCTCAATATCCACAAAATCCGCTTTCGTTCGAATTACTATTTTATTTTTGTATTCCATGGAAAGCTGTTGTAAGGCTTTCTTCAGCTCGCTTCCTTGTGCCCCTGAGGCACAAAGCACAGGAATTATTCCTGTCTCACATAAAAATCTTGCAATAGACACAACCATATCTTCGTCTCCAAAAACAACCGCTTTCTTACCAAACAAATATTTATGCGCGTCACAATACGCGTCAACCAACCTTCCCCTCTGGGCAATGTACTTATCAGGAATTTTTCTTCCGCTTATTATTTTTAAACTATTAAAAAAATCATCTGTTAAATCAATGCCTATCGGCAGTCCCAAACCGTGGCGTTTAGTTCCAACCTCTGATTCAAGAAATTTCCCTGCTGAATCCTTTTCGTTAAGGCTGTTACCTAATTCAATTACGGAAGAAACTTTCCGCAAAGACAGCAGCTCCTCTTTGGAAGTTCCTCCTTCCGGTATCTTTTCATATTTGTTCCAGCTAACACCGTCTAAAGTCTGTGAATAATCCGGCACAAAAACAGGATTCACTCCAAAGTCTAAAATAATTTCCTTTAAATGCCGAATATCCTCTGGCGATACAAAATTAGGTAAAACCGCGACACTGTTCCCCTCCCGACCCCTGGCAGATAACAAATCAGCTGTCTCGCGAAAATGACTGTAATATTCAACAACCGCTTTAACCGCGGCGTGGAATCCATCGATATGCGAGCCACTGTAACTTGGCGTGGAAGCAAAAATAATATCAGGAAAGGGCTCTGAACCTTTTTTCTTTAAAAAATTATTCAAAAACAAAGGAACATTATCCCCAATCGTCTCACTCAAACATGTTGTAGCAACCCCAATAACCTCAGGATTATATTGTCTATTAATATTTTCCAGCGCTTCGCAAAGATTTTTTTCTCCGCCAAAAATAGACGTTGTCTCAACAAAATTGGAAGATGCAATATCAACAGGCTCTCTAAAATGGCTAATAAAATATCCCCTGATATAAGTCGCGCATCCCTGCGAACCATGCAAAACTGGAATTGCTCCTCGTATTCCTTTAAACACTAAGGATGCTCCAAGAGGCGCGCAGAGTTTGCACGGATTTTTTGTCGCTGTAGTATTCATTTTATTTCCTGTTTGTAAATCTCCAGACAGGGCTCATTACAGAGGAATATACCTCCCGAACAAAATTCAACGTTCCCCTGTATCCTGTCAACACCTCTTTCCTGTGATGATTGTGGTCACAAAACCCTATTCCCAACTTGTATGCCATCGGCCGCTCTTTCACTCCGCCGATAAAAATATCAACATTTTTTTCTAAAGAAAAATGTGCAAGCTCAACAGGATTAGAGTCATCCAGAATAATTGTCCCTTCATCACACATCTCTTTTAATCTCGCGTAATCATCCTGGTTGCCTGTCTGCGACCCGACAACAGCAACAGACATCCCGATCATATCCAATGCCTTAATGAGAGAAAAAGCCTTAAATGCACCTCCAACATAAATCGTTGCCTTCTTGCCTTCTAATTCATTTTTATATTTATAAATTTCAGATAAATAAATCTCTGTCTCTTCTTTTATTAACTGTTTCGTTCTTGCGACTATTTCCGTATTTTTAAAAAATTCAGCCACTTTTAAAAGCGCGTCAGAGGTATCTTCTATCCCAAAATATGAAACCCGCATAAAAGGAATGCCGTATTCTTCTTTCATCATTTTTGCCAGATACATCATTGACCCCGAACACTGCACAATGTTTAAAGATGCCCCGTGTGCCCTGCAAATATCATCTGTCCTGCCGTCTCCTGTGATTGTCGATACCACCTCAACTCCCATACGGCTGTAATAGTCCCGTATCATCCATGTTTCACCTGCTATGTTAAAATCTCCCAGAATGTTTATGCTGAATTTTCCGGTATCTTTTATTTCTGAAGTTCCAACCAACTTAAAAAGAGCCTCGCACGCGGCTTTATATCCATCTTTTTTTGTTCCCTTAAAACCTTCCGAATGAACGGGTAAAACAGGTACTCCTTTTTCCTTTGAGACTCGTTTACACACCGCGTCGACATCGTCTCCGATTATTCCAACAATGCACGTCGCGTAAACAAAGGCTGACTTCGGTTTATATTTATCAATCAATTCAACGAGCGATTGATATAATTTTTTTTCACCTCCGAAAACAACATCCTTCTCCTGAAGATCTGTTGAAAAACTCATTCTATGCAATTGACGTCCGGATGAAAGTGATCCTCTAAGATCCCAGGTATACGCAGCGCATCCAATAGGTCCGTGTACAAGATGAAGGGCATCTACTATCGGATATAGCACAACCCTTGAGCCGCAAAAGACACATGACCTCTGGCTTACAGAACCTGCTGTGCTATCCTTTCCACATTTAATGGAAAAATCATCTTTACCCTTTCTAAAAACCTGTTTTTTTCTTTGGATTAAAATTTCTGGCATTCTTTATCCTTGATTAACGGACAGCCCTGTCTGCGTGCGAACACGCACAGGCAGGCGCGAGGGCTGTCCCTACGTTATTAGGGTTCAAGCAAAAATAAGTTCCCTTTTTAGCTTTCAAATTTAGGTCAGATCTGACCGATTTGATTGAGTGATTTCCGAAGCGTATCGAGCTACGTTGAGGAAATTGCGATTGAAAATCGGTTAAAGATGACCTGAAGATGAAGAAACAAAAAGGGAACTTATTCTTGCTTGAACCCTTACATCACCAATTCAAAACTCTCCTCTGACGAATCTCTGTCCTGCCTGTCCATCAACAAATTAAGTATCTTCTCTAATATTCTCATTGCCCCTGAATATCCCACTGTTGGAAAATAACTATGCCCGACCCTGTCCAATATCGGAAAACCCATTCTTAAAAACGGGATATCCTCATCCCTTGCGATATATTTTCCATAGGTATTACCGATAACCAGGTCAACAGGTTCATTTTTAATCCATTGATGCAATAAAAATAAGTCCGCATTATGTCCGTTCCTAACCTTTGCGTCCGGCACACTTTCAGCAAGAATTTCTCTTATCCTGCGTTCAAACACCTTTCCGGAAGTTCCGCTGACAATATAAACAGGTCGCATGTCCAAATCAACAAGCAGTTCAGTAAGAGGTATTAACTGATCGGGATCACCAAACAAAGCCACTCTTTTATTGTAAAAATACTGCTGCATATCTGTAATAATATCTACAAGCCTGCCTCTTTCTTCTGTAACAGACGCTGGAACGTCTACATCTGCCGAATTACTTAACGCGACAATAAACCTGTCAGTAGCGGATAAACCAATGGGCAGGTCAATTGTCTTAAACTTGACTTTGCATCTACTGTCAAGATCTTTTGCTGCGGCATCGGTTGCAAATTCACCAAGAGCGAGACTGAACTTGCTGTCTCCTGTGCTTATTAATTCAGGTATTGTTGTTCCGCCTTTTGGATAAAAAGCATGCACACCTGTCTGCGGGGCATCAAGGATGTCAGAAGTATCAGGGAACAAAACTATCTTTACTCCCATCTGTCGGCATATTCTTTTTATCTCTCTCATGTCGGAAGGCTCTACCCACCCCGAGATAATATTTATCTGATCTTTTTTTACGCCTGTTGACTTTGAAAAATATTTAATGATCCCTTTAAGCATGTTTGAATAACCTGTAATGTGCGAGCCGACGTAACTTGGAGTGTTGCAATGAATCACGTGTTTTCCTTCAGGAACCTTTCCGTCATCCCTTGCCTTTTGGCAAATCTGATTGACGTCATCGCCTATGGTCTCGGACAAACATGTTGTGTGAACCGCGATTATGTCAGGACTATAAATTGTAAAAATATTATTAATAGCCTGAATCAAGTTTGCCTGACCTCCAAAAACTGATGAGCCTTCGGTAAAAGAACTTGTCGCCGCCATCACCGGTTCTTTGTAATGCCTTGTCAAGGCACTTCTGTGATACGCGCAACATCCCTGCGAACCATGGCTGTGCGGCATACACCCGTGTATTCCAAGCGCCGCGTACATCGCGCCAATCGGCTGGCATGTCTTGGCAGGATTTACCGTTAAGGCCTTCCTCTCTTTTATTTCTTTAGGCGTATGTCGTAAAAGCATTTCATCCCTCCATTTATCTTTACTCTAGAACAAACGTCGCGGTTATTTCAGGATTGCTATCCCACGGGGGCTTAATTAAACCCCAAACTTTTGAATTAATTGTCCTGTCCATTTCCCTGTAAAAATTAACCGCTCCTTTAAAAACAGCAAAAGGCCCGCCATAATCGTAACTGTGCAATTGTTTCATTGGCACACCGCTTTTCTGTACCGTGTATTTTTCTTTAATACCTGCACAAAAAACCGCTGGCTTGTATTTAGCAATCAGCATCTCTGTTTCGTGCTGACTAATATCGTCAATAACAAAAGATTTATTTACCATCTCAGGCATCATCCCGTCATATTCCTTCATCCTGATACCTATTTTTTCCAGTTTATTTAATTCTTCCTGCGTCTTTCGCAATTTATATCTTTCAGGATCCTTTTCCACCACAAGCTCCTCAATATTCCTGCTGTCCGCATCTACTTTCAGATTAGGAAGAACCTTTCTTCCCTCGTAATCATCTTTGTGCGCGAACTCATATCCTGCGGCAATAGTGCGCATACCTATCTCGGCAAACAATTCCTGATAATGATGGGCGCGTGAACCTCCGACAAAAATCATTGCCAGTTTACCTTTTGTATGCGGCATTACTTCTTTACAAGCTGCTTCAACCGCAGGCATCTCCTCTGCAATAACCTTTTCTATGCGTCGAGAGAGATCCTTATCGTCAAAATATCTACCTATCTGCCTTAAAGACGCGGCAGAGGCGTTTGCCCCGATAAAATTAATCTTCATCCACGGGATGCCAAACTTTTTTTCCATCATGTCAGCAACGTAATTAATTGAACGGTGGCACATGACAAGATTCAGATCAGCGGTATGGCAATTCGCGAACTGCTCAATGCTTGAATTACCGCTGAAAGTTGATACCAGCGTAAGCCCGCATCGCTCAAATAAATCCTCGATCAAAAAGGCATCGCCTCCGATATTGTATTCACCGAGCAGATTGATTAAAAATTTTCCTTTCTTCTTTTTATCATCCAGTCCAACGACATGCTTGAATATCTGGTTATTAGCAATATGATGCCCCGCAGACTGGCTTACACCTTTGTACCCCTCGCAGGAAAAACCAAAAATATTAATTCCGAGCTTTTCCTTCATCTCCTTTGCGACACTGTGAATATCATCACCGATTAAACCGACCGGACATGTTGCGAAAATTCCAATTGCCTTGGGATGAAAAATATCATACGCCTCCTGTATTGCCTCTTTTAATTTCTTTTCACCGCCAAAAACAATATTGTCGTCCTGCATATCCGTTGAAAAACAATACGGCATATAATTATCCCCTTCAGGGCCCGGCCTCGTCTGATTCCTGCGGGTAAGCCAACTGTAAAAACCACATCCTATCGGGCCATGTGTAAGATTAATTATGTCCCTCGTAGGGCCAAGAACAACACCTTTACATCCGGCATAACAACAACCTCGCTGAGTAATAATTCCAGGCACTGTCCTGACATTTGACTGTATCGGCTGATCCCTGGAAGGATCATTAAACACTATTGATTTATTTCTTTTTTTTGCAACCTTCGGCGGATACTTTGACAAAATATCTTCCATTAATACCTCGCCATCAGGCAATACTACTTCTTTTATTTTTTCCATAATTACGCTCCTGACGAGTCAAGGACACTGCCTCCAGATGCCCCTTTAATTGTTTCACCTGTTCTTATTCTTGTTGCCTCAAGAACAGGCATTACGAAAATTTTACCATCCCCTGCTTTTCCCGTCTGATTGACATCAATGATTGCCTTTACTGTTCTATCTAAAAAATCATCAGAGACAATTACAATAATCAATCTCTTAGGTACAAGACACGGCCCGCCACCGAGCAAAGAAATCGCCTCCGGACTTCCTGCCTTTGCACCGTCAAGAATTCGATAATCAACAAGCCCCTTTCCTCTGCCTAAAACCCTGTCAGTTGCAGTGAACGATGTAATGCCCGCCGCGTTTAGCGCCCTCTTTGTAGCATTTATCTTATTAATACGAATTACTGCCATTACCTCTTTCATCTTCCGCTCCTCATATTCCTTTAACGCCTGAACTTATTGTGTAACACTCTGTTACCGGAGAGACAAATATCTTGCCATCACCAAACGCGCCGGCATCGCCTGTCTTTGCCTTTGCCATTATTGTCTTTATCACAAACTCTTTATCCTTATCCTGAATAACCGTAAGAAGCAGTTCCTTGGGAAGCTCGTCATAAGTAACATTGCCGACCTTTAAGCCTCGCTGTTTTCCCCTGCCAAAAACATCCACTTTTGTAACCGCCGGATACCCTGCCTCAAGCAAACCAGCAAGCACTGCGTCAGCTTTTTCACGCCTTACAATTGAACGAATCATTAACATCTCTATCTCCTCTCTGGTAACCGCAGCAGTTTCTTTCTGCGATCTCTTTTTCTTCTACAACTTCAAACAATTCCAAAATCTACCAAAAGCTTCTCTAAAACTTCCATCTCCATCGGTTTTGGTACTACAAACATCTCATTAGCATCCATCTTCTTAGCAAGCGTCCTGTATTCATCTGATTGCGGATGTTGCGGGTCATATTCAATTACAGTTTTTCTATTTATTTCCGCCTTTTGCACCATCTTATCTCTTGGAACAAAATGTATCATCTGTGTGCCTAATTTCTTGGCAAACTCCTCGATCATCTCCTCTTCATTATCCACTTGCCTGCTGTTACAAATAAGGCCCGCAAGCCTTACCCCTCCTGCATCAGCAAATTTAACAATACCTTTACAAATGTTATTTGCCGCGTACATCGCCATCATTTCACCTGAAACAACAATATAAATCTCCCTGGCCTTTCCCTCTCGCATAGGCATTGCAAAACCACCGCAGACAACATCTCCTAGTACATCATAAAAAGCATATTCCAATTCATGCTCATCATTATATGCCCCGAGTTGCTCAAGAAGATTTATTGAAGTAATAATCCCCCTGCCAGCACAACCAACGCCGGGTTCAGGACCTCCGGATTCTACACACCGTGTCGGGCCAAACCCTTCCTTAATAATATCGTCAAGATCGATATCCTCGCCTTCCTCTCTGAGAGTATCCAGCACTGTTTTCTGGGCAAGCCCACCTAATAAAAGCCTTGTTGAATCCGCCTTGGGATCACACCCCACAACCATAATTTTTTTCCCCATCTCTGCCAAACCGGCAACCGTATTTTGAGTAGTAGTAGATTTGCCTATTCCTCCTTTGCCATAGATTGCAATTTTTCGCATAAAAACACCTCCTTTAAAAATGGTAGGGGTTCAATATTTTTAAGGTTCAAGATATTGAACCCCTACGTTATTTCAAAATTTTAAAAAATTATTTACCCGATTGCTGTACTACCTTTTTCTTCGGTTCTTATTCGTATACACTCGGGAAGATCCAGAACAAAAATTTTACCATCTCCGATATTACCTGTTCTCGCCCCCTTAATAATTGCTTTTGTTGTAACATCAACATATTCTTTATTAACCGCGATCTCGAGCCTCACCTTCTTCAGAAGATTTATTTCATGGACAACCCCACGGTAAGTCTCGCTGTAACCTTTTTGCTGGCCGCAGCCCAATACATTTGTAACTGTCATTTTGTGGACATCCGCATCAAACAGAGCCTTTTTTACATCCGGCAATTTATGCGGTTGAATCATTGCAATAATTAATTTCATTTTTTATCTCCTAAAAAAAATTATTTTTATTTTGTGGGGCGAATTTTTTTCCGCCCATACTTATTACTGATTAGAAAAAATCTGAAAACCTGAATAAGCCTCCATGCCGTGCTCGTCAATATCCAGGCCTCTTAATTCCTCTTCTTTGGTGACCCGCAGGCCGATTGTATTTTTAATAACATTGAAGAGAATAAAACCTGTAACCATGCACCATGCAAAAACAGAGGCAACACCTGCTATCTGGGATACTAACAATTTAACTCCTCCTCCAAAGAGAAGGCCGTTACCTGTTGTTCCCGGGCAAAACACATCCTGTGCAAATAATCCCACGGCAATCGTCCCCCACGCGCCACAGACGCCGTGCACGGAAATAGCACCGACAGGGTCATCAACATGCAAAGTCTTGTCAATAAAAACAACCGCGCATACAACCAGAATACCGGCTACGATTCCAATAATGATAGCACTGCCGGCAGAAACAAAGGCACAGCCCGCGGTAATTCCCACCAGACCTGCCAAAGCGCCATTTAGGGCCATACTAATATCCGGTTTCTTAAACATCCCCCAGGCAGTAAACATCGCTGCAATTGATGCTGCCGATGCTGCCAATGTCGTTGTCACTGCAATATGTGCGATATCCGTCACAGCACCCATCGTGCTTCCCGGGTTAAAACCATACCAGCCGAACCACAAAAGGAAAACACCCAGAGATGCGAAAACAAGACTGTGCCCGGGTATGGCATTAGATGAACCATCCTTGTTGTATTTACCCAGCCTCGGGCCCAAAACAATTGCCCCTGTTAACGCAATCCAAGCCCCTGTAGAGTGGACTACGGTTGAACCCGCGAAATCCCACATGCCAATTTCAGCCAGCCATCCGCCACCCCATATCCAGTGTCCGACGATCGGATAGATTAGAGCGCTAATCACTACACTAAAAATAAGATAACCGCTGAATTTTGTCCTTTCTGCCATTGCGCCTGAAACAATCGTGGCTGCTGTCGCGGCAAATACCATTTGAAAAAAATACTTACAGGATAAAGGAACAGTGCTCCAACTCAAAGAGGCAAACGTTTCTCCTGTGTCATTAAGGAAGAAACCGCTGGTACCGAAAAGCATGTTCCCTGCACCAAACATAATCCCGAAACCTATCGCCCAATACGCAATAGAGCCAATTGAAAAATCCATTAAATTTTTCATCATAATGTTGCATGCATTTTTAGCGCGAGTAAAACCTGTCTCCACCATGGCAAATCCTGCCTGCATCAGCATAACCAGCATTCCGGCAATAAGCGTCCAGACAGTATCCAGTGCTATTCCTTTCTCGGCAATAGCCGCGGCATTAGACGCTACTGTAGGAATGTCATCAGCAAAAGCTGTTAAACTAAAACAGCACAACACCATCATGCTAATTACTGCTATCCCGGGCAGCAACTTTTTTTTAAATTTTGATAATTTCCAAAACATTTTTACCTCCTTTTAACAACAAATATTATTATTCAGTGCTGTGTTTTAAGATAAAAGTTTAAAATCTAAAAGCCAGAGAAACCCCTCCGTAAAATTGTTCGTGCTGATTACCGTCAGCCGAATCTTCCAGATCCCCAAACGGCACGCTATAACCAAGACAAGGAGACATCGTCAACGTTTCAGTCAAAGGCACTGTAATCCCCAAAGTAGCAAGGTAATAACCCCCGTCACCGGCAATAAACGCCCCGTCATTAAAACCAACCTCACTGCCTATGTCCAAAGTGATCCCGTAATTTTCAACAAGATCAAAACTATGCCCGGCGCCGATTGCGTAATAGTTACCATCCGCACCGCCTGAGGCTTCTTCGCCGTAATCGTGGTACCAGGTAAAATATGGAGAAAGCAGGGTATCCAGTGTTATTCCGATATAAAGTTCTTTAGTATAAAGATCTGCCCCCGGAAAGTCATACCAGGTGTTGCCTACTGAAAGCCCGACTATTTCAAGTGCTTCATCAATAAAACCCAAATCAAAATTGTAACTAATCCATCCGTCAACTTCATCTGAATTAAGGGAATCATTTGCATCCACATCCCAGCTTCCCCAAAATCCACCTTCAAACCCGGCTGCAGATATTGTAAAACCCGGTTGCAGAACACAATCATCATCTAAAAGAAATCCGCGCCAGACATATTTACTGTAAAAATCCATTGAGGCAGATACTTCCACATCGATACCTTTTTCCTTTAAATAATCTCCGAACAATGTTTCAGCTACTGCATCTTTACTCACAGCAATTAACCCCAAAGCAATTAAAATTGTTAATGTTAGGTTTAAAAATGTTTTTTTCATTTTACTTTCCTCCTGTTTTGTTCTTAGTTTAATTTTTTTTGAACTTCCTGTTTCTCGACAAAAAAAGCCATCTTTAAAAAGCTGCATTGCTTTAAAGATGGCCTCATTGCCCCAACAAAAAAATCCTCTCCCCAAACAACAATGTTTGAAAAGAGGACGTCTATGTCCTAAATTTTTCATTCTTTACGTCAAAAAAAATCCCCTTAAACCTTCTATGGTCTAAGAGGACTGCTTTGCCCTGCTGATGTTACAAATATACAATTACTTTTAGCCTTTGTCAAGAACTTTTTTAAAATAGTTTGGGAATGGCACCATACATCCTTACCCCCCGGGGAGAACGAAAAAATCAAAAAATTGTTTTTTTACCAATGTCGTCTTTAAAGCTCTACAAAGAGAGGTCGCGAAATATTTCGGAATTATGAGCCAACTAACATTCGCGCTTCCTACGAAGGCAATATCTGACGTTGGCGACGTGTGTATAATTTAAAAAAAGGGGTGACCCCTTATTCTTTCGTCAGAGCATTCTCAACCGCTTTTAACAAGGCTTTGCTGGTCATTGTCGCTCCCGTAACAACGTCCACATTGGGTGTTTGCCGGGCGAGGACCCGCGCGAGGACACCTGTCGCGGCGCGGGCGTGGCCACTATCCTCCTGGCTCTGAATGATAACGATATCCTTAATTTGATGCCGCGTGACGGTCACATCAACGATATAAGTAAATTTTCCATATTCATACGAGCCACGGTATTTTCCATCATCAATCTGTGCCAGGGGGATATCGTTGATGGGCATTTCTTTTATTTCTTTCAGACGCCTGGATTGTGGCATAACCAGGCCATAATAGTAAAGCAAAAAAGTGAGAGCGACGATAATAATAAAACTGAACACTCTGCCAAAATCTATTTTAATTTTTGATATCATAATAATCACCCGTTCCTAGTCAAAACCGCGCGGGCGGGCGCGCCATCAACCCCAACAATTTTCAGGGGTAGACACGTCAAATGATAACGGCCAGCCGTCACGTCCAAAAGGCTGAGCCCTTCAATGAGCCATATCCCGGCGGACAACAAATGCTGATGAACTTTTCGTCCGTCCTTTTTATAGCCGCCAACGGATAAATAATCGACACCGACAGTCTTAACCTTTTTACTGACAAGATATCGCGCTGTCTCTTCCGGGATATAGACAAATTCTTTTCTAAACGTCCGCGCGCGTTGCGTCCATGATGAATTTTTTGTTTTAAATAACAGCAACTCATTTTTTCTAATTGAATGCCGCTTTAACTCACGCGTGCTTACCTGTCGGGGATCTTTAATCTCTATGACCCGCGCAGGCCCCACCATGGCGTCGAGCGGAACGGAATCGATTGTTTGGCCTCTCCTAAGAAAATGAAACGGAGCGTCAACATGCGTGCCCGTGTGCAGCCCCATCGTGATGGCCGTCATATTGCACTTATCTCCTTTGGCCATCCTCAAACAAGGACTGAGAACAACCCGGGGATCTCCCGGCCATGTAACCATCTGAGGCTGGATATTCATACTAATGTCGATTAACTGTTTGTCTCTGGCAGACATAAAAGAAATCCTGTCACATTCATCAGCCTACATATACTTCGCTGTTTTAATGCGTTTCTCTAAATGATAAACAAGAAAATTGTTTAAAAGAAATTTCAATTCTTTTTTCATCGAGGGTGTCAGGCCAAGACGCAAACACTGCTCCCAATTTTTTTGTTCGATAAATAAAATAGAAGAAATAATCCCGCTCGATATGATACTAAAATTCGTTTCATTTGTTGGACATTCATAACAAATCAAACCGCCGGCCCTCATACTGAATCGAACTTTACCCGCCACCTTTTTCCCGCAGCGCACACACGCATCAATATGCGGACGAAAACCAGACAAAGAAAGCGTCTTGATCTGAAGGACATGAACGAGTTTATCAATATCACTGATATCCTGCAAGCTATTAAGGAAATGCAATGCCAGAGAATAAATCTCCTCATTTTTCTGTTCGACGGGCATAATGCTATTGATCAGTTCCAGCATATAGTTAGCGGCCAGGCTTCGGCGATAATCCTGCCGGACAGAGAAGAAAAAACTCTTCAAGTCGCACTGGCTAACAAGGTGCAGATCTGAACGGCTGTAACGGTAATAGACAATATCGTTCACCGAGTACTGATCCGCATGGCTGCCAAACTTTCTCGGGTTCGCCCTGATCCCCTTTAGCACGCCTTTAACCTTGCCATGGTCTTTTGTGTAGAAATGAACAATCCGGCTTGTTTCCCTGAAGTCATAAGACTTAAGGACAACGCCTTCGGTCCGAACAATCATAATTCACCTGATATCATGTTTAATGTTCTCAATGTATGAGCATGTTCTGCGAATATTTAGTGGAAAACCCACGGGTAAACCCGGGGCATTCTTTCCTTCGGACTTAATAATACCAATTCCATTAAATAATGACCAAAACCAATTCTGCTTTTCAGAATTAAGATAGAACAATTTATTAATGGATTTGGTATAAATACCGCCACGAAAGAAGTTCAACGTCTGCCAGGGTTAAAGAATCTTAGCCCATCGCCCTTTCACCTTCGTCATCAGCTCAGTCTCTTTTTCTCTCATACGCTTCTTGTCCTGGACGGAATGGTCATCATAACCGAACAAATGAAGAATACCATGAACGACATAGAGCCCTATTTCATCCGCCAAAGTTGTCTCAAAAAATTGTGATTGTTTTATCGCGACCTCTGGGCAAACGACGATGTCACCGATTAATTCCAGGGGTGTCTTTTCGGGCGGATGTACCGCCGGCCACATTTGAGCATCACCTTCAAATGCGATAACATCCGTTAGATAAGCGCGTCCTAAATACTTTTTATTGTAGGCTTGCATTTTTTGTCGGGAAACGAATATGATCGATATAACAGCGTGATCGATTTTTAAAAGGGACAATAAACGTTTAACTATCAGTTCAACTTGACGAGTTTTTATTGGAATCTTTTTCTGAAGGTTTCGACTGGTTATTTCCATTTTTCTTCTCAGGATACTTCGCGCGACTATGATACATCGCGCTTAAAATTCGTGTAAAAGTCGAGGATATCCTGTCAATCTCTTTAAGGGTTAAGTTGCATTCATCTAACTGTCCATCGATAAATTTATTGTTTATGATTTTCTTGACGGTCTCTTCTATCCTGTTCGGGTTGGCTTCGTCCAGCGACCGAACAGCTCCTTCAACAGAATCGGCAAGGAGAACAATGGCGGTTTCTCTTGTCTGCGGTTTTGGACCGGGGTACCTGAAATTCTCTTCAATAACAACTTCCCCGTCTTGCGCCTCCTCCAGCGCTTTTTGATAAAAATAATAAATTAAACTTGTTCCATGGTGTTGTTTGATAAAGTCCATTATAACAGGATTGACCTTATTCTTTTTCGCGACCTCAATTCCATCTTTAACGTGATTAAGGATGACAAGCCGGCTCATCGAAGGTTCCATCCGGTCATGTTTATTTCCGCCAATGAGTTGGTTCTCGGTAAAATACTCAGGTTTCTCCATCTTACCAATATCGTGATAATAGGCTCCGACTCTGGCTAACAACGCGTTCGCCGAGATGGAATCAGCCGCGCCTTCAGCTAAATTGCTCACAACCAGACTGTGATGGTATGTGCCCGGGGCTTCTAAAATCATCCTTTTTAAAATTGGCTGATTTGAATCGGATAGTTCAAGCAGGCTAAAATTGGTCAGAACACCAAATAGAATTTCAAATATCTTTAATGTGGCCATGACAAAAAAAGCCGAAATAAAACCACTGGCGGCTAATGGGTAAATATAATTCAAAGTAAAATATCTATCACTCAGATTATCCAGGTTGGGATTAAGCAAAAAAAGGATTATGATATGTGTGATGCTGACAAACAGTCCGGCACTCATAAGTTGACTTCTCAGACGGGCACCACGGACAGAGAAAGCGCCCATCAACCCCCCCATAAATAAAACAAAAAACATATTAAAATCACCCTGACCGATAAGGCAGACGATAATCGTGCTGATAAAACCCATGATAAAGGATAACTGCAGATCATTAAAAAGCAACATGGTTAGCATCACAATCCCGGCGACAGGAATATAAAACGGAGATGTTGATGAGTAGTAGACATTGGTCGTATGGCTAAAAAAGATAACCAGGGTTAGCAGTAAGCCCAGGTGTAGAAACCGACGAAGATTCGCTTTCTTAAAATAATAGAGGTATATCCCTAAAAAAAGCATGAAGAGGGGCAAGATCAAGGGATATTGAACAAGATAGCAGTAAGCCGTGAAAGCGGCATAAAATGTGACAACGATAAGTATGTCTATTTTGTTCTTGATCGTTAATTTTTGGGGAGCTTGAAATAACATATCAAAAGAATTTCTTTTATTTCTTTGAATAGGCCTTAATTATCTTTTGCACCAATTCATGGCGGACCACGTCTTCACCTGTCAAATGAATAAACCTAATTCCTTCGATTCCTGACAATACTTTCTCCGCATCTACTAAACCGTTGACATGTCCTTTAGGCAAATCACTTTGTGTGATATCACCCGTAACTACTGTTTTAGAGTCAAAACCTAAACGCGTTAAAAACATCTTCATCTGGAAATCTGTGCTGTTTTGGGCTTCATCCAGAATGACAAATGCGTCATTCAATGTGCGCCCACGCATAAAGGCCAGGGGAGCCACTTCAATGATGCCCTGCTCTGTATATTCTTCCACTTTGTCAACATCCATCATGTCATACAAAGCGTCGTACAAAGGCCTGAGATAGGGCAACACCTTCTCGACCATATCGCCGGGTAAGAACCCCAAATTCTCACCGGCTTCAATAGCTGGCCGCGTCAAGATAATTCGTCTGACCAACCCGCGTTTCAAAGCGTTGACGGCCATGGCCATCGCCAGATATGTTTTACCCGACCCGGCCGGGCCAATCCCAAAAACGATATCATTCTTTTTTATGGCATCAACGTAAGCGATCTGCCCGCGCGTCTTAGGCGTAACAAGTCCTGCTTTTGTCGCAATCTCAATTTTATCCTTGGCCAATCGTTTAAAATCTATGCCGTCATCCGATCTGGCTAGACGCAGAGCATAGACGATATCTCTCGATTTAACTTCAAGGCCATTAGCAATAATCCCTTTAAGATAATCAAACAAGTCCGCTACCTTATCTGACTGATTCCGTTCACCCGCTATTTTAATCCCCGTCTGCGTGCGTGTGATCTTGACCGATAATTCTTTTTCAATCAACCGCAAATTATTGTCATATTTCCCGAATAACATCTGCAAATCGACATTATTATCAAAATGTATTGTTCTCGTCATGAAACCCCTCTGGCCATCAAACAACCATAACAAATACAGCCTCCCACGAGTAACCCGCGGAGACTATTGTTAAACAAAATTTATTTACTCAACAGGAATCCGCAAAACAATTCCTGGTTTCAACTTGTCTGGATTCTTCAACTTATCTTTATTGGCCTTATAAATTTTTGGCCATTTGCTATAAGCATTATAAAACTTCTTCGATATCTTCTGTAACGTGTCGTTCTTTTGAACGGTGTAGTCAACGACAGAACCACGGTGAGTTGGTTCATCCATTCCCGTTGGGGCACTGTCCAGATCCATATCATCGAACATGGGAATATCATCTTGTTGATTTTTATAATATTTCTTTGAAGACCGGGGAGAGGTGCGCGTTGCGGTTGATTTCCGTGTTTCGGTCCTCTCCACTTCATATAATTTATCTGAAACAGAATCTGCTTCCTGAGAAAACTCGACGACATAAATTTTTCGTGTTTTCTTGCGATCCCCTTCAGAGTCTTTCTGCGGCGAGCCATAAACATAACCCGCATTGCCAGCCTCTAAACTCTGATCAACCCTGGGCCGATCATCTAAATAACTTCGAACAGTCACTCCACGTGTATTCGTGCAACCAGCGATAAAGACAATTAAGCCTAAACACGTCAAACAAGAAGTCATGCGGTTCAACATCTTCGCCTCCTTTTTATCACCCTCAAATGTCAATAACATATTATTCAACTGAAAATAAAGTTTCAGGTTGGTAAAATTAAATATTAGTGGACAAACCCAATTCCTTAAGCTGCTTTGCATCCACAACCGACGGCGCTTCAGATAAAAGACAATTTCCTTTTTGTGTCTTCGGAAAAGCGATCGTATCACGGATAGAATCCAATCCGGATAATATCGCGACCAACCTATCCACACCATAAGCGACACCAGCGTGCGGCGGGGCCCCATATTCAAACGCCCTCAAAAGAAAACCGAACCGCTTCTCAGCTTCCTGAGGATCTAAACCAATAATTTCAAAAATCTTTTTCTGCAAATCACGGTCATGAATACGAACAGAACCACTGCCGATCTCATTCCCGTTCAAAACTAAGTCGTAGGATCGTGACGTAATGCGGTTGTACTGTTTCGCTTCGAGATATTTTACGTCCTCCTCTTTGATCGACGTGAAGGGATGATGCTCACTGTCCCAGCGCTGCTCATCCTCATTGTACTTAAACATGGGAAAGTCAACAATCCAAACGAACGCGAAATCTTCTCCCGGCTTACGCAAATCAGGTTTATCCGATTGATATTCGCGTTGCGCTTCTTCATACGTCATTCGGGGAAAAGGTGTCGGAATATCAATGCCTTTAATTTGCTTAAAAATTTCTTTGTACAAACGTTCGGTGACATCAAAAATATCTTCTTCCGTGACGAATGACATCTCCATATCTAACTGGGTAAATTCTGGTTGCCGATCTGCCCGCAAATCTTCGTCACGAAAACACTTCACGATTTGATAATACTTATCAAGGCCTGAAACCATTAAAATTTGTTTAAAAATCTGCGGAGATTGTGGTAAGGCAAAAAACGAGCCCGGAGACATGCGCGAAGGCACAAGAAAATCACGTGCTCCTTCGGGCGTTGATTTAGTTAAAATGGGCGTCTCAACTTCAAAGAATCCTTCTCGATTGAGGAATTCATGAATGAGGGCGCACATCTTATGCCGCAACTCTAAGGTCTTTAAAACTTTTGGCCGTCTTAAATCCAGATAACGATAGGTCAGGCGCAACTCTTCAGAGACCTCGCATTGATCTTCGACCTCAAAAACCGGGACCTTGCTTTCGTTCAAAATATCCAGTCCCTCAGCACATAATTCAACCGCGCCGGTTGCAAGGTCAGGATTAACCATTTTATCAGGCCGAACGGAAACCTTGCCCTTGACGCGAATAACAAATTCAGGTCCCAACTTCTGCGCCAGGGTATGCGCTTCTTTGCAAACAGATGGAATAAAAACGACTTGCGTTAAGCCGTATCGGTCTCTGATATCAATAAAAATGAGCTTTCCATGATCCCGGCGGGCATGAACCCAACCAGATAAGACCACTTCCTCATTACCGTGATCTTTTCTTAATTCCCCACAAGTATGCGTTCGATACATTTTCCCTTAACCTCTCTAGCTAATAATTTTAGTACTGGTTTACATTTGTTGTATAATTATATCGAAAATATTAGAAACGTACATATTTTTTTTATAATGATATTAAAAAGAATATTACGCAGTATTATCAAAAATATATTTGCGGATGTCTGTTTGACGAATTTGTGTCTGCTGCCCTGAGTCCATATTTTTCAAGGCGACCATATTTTTTTTCAGTTCTTCGTCACCTAAAATTGCGACCCATTTTGCACGCGCCTTGTTGGCTGCGCGCATTTGACTTTTAACAGAACTTAAACGATAGGACATTTCACAACTTATCTCTTTTGCCCGCAAATCATTCATCATCTGAAACACCCTATTCTGGCAGGCCGCATCCATCGCGATCAAATAAAGATCCACTCCTGATTGTTTCCCGGGTTCACCCGCATCCCGCGCTAATATAATCCGCTCCAACCCCAGGGCAAACCCAACCGCATCAACGACCGGGCCTCCCAGTTGAGAAACCAGGCTATTATAACGTCCCCCTGCGCCAATCGCATTCTGGCTGCCAAGGGCATCACATGTAATCTCAAAAACCAAATGGGTATAGTAGTCCAAACCACGCACGAGATGTGGAGATTCCGTGTATAAAATCCCCAACTGATCTAAACTTTTTTTCACCTCTTGATAATACTTTCGGCTATCATCAGATAAATATTGATAATCAATATTCACCGCGGTTGCGATTTTCTGGCACTCTTTTTTTTTACAATCCAGGATACGGAAAACATTGCGGTCATACCTGAGCTGACAGTCCTGACAAAGTTCAACTCTTTTATGCGCCAATTCTTTTCTCAACAATTTAGAAAAATTTTCTTTATCTTCTTGAGACCCTAATGTATTAATCTTCAACTTAAAACCCTTAACGCCAAAATCATTCAGTAAACGGACACATAATGTTACGACTTCCGCGTCCAGAAATGGTGCAGATGTTTGAGGGCCGATCGCTTCAACTCCTATTTGATGAAATTGACGCAAGCGCCCTTTCTGAGGCCGCTCTCCCCTGAACATAGGACCGATATAAAACAATTTTGTCAAATTTTCTTTCCGGTCCATGCCATTTTGGATATACGAACGCACCACCGAGGCCGTATTCTCAGGCCTCAAGGATAATCCGGACAATTGAATCACATGCTGGTCATCACGCTTCTGGGCGGCCAGATTTAACATTTGCTTTTGCACAACATCACTTGTTTGCCCCATTGACCGGGCAAACAGGTCCGTCTCTTCAAAGAAAGGTGTTCGGATCTCCTTGTAATTAAATAGCCTAAAAACTTTTCGGGACACCGACTCCAAGCTCTCCCACAGGGGCATTTGATCAGGGAGGATATCACTTGTGCCTCGTGGCAATGAATACTTTTTCATTCTAAACCTTCTTTATTAATGCAACTAAATATCTGATAATATTAAACTAATGATAAATATCCGTATGAATTCAAGAGAGATAGCGCGCTGATGTCATCACCACACAGTTGGATAACCATCGTCATATCGCAGGTTACCTAAAATCAGTTCTCGAACAGAATAAAAAAGAGTAAAGCCTTGGCATAGTATGTAACTGACTATTTGATAATCAGATACACGAATTCCTCAGGCAATACTCTTAAATCGATCAAAAAGCCTTATTTAATCTTCAGTTTCATTTCTAAACCCGGCTTGAAAACAACAACTTTTCTTGGTGGAACAGGAACACTTTCGCCTGTTCGCGGGTTACGTCCATATCGAGCGCGGCGTTCTTTAATTTTAAAGACGCCAAAATTCCTCAATTCCACCTTTTCATTACGGACCAAACTGTCAATAATAACATCAAAGGTTTTCTGGACGATTCGTTTGACATCAACCTGCTTTATTCCGGTCATGTCAGTAATTTTTAAAACTATGTCTTTTTTAGTCATTCGACGTACCCCCCTTATTGCTAAGTATAGTAGCAACAGCGTGTTATGGTGTCAAGCAATTCTTTTGAACTGAGAAAAGTATTATTTAAAGGGTAATAGAAAAATTCTCCGGACCAACAATGCTTTTTATTTCGTTCATAACTTTATCATTGGGCGCAAGAAAATGATCTTCACTAACAAGAATTTGAACAACTTTTTGCTGTTTAGTTTTTAACTTTAAATACACGGGGATACTGCCCGGTGATTCTAGCAATTTCTTCTTTAGATCTTTTAATACGTTCTGTTTAGCATGGCATAAGTTGACTTTAATCGCCTTGATTGATTGATGAACATCATCGATTCTTTTCATGTCTTCAGCAATTAAAGACATGCGGTCATCACGAATATTTACTTTCGCATGAATAAAAACAACATCGCCCTCATTGATATAGTGCGACAAAGTGGTATACGCTGACGGGAAAATCACAACCTCAACAGACCCATCCATATCTTCCACACTGATAATGGCCATCCGCTCACCTGTCCGGCGAGTATTTGTTAATTTCACGTTCATAATCAGCCCGACAAGCTTAATACTTTCACCATCCATTGCATGTTGCAAATCTTTTATGGTTGAGTCTGTAAATTCTTTAACCTCAGCCATATACTGTGCCAAGGGATGACCACTGAGATAAAACCCGAGGATGTCTTTCTCAAACGCCAGAATTTGATTAAGGTCCCACTCCCGAATAGCAGGCAAGTGATCATAACCCTGGTTGAATCCCATACTTGCATCAGCCATATTAAAAAAAGAAAATTGACCGGAGGCCTTTTCCTTTTGCAAACGCGCACCGCTGTCCAGGACTTTATCGACAATGCCAAACAATTGTGAACGATAGGCATGAAAAGAGTCAAAAGAACCAGACTTAATTAAACTTTCAATAACTTTTCGATTCACTAAACGCAAATCAACGCGTTCAGACAAGTCATACAGAGACGCATATTGTCCTTCTTTTCTTTTTTCGACGATTGACTCAATTGCTGTACCGCCCACATTCTTCAAAGCGAGCAAACCATACCTGATCTTATTCTTATCAACAACTTGAAATTTCTTCCCACTTTTATTGATATCCGGGGGCAATACCTCCACATGCATCGCCGCACACTCCTTGATATACTCCACAATCTTACCCGTATTATTCATTTCTGAATTGAGCAGTGCGCACATAAACTCAACCGGATAATTCGCTTTAAGGTATGCTGTCTGATAAGAAATCAAGGCATAGGCTGCAGAATGGCTGCGGTTAAAACCATACCCCGAAAAATAATCAATCAAATCAAAAAGTTTATTGGCCTTTATATTATCAATCTCACTATGTTCTTTACAGCCTTCAACAAAATGCTTGCGCATCTGATCCATAACGGATTGTATTTTCTTACTCATCGCCCGACGCAGATGATCCGCTTGCGTCATGGAGAAGCCGGCGAGCGCAACAGGAATCATCATAACCTGTTCCTGGTAAACAATAATACCATGGGTTTCTTTGAGAATAGTTTCTAACTTCGGATGATCATATGAAAAAGTCGCCTCACCTCTTTTACGTTTAATAAAATCATCCAGCATCCCGCTGCCCATGGGACCCGGCCGATACAAAGCTAAAATGGCAATCAAGTCTTCAAATTCAGTCGGTCGAATCTTCTTCAGGAGTTCCCGCATCCCGGCACTTTCCAACTGAAAAACACCAAAGCTGTTCGCATGAGAAAGCAGTTTAAACGTTTTTCGATCCTCTAAAGATATCTGACTGACCTCTAACTCAACGCCATGGCTTAACTTAATTTGTTTAACCGCTTCAGAAATAACCGTTAACGTTCTTAGACCAAGAAAGTCCATTTTTAACAAACCGATCGCGGCGATGCCTTTCATAGAAAAAGCTGTTGTGATTTGACCATCACTCGACTTAAAGAGTGGAACATATTCCGTTAAGTCTTTATCTGAAATAACAACGCCTGCGGCGTGAATCGAGGCATGTCGCGTTAAGCCTTCCAGCACCTGAGCTGTTTCAATGATTTCCCGCGCCTGTAGATCTTCTTTGCAAAGCTCTTTAAGTTTAGGCTCCTTTACGAGGGCCTCTTTGATATTAATTCCCAACTCCGCTGGAATAAGCTTGGCAATTTTATCGACATCACTATATGCCGCGCCCATAACCCGCCCAACATCACGGATAGCGGCCCTGGCTTGCATTGTTCCAAAAGTTATAATCTGGGCCACATTATCTTTTCCATATTTCCGATTAACATACTCAATGACTTCGCCGCGCCGTTCATAACAAAAATCAATATCGATGTCCGGCATACCTGACCGATCAGGATTTAAAAAACGTTCGAAAAGAAGGCCATATTTCAAAGGATCTAAGTCGGTAATTCCCAAGAGGTAACTCACCAAACTCCCTGCGGCTGAACCTCGCCCCGGGCCGACCGGGATATTCTGGCTTTTCGCGTAATTAATAAAATCCCAGACAATCAAAAAATAACTAACAAAACCCATTTTTTCAATAATATGCAATTCATGATCGAGTCTTTTCTTTATTTCGTCCGTCATATGGGCGTAACGGCTTCTGATACCTTCCCGACATAAATGTTCCAAATATTCATTTTGCGTCGTTCCTTTGGGCGGCTCAAAATAGGGCAAATGGAATTTATTAAAATCCATTTGCAAATCGCATTTTTCAGCAAGGCGAACCGTATTGATCATCCCGTCGGGAACCCAGCTGAATTCCCGCTCAATCAACTCCGGAGTCTTGAAGAAAAACTGATCGCTCGACATTTTCATTCTTTTGGGATCATTCAATGTCGTCTGCGTCTGAATACATAAAAGCGCTTCATGGGCACGGGCTTGTCCTTGGTCGAGATAATGCACATCATTTGTGACAATCAAGGGCATCGATAATTCCTTTGCAATTTTTAACAACCCCTCATTAACCGTCTTTTGGGCCGGAATGCCATGGTCCATAATCTCTAAATAAAAATTCCCTTTACCGAAAATTTGTTGATACTCGTCGGCAACTAACATAGCTTCATTGATATTACCGGCCAGTATCTTTTGGGCGATTTCTCCCTTCAAACAGGCTGAACTGGCAATGAGGCCCCCGGAGTATTGTGACAACAACTCTTTATCAATACGGGGAGAATAATAAAAACCTTCCAGATATCCGGCTGATATCAATTTCATGAGGTGGCGGTAACCGGTTAAGTTTTTCGCGTATAACACGATATGAGAAACCCTGCCTCTATTCCGCGGAGTCTTCTCAAAACGACTCCCCTGGGTCAAAAGATACGCTTCACAACCGATAATGGGTTTAATGCCCATTTCTTGAGCTGTCTGATAAAAATCGATGGCGCCAAATAAATTCCCATGGTCGGTCATCGCGACGGCAGGCATGTTGTAGTCACATGCTTTTCGGACAAGATCTTTAATCCGGCAAGCACCGTCTAATAAGCTATATTGTGTGTGGACATGCAGATGAACAAATGGGAGATGGCTCATAATTCAATTTCCTATTCACAAAAAGTAATGTGTAACGATAATTACTCTGGAAAACTCATTCATAGAACCTACAAAATGAAACACTCTTTTAAGGCTGTTATCATCAGTTGCGAATGATGGTATATGTCTTTCAGAAAAACGTGGTGGTCTCAAGGCGGACAAAAAAAGACAGGAACAACTCAATCGTTTACGAACATTAACTTATTGAATTCTTTCTTTAAATTCAACAACTTAATAACTTCACATTAAACAATTTGACCGTTCCTGTCAAATAAATTTATTCCCATTCAATTGTCGATGGCGGCTTTGAACTGACGTCATAAACAACTCGATTAACACCTTTGACTTCATTAATAATGCGATTAGAAATCTTGCCCAGCAGGTCGGCTGGCAACGGAACCCAGTCAGCCGTCATGCCATCCGAACTTGTCACACAGCGTATCGCGATAACGTTCTCATACGTTCGCTGATCGCCCATAACGCCAACGGTTTTAATCGGCAGCAAAACAGCAAAGGATTGCCAGACCGAGCTGTATAAGTCTGCACGTTTAATTTCCTCCAAAACGCGTTCATCTGCTTCCCTGAGGATTTCCAACCTGGCCTCTGTCACTTCACCGAGGATACGAATGGCTAATCCAGGTCCAGGAAAAGGTTGACGCTTCAAAATTAAGTCTGGCACACCTAAATGTTTCCCGATTGTTCGAACCTCATCTTTAAAAAGTTCCCGCAGCGGCTCAATCAAGTCAAGTTTTAAATTCTTTGGAAGGCCGCCAACATTGTGGTGACTTTTTATCACATCAGAAGGGCCGCCGATGGGAGAAAATGATTCGATCACATCGGGATAAAGCGTTCCCTGCGCGAGAAAGCCAACATTCTTGATACGCTTAGACTTTTCAAGAAAGGCATGAATAAATTCATCACCGATAATCTTTCTCTTTTGTTCAGGGTCCGTCACCCCTTTCAAGCGCTTCAAGAATCCTTTTTGCGCATTAGCAACGACCAAATTCATCTTAAAATTACCCTTAAAGGCGCGTTGCACGGCATTCACTTCATTATTTCTCAATAAACCATTATCAACAAAAATACAATGCAACTTTTTCCCTATGGCTTTGTGTAGAAGGACAGCCGTAACAGAAGAATCAACTCCGCCACTTAAACCTAAAATAACTTTCTGGCTTCCGACTTTTTCCTTAATCTGCTTTATCGTCGAATCAATAAATTTATCCATTGTCCAGCGCGGCAAGCAACCACAAATTTGAAAAACAAAATTTGTTAAAATCTGCGTCCCTCTCTGCGTGTGAACAACCTCAGGATGAAACTGCACACCAAAAATTTTCTTTGACCGGCAAGCAAATCCGGCTATCGGAGCATTAAGCGTATGGGCTAACTTGACAAACTCTTTTGGAATGGTCCTAATCTCATCACTATGGCTCATCCAACACGTTAAGTTAGCGGGAAGATTTTGGAATAAACAGCGGTTATTATCGACAAACAATTCTGATCGACCATACTCCCGTTCTTTGCTGCTTTTTACTTTTCCGCCCATAAGATGGTTGATCACCTGCATACCATAACAAATTCCAAAAATGGGGATTCCCATTTTTAAAACAGCCTTATCGGGAATCGGAGCTTTTTTATCATAAACACTCAAAGGGCCACCGGAAAAAATAATCCCCTTAGGATTCAATGCTTGTATTTCATCAGGGGTGATATTATACGGAACGATTTTACTATAAACTTTACTTTCGCGTATTCGGCGCGCGATTAATTGGGTATACTGTGAGCCAAAATCAAGAACAATAATAACATCTTTATGTCGAATCTTCTTAATCTTGACCGAAGCACCTAACCTACCAGGGATCTTTTTAAGCTTTGGAAGACGTCCTAAACGGTTCATCGACGACTTTTTCTTGATAGTTGTTGGCGTTCTTTTTTTCTTCGTAATAATTTTCTTTTTGACGATTTTCTTCTTTGTTGCCGCGGCCCTGACAACCTTCTTTTTCGTAATAGTCTTCTTTGCCGGTTTTTTAACGAGTTTTTTCTTCGTAATAACTTTTCTTACCATTTTGTCTCACCTTTTAAATATATTTCTTAGAAGACAATTGTTTGTCGACTTAAAAAGCCCTGCATCGATTATCAACAAAACCTACTTACCCATCCCAACTCTCTGCCCTACCTGGAAAACTTTACCTTCTGTTTGGATCGATGGCGCGATTATAATTTCAACATCATTCATTTCTTTGATATTGCTTGCCCCCAAGGACCCCATTGACGTTTTTAACGCGCCGACAAGATTCTGGGACCCATCATCAACCTTTGCCGGCCCAAATAAAATTTCTTTAACGGTACCTGTTGTTCCGACTCTGACGCGTGTTCCCCTCGGCAAGTTCGCATGAGAGGTTGCCATACCCCAATGGTATCCACGGCCAGGTGCTTCTGTCGCTCTGGCAAAAGCTGAACCGACCATGACCGCGTCAGCCCCGGCGGCAAAGGCTTTACAAATTTCACCTCCGATGCGCATGCCACCATCAGTAATAATGGGAATATATTTACCCGTTCTCTTGAAGTAGTGGTCCCGTGCCGCCCCGGCATCAACCGTCGCCGTTATTTGCGGAACACCGATACCTAACACGCCCCTTGTTGTACACGCAGCCCCAGGCCCAATACCAATTAAAACCCCATCAGCACCGCATTCCAGCAGGTCAAGGGTCATATCATATGTCACACAGTTTCCGACCATGATGGGTATTTTGGAGTGCTTACATAACTTGAATAAATCAAGAACTTTATATTCACTGGCGATATGATTGACTGACGCGACCGTCGATTGAACAATAAAGATATCACAACCTGCGTCCTGGGCTATTTTTGAATATTTTTTTGCGTTGTGAGGGATACAACTCACAACAGCCGGTACTTTCTCGGATTTTATTTCCTGAATGCGATCGGCAATCAGTTTTTCCTTTACAGGTTTAAGATAGACGGATTGGACAAGCTTGGTTGCTTCCTCAGGGCTGGCATTAGAAATTTGGTCGAGCACATCAGCAGGATTTTCATATCGCGTTTGAACACCGTCTAGATTTAAAACAGCGATCCCGCCGACTTTACCCATAGCGACCGCGAACATAACATCAACAACACCATCCATGGCAGCAGCAAGAATCGGAACTTTAAACTTCAAACCAGCGATCGACCAACCAGTGTCGACCTCATTGGGATTAATGGTTCTATTGCCTGGAACAAGCGCAACTTCATCAAACCCATAACAGCGTCTTGCCCGACGTCCAATTCCAATCCATTCGGCCATATTACCTCCTATTTTCTAGAAATATATATATCTCACTATAGTAATAGTATTAAATAATTAGTAAATACCTGTCAATTAAACATATACTATAGTGATTTTATCCGGAATTGTCAATATAAAAAATATTGCTAACCCTAATATTTAACCTAAATTACAGTCGTGCCCCGAGAAGGATATTGCTTATAAAACATTAGTTTTCGACAGCTAAAACTAAAAATGCGTCATCCCAGGACAGATACAAATACGACATAAATCACTACTATATAAAGACTTAATCATCTAAACAATATGAACGTTGTAAATGAACAAAAAAAGAGGGCAAAATCAATGATTTTGCCCTCTTCAATCTTTTTTCTATGAATAAACGGTCCGCTTTTCACTGAAAGCAATTACATCATTCCGCCCATTCCTCCACCCATGCCTGGCATACCACCTGGCATAGCAGGACCAGCACCTTCTTTTTCTGGAATATCTGTAACTAAAGCTTCGGTTGTAAGCAACAACCCGGAAATACTGGCGGCATTTTGCAAAGCTGTACGGGTAACCTTAGCAGGGTCAATAACCCCGGATTCAAACATATCAACATACTTATCCTGGTTAATATCGTATCCAACCGTCTGTTTTTCTTTCTTTAGTTGATCAACGATCACTGACCCTTCTAACCCGGCGTTTTCCGCTAATTGTCTTACAGGTGATTCCAATGCTTTTTTAACAATGTCAGCGCCTGTTTTTTCGTCACCTTTTAACTTTAATTTACTCAACTCATCAATCGTTCTCAATAGAGCAACACCGCCACCAGGAACGATTCCTTCTTCTACTGCGGCACGCGTTGCATGCAATGCATCTTCTACGCGCGCTTTCTTTTCTTTCATTTCTGTTTCAGTTGCAGCGCCAACGTTAATGATCGCCACGCCACCAGATAATTTGGCAAGACGTTCTTGCAATTTCTCTTTATCATAGGATGAATCCGTTGATTCGATCTGATGTCTAATCTGATTAATACGGCCTTGAATGTCCGTTTTCTTGCCTGCGCCTTCAACAATCATTGTATTATCTTTATCAATCTTAATTTTTTTAGCTGAACCAAGGTCTTTCAACTCGATGTTTTCTAACTTGAGCCCCAAATCTTCTGTAATGGCTCGACCACCGGTTAAAACCGCGATATCTTCAAGCATCGATTTTCTGCGGTCACCATATCCAGGAGCTTTTACAGCGGAACAAGACAATGTTTTTCTCATATTATTGACAACTAAGGTAGCTAAAGCTTCACCCTCGACATCTTCACAAACAATAAGTAATTGTCGTCCGGATTTTGCGACTTTTTCTAATAAAGGTAAGAGGTCTTTGATATTAGAGATTTTTTTCTCATAGATAAGGATAACAGCGTCTTCAAGAATACATGTCATCTTCTCCATATCCGTTGAGAAGTATGGGGAAAGATAACCCTGGTCAAATTGCATCCCTTCAACGATTTTCAGTTCCGTATTAATTGTTTTTGATTCCTCAACTGTAATAACACCATCTTTTCCGACAGTATCAAAAGCTTCGGCGATCTTCTTCCCGATAACAATATCACTATTAGCGGCAATCGTGGCAACCTGCTCGACTTCTTTAATATTCTTTGTATCGATCCTATTCGATAAAGAAGCAATTTTCAGAACGACTTTCTCAACAGCTGCTTCAATACCACGCTTCAAAGCCATTGGATTAGCACCTGCCGTTACGTTCTTCAATCCTTCGCGATAAATCGCTTCAGCTAAAACAGTGGCTGTTGTTGTTCCATCACCGGCATCGTCAGAAGTCCTCTCGGCGACTTCTTTGACCATTTGAGCACCCATGTTTTCATAAGCGTCTTTTAACTCAATTTCTTTCGCGACGGTCACACCGTCTTTCGTAACTGTTGGCGATCCAAACTTTTTATCTAAAACAACATTGCGTCCTTTTGGACCCATTGTGACCTTAACAGCACGCGAAAGCTGCTCAACACCTTTAAGCAAGGCACGCCTCGCTTCATCATCAAAAATTAACTGCTTTGCCATTTTTTATTCCTCCGATTCTTATCTACCTAATAATTATTGATCTTGATTATTCATCTTGCGTCAATTGATTCACTTCACAATTGCCAGAATGTCTTCTTCCCTCATAATTAAATAATCTTGGCCTTCTGAGGTAATCTCCGTGCCACTGTATTTGCCATACAAAACTGTGTCGCCGACAATGACTTCCAATGCCCGCACGCCACCGTTATCTAAAGGTTTCCCCGCTCCGACAGCAATGACTTTACCTTCTTGTGGTTTTTCTTTAGCTGTGTCTGGTAAGACGATACCACCCTTCGTCTTTTCTTCAGCTTCCATCGGTTTAACAATAATTCGCTCTCCTAAAGGTTTTAGTTTCACTTGGGCACCTCCTCAAAATGGTTAATATTGAAATGTTTTTTTAAACGGATATATTAGCACTAATATCCGCAGAGTGCTAATTTAACAAAAAAATATATTTTGTCAAGATTTTTTTTCAGGAAGACACGACAGCTAGACGGGAATTTATTTCCGGGACAACAAGGACAGTCCTTTAAAAATCAAATTTTTATCCACTGTATCAACGGGAGATTGCTGATATTGTAATAAATCAGCATGACCACCTGTAGCGATAATTTTCAAGTCATCAGATCTTAACCGCTTTCTTAATCGCCTTATCAGCCCCTCTATCATGGAGCGGTACCCCCAAACCAGTCCAATCATAATGCTGTTATGGGTATCCCGGCCAATGATGGCCCGGGGGACGGTGAAATCCCCGATCCTGGGAAGCAAAGCCGTGTGTTCGGCCAAAGAATCCGCAGCGAGCCTTAGACCTGGAACGATCAGCCCCCCTTCATAAGCACCTTGCCTGGAAATAATGTCAACGGTCAAAGCTGTTCCAAAATCTATAACCGCGCATGGACATCCGTAAAAATATTTCGCGGCATACGAGATGACCAGACGGTCCATGCCAACCTGACCGGGAACATGATAGCTGTTTCTGATAGGAAC
The DNA here is from genome assembly GCA_021108075.1 of Candidatus Omnitrophota bacterium. Taxonomy (GTDB): domain Bacteria; phylum Omnitrophota; class Gorgyraeia; order Zapsychrales; family Zapsychraceae; genus JAIORP01. The sequence goes on along the minus strand of JAIORP010000047.1, from coordinate 8,940 downwards.
GAGGACATCCTGTCCAACGACAGAGACACTGGCCCCCGTTTGTTTAACAACAGCACATACGATCGACGTCAGCATCGGTACAACACTGCAAATAAGAACACGGGAATAAAAAAATTTCTGTCTTTCCAATCTGGTTATTTCTAATCTCACATCTTTTTTTAAACGCGTGGCCGAAAGCTGGCTGGAGACAAAACGGACACCGAAACTCTTGTTTCCCCGCATCATAGCCATTGAGACATGGGTGTTTCCGATATCAATAGCTAAGACCATGTCTTTTCGCGTGTGAGATTCTTTCATCAAATTAAACCCTTCTTTTCTTTCTCGATCGCTGAGAAACAATCCTTTTATTTCGGTCTTGCGCGTCAAACGTCCCATCTTCATTTTTCAACATTCGGATTTTATCACGAATAACAGCCGCTTTTTCAAATTGCAAATTTCTGGCGGCCAATTCCATTTCCCGTTCTAGCCGACTGATATAATTCGACAACATATACTCTTCTTCATTTAGGTCAATCGCGCGTAAAACCACATCATTGACTTCTTCCTCCGCCAAACTATCAATGCCTCCTTCGCGGATAGCCTTGACAATCGATTGAGGTGTGATGTTGTGTTCTCTGTTAAAATTTTCCTGGATCGCCCGCCGACGCTCACATTCGTCGATGGTAGCCTTCATGGCCGGGCTGACACTATCCGCATACATCAAGACCAATCCATTAATATTCCGGGCCGCACGACCGGAAATCTGAATCAAGGATGTTTGTGAACGTAAAAAGCCCTGTTTATCGGCATCAAATATCGCGACCAGGGAAACTTCGGGCAAATCCAGTCCCTCTCTTAAAAGATTAACACCAATTAAACAATCAAATCTTTTCAGGCGCAAGTCCTGTAATATTTTCGCCCGATCAATCGTTTTAATATCCGAATGCAAATATTTGACTTTAAGCCCCTTCTCATCCAGGTAGGAACACAAATCCTCGGCCATGCGTTTTGTTAATGTTGTCACCAATGTCCGTTCATTGCGCGCGACTCTAGCTTTAATTTTCCCCATCAAGTCATCGATTTGCCCGTCCGTTGGACGTACAACAATCTCCGGGTCTAAAATTCCTGTGGGCCGAACAATCTGTTCAACGATGTGACCACGGCCATCCTTATGCTCGTACGGGCCCGGTGTGGCTGACACATAAATACGTTGATGAATAATATCTTTAAACTCGGCGAACTTCAACGGGCGATTATCCATACAGGATGGGAGGCGGAACCCAAAATTCACCAAAGTGGACTTTCGCGCTTTATCCCCCTCGTACATACCATTTAACTGCGGAAGCGTCACATGGGACTCATCGATAATCGTGAGAAAATCATCAGGGAAATAATCCATCAAACAAAAAGGCCGGCTTCCTTGAGGACGATCCGAAAGGGTCCGCGAATAATTCTCAATACCGTTGCAATAGCCCATTTCCTTTAACATATCCATATCATAACGCGTCCGCATATTCAGCCGTTGAGCTTCTAAATGTTTCCCCTGAGAGTTTAATTCTTTGAGCCGGAGCTTCAACTCTTCTTCTATCGCTAACAAAGCTTTCTCCAGGCGGGGATGAGAAACGATAAAATGTTTTGCCGGATATATCGCGACCTTATCCAACTTAGCAATGGCTTCTCCTGTGACCGGGTTGATCTGCGCGATGGACTCGATCTCGTCCCCGAAGAACTGTACGCGCAGAGCGTCCTGACGATACGCGGGATAGATCTCCAGCGTGTCTCCCCGGGCCCGCATCTTTCCCCGCGCAAATTCATAATCATTACGCTCATATTGAATATCGATCAGTTTGCGTAAAACTTCATCCCGATCTAATTCCTGACCTGTTTCAATAAATAATAAATTCTGGGCGTAATCCTCCGGAGACCCCAAGTTATAAATGCAGGACACACTCGCGACAATGATAACATCCCGGCGTGTCATCAACGATGTCGTCGCCGACAATCTTAACCGGTCCAGCCGGTCATTCACCGAAGCGTCTTTTTCGATATAGACATCTGTCTGAGGAATATACGCCTCAGGCTGATAATAGTCGTAATAACTCACGAAATATTCGACAGCATTTTCAGGAAAAAACTCCTTAAATTCACTATAAAGCTGCGCCGCCAACGTTTTATTGTGAGAGACCACCAATGTCGGACGATTTATTTTTTCGATAACATTGGCTAAGGTAAATGTCTTTCCGCTCCCCGTCACACCCAGGAGGATCTGAGACTTATCCTGCCGGTTCATGCCATCAACCAATTTCTCTACCGCGTCCCATTGTTCTGTCACAGGTTGAAAATCACTTTTCAATACAAACTTATTCATAATGCTCATCTATCAACAAGGACGAATATTTTATAAAAAAATCCGTCCTTGTTTTGTCAGCGAATCTCCTCGCAACAGAGCTACGAGGCATCTAATACCAATTCCATTAAATAATGACCAAAACCAATTCTGCTTTTCAGAATTAAGATAGAACAATTTATTAATGGATTTGGTATAAGAGGAACGCTGTATTTGAGAAACCAAAGATTTCTCAAACTCTTCCTCAGGCGGCAACCTCGGAGCGGAGCTCAGAGGAATTCACTCCATTAAACGTTCTTACTGGATCAATAAATCATGTATGCGGGTAAACATCCGTTCAGCCATGGCGTTATTCTTAAAGGATTTAAATTGTTTAAAGAATATCGACGTGATTGTCATGTAACGAATTTCTACGTCAGCCGTATTGCTTGCACCCGATCGGATATAAATGTTAACACGGTTATATCGTGAGCCGATGAACCATGAACTTTGCCGTATTTCCGTAAACAGCAATACGCATTCATCCTCTTTTCCATTCGAAACGGCCACACGTTCATACACGTTCGGGTCATTTGAATTGGATATTTCCCAACCGAAATCCATCAGCATCTGTGTCGTCGCGTTCAGGATGTCATCATATGAGCCATAAAATTTCTTCTTATATGGATGATCATCCTGGATGTAATTGGGAACAGTAATACTCGCGCATCCGCTAAAAAACAAGACAGCGATGAAGACACTTAACCTTTTCATAGGCCTCTCCTGTTAAAAATATTGTTGGTCGTAGCAAAAATTCAGCTTACCCCTCAAGAACTGACACCTGATACCAAATTCATCTTAACAAATTTTCCCATGTTTATACGGACGTTCTTTATTCCGCAATGACTTTTTGTGAATCTCCTCTTCTATGTCAATGCCAAAACCTCCGCATAAATCAAGCAGGCGAATAAATGTATCGGCTATTTCTTCGCGGAAGTTCGCATCATCTTTGACCCGGTAAGCTTCCATCGCCTCGGCCAATTCCGTGACAATTAACATCAAGGCCTCACCAACATTCCGTTCTTCATCCCAAAACCCCTTCTCCCGCGCGATCCGATGACATGTTGCCGCTAACGCGTTCAGGCTCTCACCTTTTATTTGGACAGTGCTTTCACTCACAAGGAACTCCTCTCCTTTTTATCATTTTTTATAATCAATATTGTCAGATAATACCAAATCCAGTGAATCTCCTCGCGGCAGAGCTCAGAGGAATTCATTGGATTTGGTATAACATCTTAATTATTGACACATTTATTCTTCACGATAGAAATCGTTTTTTTTATTCTATCTGAAATTCTAAAAAAGACCAGAAACAAAAATATCTATTCATTGGAAAACAAACGCGACACTATGTATTTTGAAGGACAAAAGACGTCATATCCTTCGGCCAGTCCGCGCGAACGGACAGCTTCTGACCCGTTTGAGGATGACACCACTCCAACAAAAACGCGTGCAATGCTGTCCGTTTAAACTTCAACTGATAATCCCTCCTGTAGGAAAATTTATTATCTCCGACCAGCGGATGACCTTTCTGTTTAAAATGAATCCGGATTTGATTCGTCCGTCCAGTCACAGGCTGCGCCTCAACAATGCTGAACTGATCATACAGATGAAGCACTTTATATTTTGTCAGCGCCGATTGCCCCGGCCTTCGAGAAGGCTTCGCGTTCGATTGAATCGGATTCTTTATTTCACCTGTCCGCGCGTTAACCTGACCGTGAACAAAAGCAATATATTTTTTTATAAACAATCGCTGTTTAAATAAATTCATATAGAGCTGTTGGTTCTTTTTTCCTTTGGCATACAGAATAACACCTGAAGTATCTCGATCAAGACGGTGACAGGGGTGCAGCTTAATTTGAGACAATCGCGACTGAAATTGGGCATTGACGATCGAGGTAAGTGTTCGGTCTTCACGACGGGGACTCGGTATAACAATTAATTGAGCGGGCTTATCAAACACCACACAGGTATCATCTTCATACAGAACGGGGATTGGTTGTCGCATGCCCAGATATTTTGAAGACATAAGCTTATGGCAGATTAAAACTAAACTTGTTCGGCATATAGGTCCATATAATCCGAGATGACCTTTGAATCTCTTTGTGACACATCATTAAAAAAAATAGCTATATTATAAAAATCTTCTCCCCAAATAGGTTCCGTACGGATTACCACGCCTCCGATGGTGATCTTTCGAGAAGCGTCTTTACCATTTTTCCGTAAAGGCAGTAAGAGGTGGATTTTCAATTTCATCATCGGCATAAAATATCGGCTCACCCGGCAATAAGCCCCTGCCCGGCTGATATTCGCTGTCTCCGTTACAATATCTCCATCTTCATGACAAATCTTAACTGGAACATGGTTATTAAATCGCTGATGCTGTCGTCTTTCTTCCATCGATTTATTATATATCACGATGACTCCTTTATCACTTTTTATGCTGCCGCGGCTTCTGCTGCTTTCGCAGCGTCTGCTTTAATCTTCTTCTTATAACAATTCAAATTGCAAAAATACGCATTATTACGATAGTATCTTGTAGCCGGATTTAATGCTTTTTTACAGCCCGCACAATTTTGTGCTATTTCATTTTCATCTTTCTTACCCATAAGACCAAAAACTCCTTTCAAATCAACCACTTCAAATAATTAACAACTTATTGTATATCAATGAGATCACATCTCTCATTCAGTTCAATTCCAACCATATAATGGTCAGAATACCGCCTTTTTTCAACCCAAACAACCTGTCCACGGCATTCGATCAAAGGCTGTTGCTCCATGGATATCGCCAAAAATAACTCCGCACCCAATGGAATGAAGTAGGGCACATCGACTTTCAACCCTTTTCGGCTGATATCATGAGACAGCGCGCCGTGATAATTTATTGGATCCTTCCGTTGAATCCGTACGGCATCCTGATGCTTAAATCGTCTAAATTGCCTTCGTTCATTTTTCATAACAGCACTTTCCCTGTAAGGTTCTCCCCTGCTATGATTTTCGTTCGTAAAGGATAACCTGCCCCGTCCTCTGTTGAACGATGGCCCATTATAACACAAACTTTCTCTCAAACAACCGTTTTTTCTGATCAAATAAATGAATAAAAGATATATCAATTATATCCGATTATTCCGCGCCCATCCACATTTTCTGCTGTTCAAAGATGACCGTTATAATCAGGGCAAATAGCCGAAAATCAGCTAAATGCCCGTATAAATTTCACCACGACAGCAGGCGGGTTTCTCAAGCCATGACGACTCGTTCTCCTTCCAGCCCAATAACATAAACAAATTCATCCCCTTGCCGCTTTAACCCGGAAAATATCCCCTCCGCACGGTAGAGGGCCGCACGCGAGGGGCAGCCAAATTCATCTATTCCCCCGCCCCCCGCCTGTTAATGATCATGTCATACCTCTTTCTGCACCGCCATAAAGATTTCCTTAGCCAACAACGGAAAAACTGCTGCCTGGAAATCCTTGTCATCCATGTATCGTGTTACAATCTTATCGTTATCTGACATACGCTGCATCATAAACTCTTCAATCATCTTTTTTATTCCAAGTTCAAATTTATCTAAAGGATTCGCTTTTGCTGTTTCAATAACCCGCTCATCATTGCATGCTTTTTCCTTGATCTGCTCAAAAAATAACCGGTCTTCCTCTTTAAAATCAGTATGAAACCTTTGATTCAAGACTTCAATAATACTTGAAAGCGGCACCTCTTTATCTTTCTCTTTTTTTGTCCCTACATCAGTTGGGCTTTTTACATCAATTTTATCTCCCGCGTTTAGATCAATCCCCCCTGAAAAACATCGCTCAATACGGTAATAGGACAACGCGACATCATCCTCAGGATGAATGACTGTGGTTGTTTTATCTCCTGGCAAATGGCGCGCCAAAAAACGCCCGTAACTATACAACATCTCTAAATCTTTGTCGGAATAGGGAATAATCTGGCTCATAAACGCGTACAGCCGTACATACGCGGTCAATTTATCCCTGAACAATACCTGTTGTTCTTCATCCTCAATAGCTTTGAACCTGTCAACCGCGGGCTGAAGATGTTTTTCCATGCGGGCATGATCGCTAAAGGTTTGTTTTGAAATCGGCTTGTAAAAAATATTCGCGAACGCTTCAATTTCTTCCCAGTGATAAATTTGGAATTTATCCAACTCAAACTTCAAATTCTCCATACTTTGCGGATCTGTTTCCCCTGCCAGCTCAGTCTTATCATAATAAGGCTTAAACGCCTCAAAAATAATTTCAGGATCATTAACAAAATCCAGTACAAATGGTTCTTTTTTCCCCGGATACATTCTGTTTAATCGGGACAATGCCTGCACCGCCTGAACACCTGAAAATTTTTTATCAACATACATCGCGCAAAGTTTGGGCTGATCGAATCCTGTCTGATATTTATTCGCGACTAATAGAATTTGATAATCCGGCGTATCAAACTTATCCGTCAATTGAGCTTCGCTGATATTTTTACCGGTCACGCTATCCACATTCATCCCAGGCTCTGTAAATTCTTCTTTTGTATAAGGGTCTTTAACCGTACCGCTAAACGCGACCAATGGCCTGATATCATCATATCCATGTTCTTTGATGTATTTTTGAAATGCCCGCATATATTTGACCGCCTGCAAACGAGAACCCGCGACAACCATTGCTTTTGCCTGGCCGCCAATTAAACGGCAGATACTTCGCCTGAAATGTTCGACAATAACTTCAGTTTTCTGCTGAATGTTAACCGGATGGATATGGAGAAATTTTGAGAGCTTCTTTGCTGTTTTCTTCTTAAGATATCTCGGATCGTCCTCAACAGTTTTGATTAATTTGTAATACGTCTTGTACGTCGTATAATTCTTTAAAACATCTAATATAAAATCCTCTTCAATCGCTTGCCGCATGGAATATATGTGAAAAGCCTCGGGCTTTCCTGATTTACCTTTATGCCCAAAAAGCTCTATTGTTTTTCCCTTAGGCGTTGCAGTGAACGCGAAAAAACTTAAATTCGGCTGACGCCCACGCGATTGCATAACATCGTTTAATTGATCTTCAAAATCACGATCTTCTTCATAATCTGCAGGGGCACCTTGAAATGTGCCCCTACCTAAGATAGCTTTTAATTCACGAGAAGTCTCGCCCGTCTGGCTTGAATGAGCCTCATCAACAATGACTGCGTATTTTCTACCAGCAATCTTTGTTCTCCATTTAGAAACCTGCACACGGATTTGACCCACTTCTTCTTCACTTTGGCTCATTTTTTCAGAAAGCCCCGCGATATTCAAAAGACTTTTCATCACAAAAGGGAATTTCTGCAATGTTGTAATGACAATCTTTGTCCCATCGACTAAACTTTCCGACAACTGCCTTGAATTCTCATCAATAGCCTGAACAACCCCTTGCGCGTGCTCAATTTGATATATTGCGTCCCGCAACTGGCGATCCAAAACCTTCCTATCGGTAATTACAACAACACAATCAAATATCTTTTCATCCGTTTGTGAATGTAAACTGGCTAAGCGATGAGATAGCCATGAAATACTGTTAGTCTTTCCGCTCCCTGCCGAGTGTTGAATTAGATAATTAGGGCCAACACCTTCCTCCTTAGCAGAGACGACTAACTTTTTAACAGCATCTAACTGATGGTACCTCGGGAAAATCATTGTTTCCTTTGTCACTCTCCGAGACTTTCCCTGAACATCTGTTATTTTCTCCTCTTTTCGTTCAATAAACATAAAAGATCCGACAATTTCTAAAAAAGAATCTCTCTGTAATACTTCTTCCCAGAAATAGCCTGTCCGATACCCTGACAAATGAGAAGGATTCCCCGCGCCGCACTTCACTTCACCCGGATGGCTGCCTCTGTTAAAGGGGAGGAAAAACGTTTTTTCTCCTTTTAATTGAGTTGCCATATAAACCTCATCAACATCAGCGGCAAAATGAACAAGTGCTCTGCGTTTAAAAACAAAAAGAGGCGCGTTAGGTTTTCGTGTATATCGATACTGTTTAACCGCGTCATGCCATGTCTGGCCTGTACCTGGATTTTTAAGCTCACACGTTGCTATCGGCAATCCATTAATGCTAAAAACCATATCAATTGTTTCGGATGTTTCAGGATGGCACGGCACCTGGCGGGTTACAGTCAATCGATTTTTTTGGTAAAGGCTCATCACATCAGGATTCAGCCCATGAGAAGGCCTAAAATATGCCATTAAAAACGTCTTGCCATAAAATTTAAATCCATATCTAAGCACATGCAACGTGCCTTTAATATCCAACTCCTTACAAAGCGTCGTAATAATTTTACTTTGCAAATCATCACCATGAATCCTCCGCATATCTTCCCACAAAAACTCTTGAGTATCTTTGATGAAAGAAATAATTTCCGCAGGGAATAATGCAATCCGCTTATCCCAATCCTGATTCGCACCCTTCTGCCACCCGGATTTTTCAATCAATGTTTCTTCCAAATACGACTCAAAGGCTTTTTCGGTGGTCTGGTTGCTCATATTTAGGAATTGTCCAGTTTTTAGTTGAAATATTTTAGGACAGTTCATTAGTTAAACGCT
>JAIORP010000002.1 GCA_021108075.1 Candidatus Omnitrophota bacterium | reverse complement strand
GAAGCAACAATGCTTATTTTTTTATCATTTTACCCACAGATTCTGTGAAAGAGCCTTATTTATAAATGACAGATAATCTTTTCAAAATGGCGAATGATGGATGATCTTGTTTTATTAAAAACATTCTACAGTAAGTATGACGCTGAAGTTGCCGTCGGGTTATTGAAGGATAGCAGGATAGAGTCGATTTTACAGGCGGATGATGTCGGCGGCTATCGTCCGCATGTCACCTTAAGCATGGGCAATAACCGCGTGTTGGTCCGTCGTGAGGATGCCGGGCGGGCCGTGGAAGTTTTGAAGACTCTCGAAGAGAATTTATCAGATGATGAAATCAAACAGCTGGATGAGATCGCGCTTCATCAGCCGGCGGCACCGCAGATATCCCTTTTAAAAGAAAAAAAAGATGTTGGCCTGATGATCCCTCTGGTCGTTATCGGATTGTTTGTTGTGATCTATGTGCTGAATAATAGCCATAATAAAAACAATACAGGTTGGTACGCCGGTCATATTAAGTGTTCTCCTGCCAGGTCAAAAGCGGCGGACAATAGAGTCTGCCGGGAATATTATCGCCACGATAAAGTCCGGGCTGTCTGGCGGTATGAAGATAATCTTCTTGAAGGCACGGCCAAGGTGTTTCATCCGAACGGTCAACTGAAGTTGGAAGAGGTGTTTTTTTCGGGTAAACAGCAGGGTCCCTTTAAGTCCTATTTTGAGAGTGGTTCTTTGCAACAAGACGGGCGTTACGTTTATGGTCTTCTGGAAGGTCTGGTTACGACATATTATGAAACAGGAGAAATCATGCGGGTCGCTTCTTATCAGTCGGGTGAGCTTCACGGTGATATGAAATTTTATGATCGGACCGGCCGCCCGATGGCTCAGGAAATTTATCAGAAAGGTGTGCGTCACACACCCGAAGGTGAACCGTATCAAGGTCGCTGTCAAATTTATTCTGTCGACGGGGATTTGTGGGAAGACGCGAATTTTAAAAACGGCCGTTTGTCGGGTGTTAGGAAAAAATATTACGAAGACGGACATCTGGAATTTGAAGAGCGTTACCGTAAGGGGAAACGGCATGGCGAGGTCAAGACATACTATAAGAATGGAACGCTAAAAGGTTTATACCAATATCGTAAAGGCGAGCTTATTTCCAGCCAGGAATATGATCAGGACGGGCGGGTGGTCTATCCTTAGCATGCGTCTCGCTGGTATTTTTTTTAAAAGAATACAAGCTAATAAAAAAAATTTGACAGATACTTCTGCATGTTTTTTATTCGGCGGATATTTTTTCCGGCCGGCGGAGCGCGACGGGCCCATGCTGGTCACAGTAAAGAGTTGTGTTTTCAACAGCCACGTGAATGACCCGGTCAAGTTTATCGGCTTAGCTGGTAAGATGTATTCGGTTATTCGATCCGGATCGGCTAAACATGAACGCCGAGCGGCGTATCGTTCGCGGTATAATTTTTTACATCAATGATTGTTGCCATAAGAATTTTTTATTATAATATTTACGATTAAGATACAATGCGTTGATCAAAGGGGGATGTTTGTTAAGACAACAACGCGGGAGCACCCGCTTATTATTAATTGGGATCGCACTGAATATCGTCGCGATGGGGGTCGTGTTCTTTTATATTCATTACCGCCGCATTCTTAACGCGGAGCGGGATGCGCTTGAGGCCCAGGTCCAGATTGTTAAGGCCTGCCATTTGCGGACGGAATTATTAACCCCCTTGATCAAGATGATCAAAGATCAAGCGGAACAAGAGCAACAAGTTTTGACGGCTTTGATCGATATTCAGGAGCAATCGTTGGATACGATCAAGCAGCTGCAGAAAAATCTGGTGAGAACAGATATGCGGCAGGTCGCAGAGACTCAGGTCGTTTTGATCAAAACAGTTGAACGTGTTGATGAGTGGGTGAATGCTTATCCCGGCCTAAAGGAATCAGAATCCTTCATTGACTTGCGCAAGCAATTTGATGCGACCAGGGATAGTGTTGATGCGGCCAGTCAAACTTATAATCAGGCGGTGGGCCAATTTAACAGCAGAATCGCCAGTTTTCCAGGGATGTTTATCGCCCCTGTGTTTGGGTGGGTTGAGAAAGGTGATTACGAGGTTCGTGATATCAAGATTTATTTCCAGGAAATCACATCCTTCTAAAATAATGGTGTTGTTTCTCAACGATTTATGGCTTTTCGCCAAATAGGCGCGATATTTTTCATTTCCACAAAGTGCATCAATTCTCTACAAGGGTGACGTCACAGAGCGGGTTCATTTCTGACTCGTGTGGGCGGATCCTAACGAATGGTTTATGTCATATTTTTTTATCTATCTTATAATCATTAATGGGTTTGTGTTCCTGCTTTATGGCTATGATAAATGGTTAGCCCGGCGCAAAGGCAAACGGATCGCGGAGAAGACTTTGCATCAATGGACACTTTTGGGTGGCAGTTTAGGCGCATTTTTAGCGCAGAAGATTTTTCGGCATAAAACCCTCAAAAAGTCTTTTCAAAGGACGTATTGGCTGATCGTTATACTTCAGTTGATCATCGTTATTGTGTTGGTAAAGATAAGTATTCGGTGAACCCCTCTGATTTTTTGTAAAAAAACAATAAAAATTCTTTTTGCCATAGGAAAAATATTAAGAATTATTATAACTATTCAGGTCATCCCCGATTAAAGCATTCGGGGATGACCTGAATAGTTATGAATTATTTTTTATTTGCTGCTGTGTTTATTGATCCATAGGTTCAGGGTTTGCATGAAATTTTGACGGAGTCCGCGTCCTTTGAGGGTTTGTATATGATTTAACATGGTTTCACGTTTAGCCGTCAGGATCGCCATTTGCCCGTTGTTCATGACCGATCGTATTTGTCGCATCATTTGGGCCTTCAAAACAGCACACTCTTCCATATTTTGGGCAAACACTTGGCTCGCCTCCCGAATAGCCTGTTCGTCATAGTCATGATCTGTGACTTCTTTGATTAGATGGATAAAGGAATTTCGTGCTGAACCATGCAGCGCTTTAACAGCCGAACGGTTTGCTTTTAAGATATCGGCAATCTCAGTTTTTTGTGTGTCACTAATATCGAGTTGAATGAGTGTGTTTATCATTTGCAGAGAGGCATGATGTTTGAGAAAAGCCCGTTGCATACCCGCTGAACCATTAAAAAGAGAATGGGGGTGACCTTCTTCCAGCGGCCCGGCAAGGGCCAGTGTGTTGAAGGTGATCAGGGTTAGAGCGACAAATAGCGTGATACCGACGATTGTTTTCTTTTTCATTGTGTTCTCCTTATTATGGTATTGGTTGTGTTGATTGGGTCTCCGGGACTAACTATGCAGTCGCACGTTAAAACAGAAAGGTTACACCTGTTTGCCAAATAAATCAGCCTGTAACCTTTTGATGCTGATGAACGACTTTAAAGTGATGGGAAGAGGATTAACCGTTTAAGTGATTGCTCAAAGCGGGATTTTTCAGAAAGATTCAGGGGATGGAACGCCGGGGTTTCGATCCAGGAATATATCGTTAAAGGAAAAATGCTAGATAATTTACAAGATTTGACTGATATTGACGTGATTCAATTTATTTTGGATGGGAACGTCGATGCTTTTAGTGTTTTGTTGAAGCGCTATCAACGTTACGTTTTTAGTATTACATATAAATATGTTGCACCTGATCACGTTGAAGAAATATCCCATGAAGTCTTTATCAGTGCTTTTAAATCTTTAAAGAATTTTTCCGGTAAAAGTGATTTCAAATTTTGGTTGGCGAAGATCACCGTGCGCAGGTGCTACGATTATTTGCGCAAAAAATATCGCCGGAAGGAACAGGCCGTTGATTTTTTAGACCGTAAAGATGAACACTGGGTTGATAAGATGAAGCTGGCGCAGAATGATGCGTATAAACGTGAAGCGGACCGGCGGGAACTGAGAGAAATGCTAAACTGGTCGTTGAATCGATTGCCTCCTCAGGATAGAATGGTTTTACAATCCGTTTATATTGATGGATTATCATTAAAGGAAACAGCGGAATTGCTGGATATCACGGTGATGAATGTGAAGGTCCGATCGTTCCGTGCGAAACGCAAATTAAAAAAGATTTTAAGTGAAGTTTTGGATGATGAATTGAGGTGAGTTATGGTCGCTGATAAAAAGAAGATCCATGAATTAGGAGAATTGTTGAGGACAGCCGGAAAAGAACGCACAGAGTTTGTTCCGCGTGAGCATTGGGCGGATCGTGTCATGAAGGATGTCCGTCAGATTAGCCTTGAGGAAAGAAAGCATGCGCAGCATTTTTTTGAAGTTTTCGTCGATTATATCGATTCCATCTCGATGGCCTTCTGGCGCTTTGTTCCAGCGTCCGCGATGGCTTTGTTGTTATTCGGAATATTGTATTTGTTTTATAATCCGATTGACGACACATTGAGTCAGGTTTGGAGCAGTCAGCACGATGCTTTTTTGTGGATCGAATTATTAGGGATCTGAAGGATTGTCAACCCTATTATTTAAAAAAGTGAATGTATTCAAAAATGTCAGGCGTTAATCGCAAAAGGAGACGTTGTATGAGAGCATTAAAAATATGGATCGGGATTGCTATAATTTTTATTCTGGGTTTTGCCTCGGGGGTGATCGGTACGGTTGTTCACATCCGAAGTGTTATTGCCAGGGTCGGGCACAGCAATCCTGAAGCCAGAAAAACGGTGATCTTAAAACGGCTTGTTAAAAAGTTGGATTTAACCGAAGCGCAAACACAAAAAATAGGCGTGATCATCGAACAAAGAGATAAAGAGATGCGTGATGCGTTTAGCCAGTGTCATCCGCGGATACGATCGTCCCTGATGGATGCTTTGTCTGACATTCGAGTGGAGTTAACCGTCGAACAACAGGAAACATTTGATAAAATCACGCGACGTATGCGAAAAATGCATAGCCTTCCGATTGTGAAATAAAAAGATATTGTTGGTTCTCATAAATCCTATAATTTTAAGTATTTATGATATTTCAGGTTGAGATATCATCATACCAATTCCATTAAATAATGACCAAAATCAATTCTGCTTTTCAGAATTAAGATAGAACAATTCATGAATGGATTTGGTATAAAATTTTATTTTTCAATGATTTATAAGAAACGACATTTTTCCCCCCTCTTTCCGCTTCAATAAAGTTAAAGTAAAATCCATTTAAAGTTGAATAAAGTTAAAAAAATGTTTGTAAATTTTGAATTATGTTGTATATTTGAAGAAGAGGTCAGATATGCAACTAAATGAATGCCCGATTTGCCAAAATAATTTGAATGTCAAAAAATTATCCTGCAGCCATTGCCAGGTGGATTTTGAAGGGGAATTTTACACCTCGCCCTTGATGGCCCTATCGCAAGACCATCAGCAATTTATTGAATTATTTGTATTAAGCAGCGGGAGCCTGAAAGAGATGGCGCAAATTATGGGGGTCACCTATCCCACCGTGCGCTCGCGGTTGGACCGGGTGATTGATCGCCTCAAAGACGAACTGAAAGAACGGGATGATTTCAAGAATCAAATATTAGAGAAGGTTGCGCAAGGATCGATTACGGCAGAGAAGGCCGCCGATATCATAAAAAATTTATAAAGGCAGACCCAAGGAGTTGTGATGGAAAGCAAAGCCCGTATCCAAAAAATGCTGAAAGACGGTAAGATTAATGCCAGGCAATCCCAATTGCTGCAAGGGGCTTTAGCCGAATCCGAAAAACGAAAAATTCAGATATTTCAGAATGTCTCGCGCCAGAAAGAATCAAGGGAGAAAAAGATGTGGGGAGGAATCACTATCGGACTCATCGGGTTTTTTTTGTTTCTCGTTATTCTTTTTTTCTTTGGCGTTTCCATGCGAATGGGCCGTGATTTTCAAAAGGCCACTCTGTTTCTCGATCAAGGCACGCAGGCATTGTATCACGGGGATCTGCAAACGGCCAAAGAGCATTTCATTAAAGCCCGGCGAAAAGCACCGCGCCATAGTCTCACCAATGGTCTTTTAGCGGCCACTTATAAGGTGTTATATCAATACGATCAGGATCCCATCAACAAACAGATGGCAGAGAAATATTATATCAAGACACAGGAATGTCTCAGACAGAAAGGGGGCGGAATGATGAATATGACAGGCTTTATTTTTTTGATGATGTTTGTTCTTTTTATCCTGACAGGTATCAGCGTTTTATTATTGGTCTTATATAATATTCTTGTCAAAAGAGAGGAAAAAGTGAATGAGTCGTGGGCGCAGATCGCCGTGCTTTATCAGCGCAAACTGGATTTGATCCCCGCTTTATTAGAAGCGGCGCGGGAATATGCGAAACACGAGCAATCAACGTTGCAGGACGTTATAAGCGCGCGGTCGCAAGTGGATCAGGTCTTTAAATCCTTGACGGGCCTTGCCGTGAATCAAGACGGGATAAAGGACATTACGCAAGCCGAGCGCGCACTGGACACGGGGTTAGGGAAAATTTATGCCCTGGCTGAAAAGTATCCAGATTTGAAAGCCAATATTCATTTTGAAACGATCATCCATCAGTTAACGGAAACAGAAGACCGTGTCGCGCAGTCGCGCAACAAATACAATACGAATGTGAAGAAGTATAATGCTGATTTACGCCTGTTCCCGATGAATATTATGGCGGCGCTGTGTCAGTTTGCCCGTAAGAATTATTTGGAACTGGAGATCGCCTAGCGCCGGGTGGCGAAGGTTATGCGGGATTTTATACAAAATCCATTCATTAATTGTTCTATTTTAATTCTGATATTCTTGCCTTAGCGTCGAGAAAAGCAGAATCAGAAGAATTGTTTGTTAGATTTTGTCTCGCTATTTGTACAATTATTCACTGTAATTGGTATTATTGGTTTATAAAAAATGTGTGGAGCAGTTGCTCAAGAGGAGGTTATAACGATGAAAAACAATTCAGGAAACGTTGCTGCTTTTGCCCTTGTCTTTTTACTGATTGTCATGGCTGTCGTCGGGGGGATCATTGTCCTGAATTATAACGGCATTGTGTCAGCGGAAAAGTCGGTTGAAGAAAGTCAGGCCCAGATCGCGACAGTCTGTCAACGGCGATTAGATTTATTGCCCAATTTGATTGAAACAGTCAAGGCGTATGCCAAACATGAAAAAGAAACGTTAACAGCGGTTGTCACTGCCCGGGCCCAGGCGAGCAGCGCTTTAAATCAGCTTCAATCAGGAGAAGACAAAGCGACGCTATCGCAGGTCGCGGCAACGCAGATGGGTTTAACCAGAGCCATGCGGGGATTATTTGCGATAGTCGAAAATTATCCGAACCTTCGGGCGTCATCAAATTTTATGGCGTTACAGGACCAATTTGAAGGTACGGAAAACCGGATCGCGGTCGCCCGTCAACGGTACAATTCCTCTGTCCGTTTTTATAACACGAAGATCGAAACGTTCCCCGGTGTTTTTATCGCGCCGATTTTTGGTTTTGGTGAGAAAGAATTTTATGAGGTTCAGGAAGAGGCCGCCTATCAACCCGTCAGAGCGGAGTTTTAAGGCTAAGAACACAAAGGACGGAAAGGAGCGCGTCATGAAGAGAGTCCTGTCTATTTTTACCATCATCTTTCTTGTTGTCGGACAGCCGGCATCGGCTGAGGTGCTCGGTTTCAATGATGCCGAGGTTAAGGCCATCGGCCAGCCTGTGCTTGACAATATTTTGGAAGGCTTTGACAACAATGACTATCTTATCTATGTCCGCGATTTCGATGACACGTTGCGGGAGTCTGTCTCAGAGGATCAGTTTTATCAAGTCGATCAGCATTTTGAAAAAACGATCGGCCCTATCGTCAGCAAGACATATCTCGGTTATTTAAAGCAAGGCCAGATGACGGTGCTGTTGTGGAAAGCCCGCTTCGAGTACTCGGACAATGATGTGCTGATCAAACTGGTTATGTCCAAACGGGGAGATCGATATGTTGTTACGGGATTATGGTTTCAATGACAAAAAATGTCAGGAGTTAAGAGGTTGAGCGTGAGGATCAATATGAAACGATGGATGATGATTGTGTTTTTGATGAGCGTGGCCAGTTTGGCGTGGGCGTTAAAGATCCATCTTGACATGGATGCTATTTTGCGTAAAAGACCGTCGGAGACTCAACTTGTTGAGGATTATTCCGGCACCTTGAAGGATATGCGTGATTATGCTGACAAATATTTGAAGTCCATTCGTCAGCAATATGGGATTGAGGCCATGATCGTCGCTATTCCGACTTGCCCGGAGACTCGTTCCATTCAAGATGTCGCATTAACGATGATGGAGAACTGGCGGATCGGAGCGCGTCATGGCGGGCACGGTCTTCTCCTGTTGTTAGTTGATGACCCTAAACAGGTTAAACTGGAAGTTGCGATGGAGTTGGAGGACGTGTTTACCGACGCGTTTAGCGGATACATCGAAGACAAACAGTTAAAGAACTATTATCTCAGCGGGAATGTGGGTACGGGTTTAATCGCGGTTATGGAAGAGATTGAGAAGCGAGCCCAATTAAAGTTGCGAGCGCGTTTTGATGAAAGGACGGTCCGCCGTTTAGATGATGCCTTCATTTCTCAGGGCGCCGGTGCTCGACGTAATTTAGCCGTTTATCAGCGAGAGAACGTGACCGAGGTTGGGTCTCAATATCCAGCTGGCGTTACGGCTGATGAAGCCTGGCAGACCATGATCCGTTTATACCGGGATAAAGTGCGTGATCCGAATGTGGGTGTCTATACGGATATCACCAAGTTGGCGTATGCCGATTATCAAAATTTTCCTGACTCGTATTATACCGGGGAATACAACAAATATTTGAATAAACAATATGAGATCATCCAAAACGATCAATATGCCGTTGTATTTTTTTCGAAGAAAGACGGTTGGGGGAATGCGCCGTTTTTACTTTCACGCGCAGAGGACGGTTGGAAATTTGATATCGTGCATCAGCGCAAATATGTCCGAATGGGGCGTGCGCCAAAATGGGGAATTGAACGCGGCGATTATTCTCACATCGACTTATTGTCACGTTGCCCGTATTTCGAAGGCCAGGATATACCGCTCAGTGTGCAAGATCAATACCATGTCCGCGACGACAAAATATACGCCCGGCAGATTAAGGCCTTGTTAAAAAAGATCAACAGTCACCCCTCTGATTCCCAGAGCCTCTTTCAGTTGGGCCGCCTGGCAACGATCACGTCATACAGCCGGCAACGGATCCAATGGCTGAACCGCGCAAAAAAAATGAATCCTGTTGATCCGCGCAGTTACAAGTATCTGGCTATTTCGCATGTGGATATGTTTTATCAGTATCAAAAAGCCATTACCGAAATAAAGGAATACATTAAGCGCGTTCCCAATGATATCTTCGGGCATAATTATTTGGGGTATTTATTGCTGATGGAAGGGGATTATGCCGGCGCTGTGCGCGCGTTTGAAAAGGTGTTGAACCTTGATCCTGACAATTTTTATGCGGTGTGCAAACTGTCACGGACCTATGCCAAACGCTTTGCCACGGCCCCGGTGATCGACCCGCGCCGTTTTTATTTTAAGGAACAGGCCGGAGTTTTTTACCGCAAGGCGAAAGCCCTCGAACCGGAATCCCGCCGGATCAAATGGGTGGAGCGTTATTTAAGGAAAAACGGGGTTTTAAAGAAAAGGAAAGAGTGAAATGCGTCGATATTTTTTGATTGTGCTGGTCCTGTTGGCCTATCCCCTGACGTCGAGTTTTGCCTTTGGTGTGCCCGCACGGCGTCCGTCTCAAAAACAATGGTGTTTTGATTATGCCCGCGTGTTGTCCGCTGAGGTTGAGGATGAAATTAATGATGAGGGGCGCGCGATTCAACGCGCGTTTGATATTGATTTTGTTGTCGCGGTTGTTCCCGGCTTAGACGGCCAGTCTATCACGGAATACACCGTCGATTTTTTTTCCAGATGGGAGATCGGGAAGAGCACGCAGGGAAAGAAGGGCATTTTGATCCTGATCGCGCAAAAGGAACAGCAGGCGCGTATCGAGATTGGATACGACCTTGAAGGGGTTTATACAGACGCCTATGTCGGCCAGGTCGAACGGGAAATCCTAAAGGAATTTTTGGAACAGGCTGAATGGCATATTGGATTTTTGGCCACCATCGAAAATTTTCTGTTCCGGATGTACAATAAGGATTTGCAGGAAGACGTCAAGCGCATTTCATCGTCGGGCGATCGACTGCGGCATTATTCTCAGGGGGCCGGGGCCGATAATGTCTTTGATTTTGGGGCGGCCCTGAAGAAACCGGCCCCTACGCTGCCCGGGGAGGTTGAAGAGTATTTCAGCGCGCAACCGACGCCCGATTTAACTTTTCAACGCTATATGGAATTGTCTGCAAAAGCGGTTAAACATCACGGCGACCTAACATTGTTTACCGAGTTGTCAAATAAGTTTTGGAAAGGGTGGAAGTCGACATCCGGACAATCTAAGGCGGAAGCGCGGGAAATATCGGGCCGGCCGTATTATATCAAGGTGATCGATAATCATGCGGTTGTTTTTTTCCCCGCCCAGGATCCTCAAAACTTAAGAAAATCCTGCATGTATTTTTTGTTCCGCTCGCAGCAAGGGTGGCAGGTTGATATCAATACCATGACGCGCGGTATGCGTTGTGTCGGACCGGGGTGGTGGATATTGACGGATATTTTTCATGCTTACAGTGAAATCATTATGCAGGAATACAACCTTGTCGGCGGATTTTTAACGCCCTGGGGTGATAAACGGGGATACAAACATTTCTATGCGCTCGGTACCGGTTTGTATGATGAACGCGAGACCGGTTTTCACATCGGCGTGAACAGAAACTATGAACATGTGTCCAATCTCCGTCGGGGGGATAGTGTGCTGGCTGTCAACGGGCAAAAGATCCGTGATTGGCGGCATTTTGAGAGCTTTTTTACTTCTGCCCCGGCCGGCGCGCGTTTTGAAATCGAACTGCTACGCGATGGCCGACGGATGACGGTTAAAGAATCTTTGCAGGGAAATCCGGACGGTTTTAAACGGTACCGGCCGTGTTTGCAAATACCCCGACGCTGGATGGGTGTTTACATGGTGCAGTCTTTGGATAAAGAGTGGCGTCATACCATCACACTCAGAAACCAGGGGAAGTTTCAGTATTCAAGTCTATGCGCGGTTTTGGATGTTTTTCCCGGCAGCCCGGCCGATAAAGCCGGATTAAAGCCGAATGATTTGATCGTAGACTATGGACGGCCTGATGATAACGGTGAGATTATGCCACGGGATGTGATCGGCTGTCTGTATCAGACTCCGCCGGGGGAAAGCATGGAGTTGACCATTGTCCGGGATTTGAACACGATCATGAAAATAAAGGTCACACCCCAGAAAACAATGCATCGCGGGTATTTTTGATGGATCAATTGACAGGACCGAAACAGCAGGCGCTGCAGGCTTATGAGCAATTGCACACATTAAAGCTGGAAGCCCTTGGGCCTGTCAGACAACATCTCGCTGACCAACGCAAGACATCTCTGGGCTATGAGATCCTCGGTGCTGTTTCATTTCTCGGGGAATGTGGAGAACCTGATTTGAGAGTCGGTGATGTCTGCCGGATGATTTTAACCTGGTGGCTTGATGGCGATATGTATCGGTGTTGCCGGTATTTTGAATATCATTTAACAGCACAAGATATGAAACGTTTTTTCAACACGCACACATTCTTAACTTTTGAAGACTTGCAGCTTAAGGCGGCTGAACATGCTCTTGAGGCGGCAAGGAAGAACGGCAAGTCTGATGGCGCGTTTGAAGACCTCCGGGTGAAACGCATTCAACAGTTGAGGGCGCATGCACAATAAAATATTCATTTTCGTTCTTGGCACATTGTTGTTGATGCCATCTCTGGCCCAGGGCAAACGGCCGCCGCGCCCGAACCTGCCTCCGGTCGTGCGTGCGGGAATTGAATATCGCATTGCCTATTCCAAACTTGAGTTCTTCGGCGCCAAAAAAAATAATCCTGTCAGCCAGCGAATGCTTTCGGGTTGGCATATGGTGACTTATTTGAAGGCCTTTGATACTAAGACGAAGAAAAATTTATGGGAAAAGATTGTGACTATGCGGCCGTTGGATTTGGAACTGGAAGAAGATGTCCAGTGGGTTTTTATCAAGTTGTTCACAATGGATGCGCAAGAACGTCTGATCCTGATGGATGAAGAAGACCGGACATTTATTTTTGATATTCAGACGCGTCAGTTCTTGCGTGATGGCCCGAACAGGCAAATCCGGGGTCAGAATTTGAACGCGATGACGGGTTCTATTGTCACGCTTGACGGCCAGGCTGAAAATCGAAAGGATGGGGCGGTATTGCTCGTGCAGGACACAACGGTTTGGATCGATGGTTTGCGTGCATGGCCTCAGGGGTATTTTGTGCCCGGACAAAAAGGGATCAAGGTCAGGGCGCGGGGAATGTTGACGGAAGATGATCATCTTCCGGTGATCTCACCCGAAGACCGAATGACGCTCCAGGGGTATGTGGTCGATGATCCGGGTGATGCGCGAAGCCGGCACCGCTATGTCCTAAAAAATGCGCGATGGGAGCTGCCATCAAGTGTAAAAGATTTTGGAAAAGGTTCGATATTGGGCGAGGACCGGAACGGAGCGGTTGAATATTCTTATGATATTGACGAGCAGGGGGGGCAATATGCCCTGATCAATGACGAAGTCCCGTATCGGCGATTTGTTGATTTTGAGCGCTGGATTGACCAGCAAAGAATCAAGAGCCTGACATTGGTGCCCAACGGTAAATTTAAGTGGAATGATTCTTTTGTTGAAGAACGCAACCGCATGATTGAGATCGCGCGTAAGAATCAGTATGTTATGAACATTAAGCGTATGTGTGTGAATGATTGCCCCTGTGAAAAAGGGTTGACCTCGACAATTTATGATGATCAGGATAAGGATGTTGTCGTAAGAACGTCGCGTGAACAGTTTCGTTCCGGCCAGGAGGTCGTTTTTACTGTTTCGAATTCAGCGGATTATGATAAATACTTTCAGGTCGCTTCCATTGAGAGGTGGCAGGCTGGTCAATGGCAGGAAGTCGTTTGGAACGCGCCCTGCCCGTGCGGGGACCCGTGTGATTACGTCGGTTACGTCGAACCGGAAAAGACAATCACGGTTATGTGGGACCAGTCTGTATTCGCTGAGAACTATGTTTGCGCCCACGCCCCTGCCGGACGGTACCGGTTATTCATTCCTGAATTGTATGGGTATATGGATGATGACGGTTGCGCGACGTATCACGCGACGGCTGTCTCGAATGAATTTGATATTCTGCCGTAAACAAATAGATGGCCTGTTTGTCTGGGAGCTCAAAAAATGAATGAAGCGAAAAAAAGGAAAAAGTTTTTTTTAGTGTGGCTTGGGTTGGCCGGTTTGCTTATCGTTTGCGTCTGCCCGGTTTGGTCCGGGGATGTGTTTATTGAAACATTTTCGATCCCAACATTTAAAGGCAGCTATGATATCCGGAATTTTACGGGTATCGCCCTGGATGGCTCGAGTGGAAAGCTGAGCCTGACAAATGACACGGGTTGGTGTGAAATCCCGTATCGTAACGGGCAGATATCCGAGCAAGGGGCTTTTATGGCGCCGACAAAGGGTTTTCAACTCAAGGCGGTCGCGTCCACACCGTCCGGTGTCCTGGTCTATGATGTTTTGTCACACAGCATTATGGGGGATACGGGCAACTTCCGTTTAGCGCGACCCATTCGAAACCCGACGGGTATGACGCATTTTCAAGGGTTCATTTATATCGCGGATGGTCGCCGGAATGAATTGTATGTTGTTCGGTTATCCGGTCAGCAAGCGGAGATTGTCCAAACCCAATCTTTGCCCGGCGGAGTTGTTGGCCTGGCCTCTGATCAGCGGTCGCTGTATGCGGCAACAAACCGAAAAATTTATCAATATGATCAAAATTTTGAAATCATCGGCCAATATGATCTGGATGTTTCTATCAACGGGATAACGACTGGTCCGCGGGGGGAACTTTTGGCGGTCGCCAAAGGTGTTAATAAAATCTATATCATTCAAGGAATCAATCCGCAGTAGTTGAAAAATCGGTGTCGCTTTTCAGCCCTCTTTTAAATCCAGACGCTTGTTGCCTTTTTTTTTGACAAAAAAAATAAAAAATAATTATTTCACAATGACTAAATATATTTAAAATAGACATTGTGAGAAACCGGACATTGTACCAAATCCATTAAATGATTGTCTTATTTGAATGCAAATATTTTCGTTTAAACGTCGAGAATATCATAATGACTCTGGTGATTATTTAATCGAAAAAATTCTCCGCAGGATACACTAACGGCTGGTTGGGATAAGTTGCCGTTAGGAACAAACCTTGAACGAATTGGAGAACAGTCTGTTTGTCCGATAGCCTTCGCAGAACATAATGAGGGCGAGGTCATCGAAGATTTTTCCGGACAATATTCCGCAAATCGTCCGGACCGTTTTTTGCCACATTAATGAATATGACGATGGTCGTGCCCGGCACCAATTGCCCTGGCAATATTTCTATGCCGATGAGATATGATTATCAGGTGTCGGAGGACGGGAAAACGCTGACATTCTGCGCTGCGTTGATAAAGGAAATATTTGTCCGAAAATGATTTTGATTTGAGATATGCTATGTCAAATAAAGAGCAAAATTCCTGGCTGTGTTTTTTAAAAAATAGTGGTCTTTGTTTTTTGTTTAGCCTGATAGCAGCCGGGATCGGTCTGTTTTTCCGGCTCGCGCCCTTGCGTGATTTTGCTTCTGATGAGGCTAGAAGCCGGGCAACGATGACGGTTATTCATCAGATTCAAAAAGACGTGTCCGAAGATGTGCGGAGCACCTATCCGGACGCTTCCGACGAGCGGATCAAGCATCTCACCCGGCAGGTGTTCCAGCAAATATTAAAGAAAGATTCCTCGCGTATTCAATCGACGATCAGTCAGACGGCAAAGAAAATGACGCAGGCGAGCCTGTTTGATCCTTTGCCGCATTTGATCGCTTCGGATTCGTATCATTATTTTCATTTAACAGAGCGCATTGTTCAGCGGGGAAAAATGAGCCCGCAGATCAAAGGCAGCAAATATTTTCATCCTTTGATGTCAGCTCCTCAGGGTTTTTGGGAGCCGATAACATGGCATCCATTTGCCGGTGTTTTTGTCTATAAGCTGTGTTCGTACTTCAATCCCCGGATTCCCCTGCGGAAAGCGGTCAGCTTTACCCCGCTGGTCATCGCAGGATTGAGTATCCTTCCGTTTGTTTGCCTCTGTCAAATGATGGGGTGCCGTTCTTCAACAGTATTCGTCGGCGGGGTCTTTTTTATGTTGGCGCCCGTGTTTGTTTACCGCAGTTCTTTTGGTTGGTACGATAATGACCCGTACAATGTATTGTTTCCGTTGCTGTTGATATTGTTTTATGTTGTTGGCGTAAGAAATGTCGGGCGCGGCAAGATCCTGTCGCTCATGGCCGTGTTATTCGCCGTGCTGATGTCTGTGTACGCGCTTTTTTGGCAGGGATGGTGTTTCATGTATGTGCTGTTTTTGTGCGCGGCGGTGTCGAGTGTGCTATTGCATTTTGCCACGCTGAAGACGAAGCATTTTTTGTCCTTGTTATTATTTTTTGCGACGATTATTTTGGGGCCTTTCTTGATTCTGGGTCTTTTCTTTGGATTTGATGCCTTCCTGTCATTGTTCCGCGAAGGCTGGCAAGCGCTTGCGGATTTTATCTATCCCCGGTTAACGGAGTGGCCGGACTTGTATCATACCGTTGATGAACTTCAACCCGCGTCTTTGTCTTTAATCGCTCAGGTCAGCGGCGGATGGTTTTTCTTTATAACAGCAATGATCGGCCTGGGCCATGCCTTTACCCGTTACGTTTTGTTTTTTATATCCCGCCCTCGGGCTAACCCCACAGCGAGAGATCATGCGGCAGGCATCCTTATTCTGTTGTGTCTGGCTTGCGTCTGTTTGTCCTCAGGCGCCCAGCGTTTTGCTATTTTGTGTGTGGTGCCGTTGGGCTTGTGCTTTGCGTTAGGCCTGGAAAGCATCTGTCAATGGACCGATCATTCAGCCAAACATTTTTCTAAGGATAAATACTCCGTCGTCACGATTGTCCGCGTGACACGAATCGTTGTTTTTCTGTTTTTACTGATGATACCGATTCAAAGCATTCGGGCCGTGACCGATGACTTTGCAGAGACACTGTACAATGATGTCTGGGACCGGGTCTTAAAGAAAATAAAAAGAGAGACGGCTACCGACAGCATCATCAATGCCTGGTGGCCGGTCGGTCATTTTATTAAGGCAACAGCTCAGCGGCGAGTAACGACAGATGGCGCGACCATCAATGCGCCGCAGACCTATTGGATGGCGAATGTTCTTTTGTCGCAGGATGAGCGTCAAGCCGCCGGATTATTGCGCATGCTGAATCATTCCGGTCACCAGGCCGTTGATTTTTTACGGGCACAGGGAATATCTTTACCCGGGACAGTCGCGTTATTGAAGCGTCTGTCCGGTATGGACCGGCAATCCGCAAAAATATTTTTGGACACGCATGGGGCCGCCATCCAGCCGGTTGCGACACTATTGGACCTGCTATACACAACACCGTCGCAGACGTATTGTTTGGTTTATGATGGTTTCATGCGAAGCCACCGGCAAATACGCTATGCCCAGCACTGGCCGTTTGATCAGCTCGAAGACATCCGTCAATCCAAAGATAAACTGGTGCGCTGGCCAGCGGTTGGTTCCAAAGAACATGATCAGCGCATTCGGGGATTGATGGGCGGTGCTGGTTTTTATAGCGGAGAATTTATTTTGCAACAGGAAGTGGGTTCTTTGTGGTCATTTGAAAACGGCATTCAGCTGGACATCGTAACAAAAGAGTGTGTGGTCACGTCAAGGAACGGAGAAAAAGGCATCCCTCAAAGCATTTTTTATCTTTATGGCGATGAAGTGGTGGAGAAAACGTTTGATTCAGCAACATTGCCGTATTCGGTCTTATTTGTCAAGAGGCCGATCCCGTTATGTGTTCAGATGGACCGTGCTTTAGCCCGATCCTTATTAGTCCGCTTGTATTATTTTGAAGGCAAGGGGCTGAAGTACTTCAAGCCGTACATTTTTGATCATGATTTAACCTATCAAACGCGCCTACGGGTCTACTCTATTGATTGGCCCGCTTTAGAGTGAGGCTATCGGTCTTTTTCCGTGCAGGGGGCAGGGATAAAAACAGAATACTTTTTTTTGTGACATTGATATAATATAAAGGTTGAATTAAAAAAGAAGGAGTTGGTTTTATGCGCACAAAAAAATGGTTGCTGCTGCTATTCATTTTATTGATCGGTTCGTATTCTTCAGCCGATACCATTGTTTTAAAAAATGGTAAAGAGTTTGAGGGCGACATTTATGATTTTAAGGGATCGATGGTCAAGATGGAAAAAATTTCGGGAGATACGTTTGTCATTCATATCAAACAGATCCAATCCGTTGATTCGGATGATTTAAGTGAGGATAAGCAGGCCCTTTTAAACAACATTCAATCGAAAATGACAAAAGGAGCCGGCAGAAGCGCGACCAGTCCCGCGGGTTTCCCGCCAACAGGAAAGGGCATCCATTTTGGGCGATCGGAGGAACGTCAGAAATATGAAGCGCCGGATTATGACTTTATCCAAAAACCGGTTTTCACGGGCGGTCCGGATTTTAGTAAAAAAGCGAATGAAGATGAAGAGGATGAGGATGAAATGGATTTAAGCGAAGCCACGCGAGGACGGTCAAAAAAAATAGTCAAAATTTTTGTTGGCCCGAGTTGTCCGGATTGTGAGAAGATGGAAAAATTTTTAATAGAGAATGATGTCAAATATAGTCGCTATGACATCACAGCATCGCCTGCTTCGAAGAATCGTTACGAAAGATATCGAGTGAAAGTTTTACCGGTCACGGTTATCAACGGCCGGCCTTGTTTAGGGTATAACCCTGACCAGGTGCGGTATTTATTGATGAAAAATTTATAAAAGCGGAATACTCATGTTAAGAAAGTTTTGTGCCTTATTTTTGTTGATCGTGTTCTTTTGCTCAGGGGCCTGCGCGGACACCGTGACCCTTAAGAATGGTAAAACATTTGAAGGCGATATTCATGAGTTTATGGCCGCGATTCGACGATAGGCGATAAATGGGTCTTTATACCAAATCCATTAATTAATTGTTTTATTTCAATTCTGAAAAGCAGAATTGGTTTTGGTCATTATTTAATGGAATCGGTATTAATGTATGCTGATGAAAAGGAAATTAAAGCTGAAAAATTATTTTCTTATCGTTTGTTGCTGCTGGTTGGCTCAAATGATCCAGGGTTTTGTCTTCTGTCAACATACCCTTGACGCTGGAACGGTTTCTGCGGATCCGGTTGAGGGGCAGACGTATCAATCTTTATTGTCGCAGGGGATAATCGCCTTTAAAGCCCAGGATTACAAGTGCGCCCAAGAGATGCAATTAGGATTGGCCCAGGCGAGGGGCAAAGGCGATGTTCAGCCGGACGCGTTCTTATCTGACGCGAAGCTTGATAATTTTCTGAACGTGTTAGACGTGTTGGGTTATGACGCCGATGCCGCCGCACGGATCGCTAAACCTCTTTTTCATTTGTACAATAAATTTCCTTTTCAAGGGTCATTGCCGGTACGGAAGATGCGGCAACAGCTTGAATATTCTGTCCGTGAGATACAAAGGGATTTTATTACCAAATCCGGTCAAGGGAACAGGATTAATTCCGAGCATGCCAGGGTTTATGGGCTGCTGCTGAATAGCCAATCCCATTTAGAATTCTTTAATGAATTTCTGCAATATTATAAAGTGTTAAGCCCAACCAACAAAGAATACGTGGATATGGCTTTTCAATGCAGTTATAAATCCTATCTCGGATGGATTTTTCTCACGGCAAAAGGCTTTAAAGTTGTTCCGGTTATGACATATATGGAAAAAGAGCAACGGCAACATATCGCAGAAAAGAATGATCCGGTGTCAGGACTTTTTTCTTTCGCGTTTTCACAAGGTGAGCAGGCCGATGATACTCAGCGTGACCTGCACGTTTCTTTGATCGTGGAACTGGCTGATAATCAGTATGTTTATGTTGATATCACCAACTCATTTGTTAGCGAGCCATTTACATCGGATGATTATTTTTGTGATCTTGAAGAATCGCGCTGTTCATTTCTATTGGAGGGCCGAGGTGATATTTTTAGGAGCATCCTGCTGATTGATCAATCCCGTATGAGGGCTGTCCTGTATGCGTATCTGTCCGGTTTTTACAGCATTGCGGGCGAAGACCAGAAAGCGCTGGATTGTTTAGATGAAGCGCTTGAGTTCGCTCCGGATTTCGGTTATCTGTATCATAAATTGGGACTTTATTATTACCGGAAAGGCGAACATGACAAGGTTATTTCTTTTTTAAAAAAGTCTGTTGAAGTCGAACCATACAATGACATGTTTCCCTTTTTTTTGGGCAGGGCGTATCTCGCCCAGGGGAATATCGATTCGGCGATGATTTATTTTGAGCGGGCGATTTTAAATTATTCCCGGGATCCTTCCTTCTATGAGGCGTTAGCCTATGTCCATACCAGGAAAGGCGAGTGGCCGCAAGCTATCCGGAATTATCAAACCGTCATCAACCTGGATGAAGAGTATCCCAAGGCCTATAGTTATTTGGGCATGGCTTATATTAAATTAGGGGAGTCGCAATACCGGTCTAAATATTATTCAAAAGCCCAGGAAAGTTTTGAGTCTGCCTTAGATTGTTTTAAAGAGACGGGGAATCAGGCGTTAATACAGGTGGCCCAAAAAGCCTTAAAATTTTTGCGTTAGAAATTGAAGAATAGCGGCCAATAAAAATTCAAGCGCGCAGACCATCAATAAGATGTGATATTATGGATAATGATACCAATTCCATTAAATAATGACCAAAACCAATTCTGCTTTTCAGAATTAAGATAGAACAATTTATTAATGGATTTGGTATAATGTCACAGAATTTATTTTTATCATCTCAAAATATAATTGGTTGTCGTGTTTTTTTTTTGAGATTTTCAAACGAAAAAAGGGGATAGCTGTATGCGTTTCATTACAACTGTCCCCTTTTTTATTGTTTTACGTTAAAGATCAGGCTAAAATGTCATATGCGCGGATTGTTTTGCGGCCGTTAGCTTCACATCTTTTTTGTGCTTGTTCGACAAGCCAATGAACGTTTTCGTTTAAGGCTTCTAACGCGTCACTTGAAACATTAAAAGTTTTTTTACCACAAGATTTAAGCGCTTCTTTAGTTTTTGATCCGACTAATAACATTTCTTTTTGTTTTTCCTTAGCCATATTGCCATCCTTTTTTTGTTAAATAATAAATAAGACCGTTCAGCTATAGAATTTAGAATAAAATAACTTATTCGTCAAGCAGAATAAAAGAAATGGGGTAAAGCCCTAAAAAGGTGTAAATTCGGTCAAATGGATTAATTGTTTTATTTCTACGCGGTTTTAGTTTATAATTCGATAATATAAGAATTTTTGCGGTCGGGCGCGGATTGTATGCAGGGTGTAGCTGTGTCAGGTCTGAGCGGGTCTTGTCATGTCCGCAATGATTCAGGGTAAGATGGAATCCACTGTAAAAGGAGAAAGGTGATGGAGCAAAATCATTGTGACCATAATCAAAAACAAAAAGATTTAAAATTGGTGCGAACCAAATTTCCAAAATTGAAATTTACCGTTATAAAAAATGACGACAACTTTTGTTATCATCATTACAAGGTCGGGGATGAATTTATTCTGGATGATTTCACCCATGCCCCTAAACATTTCTGCCTGGCGGTTGTCCATGCGGCGTTCCCCTGTATGCATGCGTTAACGTTTGGCGGACGTTTTCCTTTTATGGAGAACACCGCTTCGATCAACACCACCTGCCCGGACGGGGGGAAGATGGCCTTTAAGATCGAAGTGCTGGATGAACAAGGGAATGTTATTGTTGAACCGCGCAAAGAAAGTCCGAAAGGGCCGAACCCCAGAAAGATGCTGATCGAAGTCGAATACAGTGATGATACCTGCACGTACGGGTATAAACCGGGCGATAAATGGGAAGTCGATGGACTAAGAACTCCCGGGAATTTTTGTGGGGCTGCCTATCATTTGCTGTTTCCTGTCCTCTTTGAAATGAATTTTGGCGCGACGTTTAGCTTTGAGAAAGATTCCAATTGCAAGACCGGGATCACCTGCCCGGACGGGGGCAAGGTCAAATTTAAAGTTACGCGTCTTGAAGGGGATGCGTAAGTTTCAGAAAGAATTCAAACGGCAATAAAAGCCGTCTGCTATAAGCTTTAAGCTGAAAAGCAGGCATACAGAATATTCAAACCTTGAATGTTCTTTATTTTTTATCTTATTCAAATGGCGTCCCTTGTTCAATCGATAAGGACACGCCATCCCCACTTATGGAGTTTAATGCGTACCGCATAGCTCTCATTCACTTAATGTCCTCGAAGATAACCCGAAATATGTTTACTTAATGCATGCTGCTCAAATTGGCATTCGTGTGCCCTAAATGTTATACTTTAATATTATTGTTGTATTGATCTGACATTGTGATTATGAATGGTTTGGCAGGGCGAGCGGATTATTATTGCTAATCCTCGAAGTATCCTATTCCAATATTAACCACTATTTAAATTCATAAGTGACTCGGTACGAAATGCTTTTATCCGTATCGATATGCATTTTTTGCATTCTGTCTGTCTTGTTAGTTGATGCGACGCGTTAGGAGACTGCACGATGAAGATTGAAGATTATGTTGATTTTAGATTAAACAAAATTAAAAAAGAAATGCCCGATCAGATTAAGTATATTATGCTTGATTCCATTTATGATTTTTTAACGAAACATGGCTGGGGAACAAAGCAGGCGCATAATTTGATCCAGAAGCGCATTATCAGACGGTTACACGTCTTGAAAGCCCAATTGGAGGCGATTATCACGGATTTACGGACCTTTGAACAGTGAGCACACAGATTCATATGAGCGTTGTGTTTGCTTTTTTCATGGCTGTGGTTTTTCGTCATCTCTAGGTTGATCCTCTTTCAAAATACCGCTACAATAGAACTGTATTTTTATCAATTTGAAGCAGGTACTTTGGAAAGGGTGACATGCGCCGTTTAATATTTTTTTTATGTTTTTGGTCTGTTATTGTCCTTATCCCTCCCCCTGTTTGTACGCAAACGGCATTGAATTATCAAA
Organism: Candidatus Omnitrophota bacterium; assembly: GCA_021108075.1. GTDB lineage: Bacteria > Omnitrophota > Gorgyraeia > Zapsychrales > Zapsychraceae > JAIORP01. The sequence continues at coordinate 26,873 of JAIORP010000002.1, read as the reverse complement.
ACCTCATCCAGAACATTCAAAATCAGAACATTGATCCCCGAAAGTTACAGATTATTTATTTTTTGCTGAAGAACACTCCGGAACACTATATTCACAATATGAATGGAGCAACCGGAAACTCCGTATATGTCCACGAAAATGGTCTCATGGAGATTGTGTATGATAAAGAGGGGAATCTTGTGCAAGACGGGATCAATGACGGTTCGTATAATTACTACAGCCGCATAGAGCAACCCTTGAAGCATTATTTTTATGACATGCATCCTTGGATCATTATGGGCGGTTCAGAACGCGATACAACCACAAAGGGTGAACGGATTTTCGCGTATATCTCTGATCTTGAAGGCGCGATCTGGACTGTTCTAAAACAAAAAGATCAGATTCCCCGCGTTCCCCTTCAGGAGTGGGATGATAAGGGGCAGCTCCAAACCTTAGCCCTGTTCTTGTTTGTGCAGAAACATTACGCCAAGAATTCCTTGTTTGATTTGTTTGATAAAGATCCGAAGGATGTTGCCCCTGAGGATGTGGTTCATGTCTTAAAGAAAATTGATATCGGCCTCAACGATATGTATGAAGCATTGGATTAGGAAATAAAATGAATAAAATATTCCTGACATTTATTACTACAAGCGTTTTGCTTGCGCAATGTTGCCCTGTTTTAGCCGAGGATTTTGGCAATTTTAGCTGGCTTTTTTTTCTCCTGCAATAGCACTTCGATTTTGTATCGTTCTGATTCTTTTAAATGTGTGTATTTTCCTTTTTTAGTGTTAGAATTATTTGGATCCATATGATCTCCTGTTTTTTGTTTTCTTAACACTTACAAATTAACAGGTTTTTTAAAATCTGTAGAGCCTTTCCTTTTTTGTCTCACTTACAGTTACAATCTCTAAATATGTTTCCGTCGCAGGCATTTCATTGACGGAAGGTTGATTTTATGGGAAAATTATATGTTTGTCGCTTACCGAATTTTTTGTTTGGCCAATAAAGGGAGACATTGAAGTGCGGAGGATTTTTATAATTTTAATAATGCGGGTTGCTATATTACTTATGCTACTCGTCTGTCCGCTGTCTTTTGTAGACGCGGTCATGGTTTGCGGGGATGAATATTGTGAATATACTGAGTCCGTCGAGACTTGCCCGTCAGATTGCGCGGATTTGGTCTGCAGATCAAATATGGATTGCGCGTCGGATGAGTCGTGTGATAGCGGGACTTGTCGGTCGAATTGTCCGGAGATTGAGATCGATTTGCCCTGTACGGGTGGCAGTATTATCGTCGGACCTGAACCCAGTTTTTGGGATCGATTCTGGATTCTTGAGGGCATGGAATTTACTTGTATCGATGGAGTTTATCGGACAATTGTTTCAGCCGTAGATTGTCAGGACGAATGCGGTGATGGTTATTGTCACCCGGCCCGGAATGAAACCTGCTTGACCTGCCCGATGGATTGTGGTATTTGTACAGGTGAAGAACCTGCCAATTTAATTGAACCGAAACCCTGGATTAAAGATTGGACACCAGAACCTGATCAAGGGGAAGCCTGGGGTGCCGATGAACAGGCTATTCATCAAACGCTGAAAGCCGGACAAAATGATCTTCAAGCGTCATCACTCCGGGCGGACCGAAGTTTTCCTTTAAACAGTATTCCCGTCATTGATAGTGAAGAGGTGACTTTTGAATGGACCTCGGGTCATCATGGTTGCCGTTATATATTGAATGTCGGGACGTGTCTGCGTGACCGCTGGTGTCAAGGTGATATTTTTTCTGGAGATACTGGTTGTTACGAATATTTTCCTGTTGGGGCGGTCCCGTTTGATTTTCCGAATAACGGCCCGCATTCGCATGTTGTGAGTCATATCCCTTTAACAGGTGATATCATCTACGTTCAGTTGTGGACCCTGGGCGCGGACGGCTACCGTCACGTCGAAAAATACGCTTACCGGACCGTGGACAAACAAACGGAACCGCATCTGTTTTTTAAACCGGGTCAGCGGTTGGTTTCCAGAAATCAAACATTTCGATGCGCCGGTGATGTGTCTGAATGTGAGTTTTATGTCTTGTCGCGTGATGGCAGTATCTTTTATGGTTCACAAATTGACGTGCTCAATTATTCGAATGTGAGCATCCCGCTCGACGGGAGTGATATTTTAGTGCTTTGGAAGTATGTGTATCAGAATGAAGTGAAACTCGAGCATGTGCCGTATGAAACCATCCGTTGCGGTAACGGAATTATGGCGCCTGAAGAACAATGCGATGAGGGCGAATTGAACGGGCAGGTTTGCTTGCCGCCTGCGGGCGAACAATGCACATATTGCACGGAAGAATGCCGGTTGAAAACATTACCGGAGAACGGTGTGATCATTGTTCCGGGTTTGTAAAGGGGGTTTGATCAGCCATGCCGGAGTTGAAATTTATATTCTAAACAGCAATAAATAAATGAAAGGACAGCCTGATGAATAAACGAGAGGAAATGATATTTTTTATTCTATTTTTTTTGGTCGGATCCAATACCGTATTCGCCCGGATGGATACTCAGAATGAAGGTTTTGGTGAACAGCAGGCGATAAAAATTAATATCCCTGTTAACATGCCGCGCATTTGCGGGGAAATAGATGACAAGGTTTCAGGGGTGCAAACCCAATATCACGCGAACGGTACTATTTATCAACTCGCGTCATGTTTGAATGGCCTGCGGCATGGTTTGTACGAACAGTTTTATGAGGACGGCAGCCTCTGGACGACCACAGAATTTGTGGACGACCAGATTGAAGGAACGAAGTATTATTATTACCCTGATGGAACAATATGGAAAGAATTAAACTATGTCCAGAATGAAAGGAGCGGTGAGCAGAAATTTTATGACCGTAAAGGTCAGCTCATGATCGTCGAGAATTACAAGGACGGCAAGCTGAACGGAAAGAAACAATATTTTTACGCTAACGGAAATGTTAAGGAAGAAAGAGACTACGTAGCAGGGAAAATGGAGGTTGATATTAAGTATTATTCTGAGTTCGGCCGGGAATTATCTGCCGCGGACATTTCTTCTCAGAAATTAAGTGTCCAGGAAAAAAATTCTTCCATTGATGCCGCTCCAGCAGAGAGCAGATTGTTAGGTGACAAATGAAATTTTTATCGGGTATATTGTATCAAGTCGTAATATTTTTCAAACATAGGGAGGTGTCCGCATGAAAAGCGTTCGTTATATATATTTTTTTCTTATCATCAGTCTGCTCGGCCTGGGTCTGGCATCCCGTGATTGTGTCGCGCAGCTGTATACATACGAAATCATCGCTAAGACCGGAGATACCATTGTTGATGCCAATCCGGCCGGCGCTGGAAATATTGGGCCGCTTGACATGCTCGCCTGGGGTCCGTCGATCAATGACAATGGCGCGGTGGCCTTTATTCCACTGGCCGGCACGGATAAGCGCGTTATGGTCAAGGCGGCGAATGGCGCGATCTTAAAGAACTATTTGATTCAAACATGGCTTTCCTTGAGCCAGCATCTTGAGTTGAATGATACGGAGCAAGTGTCCTTTCAACTAACAGATTACACGTATGACTATCTGCCTAAGCTAAAGACTTTGGCAATTCGATTAGATGCTATGAGCCTTCCTGGTCAGCCGATCATCGCTTATGGCGAGACGGGGAATTCAGGCACGCCGTATGATTATGTTGACTATTACACGAGCATCAATAATTATGGGCGGGTTGTTTATTCTGCGAATTTAGACGGGATTTTACCGAATCGTGTTATTGGCGAAGACGACGATGGCATGGGGCCCGGAGGCGATCATGAAACCGTGCCTTTTCCAGGCGAGCCGGTTTTAATGAGCCCGATGATTTCCAATGATAATAAAACCATCGTCCGTTGGGGTCCTGATTTTACGCCTGACTTACGCTTATGGCTTGATGAAACATTAGTCAGTTATACCCCGATCGCGGAATCTCCTGATTTTGTGCGTGTTGGGGCCCGACCGGGGATTAGCGATGATGGCAAACTGATGGGATTTTTTGCTGAACACAGCACCTCAGGGTATCGGTTGTTTTTAGCGACGATAACGCCTCAAGACGAATTGATCCGTCATGCGTTGTATTTTATCCCATCATCGACATATTTGAATTTCAGGATTGGGATAAATAAATCGTATGGCGGCGTGCAGGATGATTACCGGGTTGTTTACGCTGCTCAAGATGCCGCAACCCTTAATTATAAGTTGATGTCATTTAATGTCAATATTTCTGATCCGTGGCATATCACGTACTCCACTCCGACCGTGATCGCGGAAGTCGGGGAAGTTTTCGCTCCTTTAGGGGAAACCGTTGTGGACTTATCAATTTATGACCCGGTCAACAATAATGGCGAAGTTGTTTTCTGGGTCCAAACCACGTCACAAATAGCGATTGTTAAAGCGACCGCGGTCAATTTTGCCCCGGTCTTTGATCCGATAGAAAATCAATTAACATCCGAAGAGAATGCGTTAAATTTTGGCGTGGCGGCCCATGATGCCAACGGTGACCCGGTTACCTTATCCGCGACCTTGGCAGACGGTAGCCCGTTGTCGACAGTGGGTGCGACGTTTGATGCGAACACCGGTGAGTTTGACTGGACACCATCAGCCGGACAGGGTGTGCAGTCCTATAGCATCAAGTTTAGGGCCGAAGACCCGTACAGTTTGTTTGATGAAGAGACGATCACCATCACCGTGCAGGGCTCGGGAACGATAATCAGCGATCATGTTTTTAACGACACGACCTGGGATCTGGTGCACGCGCCATATATCGTGACCACCGTGATTGCCGTTGACAATTTAGCGACGTTGACGATTGTGCCGGATGTGGTCGTGCGGTTTTATCCTGGAGCGGGTATTGACGTCGGACCGATCAGCGCGGGAAATTTGATTGCCCAGGGCACGGCCGGCCATCCGATTCAGTTTATTTCCAATGAGGCCTTAAAGTTGCCCGGTCAATGGGAAAAAATTCTGTTGCGCACCGGCGCGAGTTTAATCGAACACGTTGAAGTAAAGCATTCAAAATTTGGGATCTATCAATCAGTTGCGAATTACGACATCGCCAATTCTATTTTCGCGGAGAATATTTGGGGCATGACGATTGCCAGCGGCTCGTCGCCGAATATCAGCGACAATATTTTTCAAGGGAATTTGAATGGCGATTGTCTGGTGGTCAGCGGGGTGAACGCGGGCACGCCGTATGTGTCCTTGCCGGTCTTGCGCAACAATCAGTTTATCAGCTCGTCGGTGTGGAAGGTGTATTCAATAGTGACCTCGCCGGATGACCTGTCAGCGTACACCATTGATGCCCAAAACAATTATTGGGGTACGACCGACATCAATGTCATCGCGCAATGGGTCTGGGACGGCACAGACACGGGCAATGAACACGCCCCTGTGGTCGACTACACACCGTTTTTGTCGGCACCTTAAAGCTCATAATATTCCATAATAATTTTTTGCGGGTACTGTTTTTATGTAAAACAGTACCCGTTAGGGTTTATGCCCTTTTAAAAATGAGGATGGATTTTGTATAACATCCATGAAATGGTCGATACCTTTATTCCGAAAATATTCCTGGCGAAGGACCTATGTCAAATACGCAACTGAATGTAAACAGGGAAATGATCGGAACCGATATATGGTCCAATCATTCTTTCCCGAACATCGATATCGGGGGAGATCAAAATATGGTCAATTGTAATGCCCACGAAGGGTATGGGTGCCGGCCATGTCGTTTGTAACCCTCTTCCCATCCTTGAGTCAATCAGTCCCATTTTTTTTGAAAAGTTTTTGAAAGCGTGCGACCAGGAAGTTGTGTTTAAATCTCCGATCAGGATCATTTTGTCATGAAATTGATCACGGAGCGAGCTGATATGTTCCAGTTGCTGGTTTCGCGCGCGGTAAGTTTTCGGATTCCCGGGGGGCAATGGATGAGTAAACAATAAGCTGACTTTTTCATTTCGAATTGTCATATCCGCTGTTACGCTAGGCACTTCAACCTCTCCGAGAAAACGAATGTTCATGGTGTCCATCCTGACACGGCTATATAATCCAATGCCAAAACCGTCTTCTCTTATGTTTGCCGCATAATCGGGATATTCTCTGAGTGTGGCTGCGAGAGTGTCCTGCCATTTTGGCGTCAGTTCTTCAAGCGCGATGATATCGGGTTTCATTTCCTGGATGTGTTCAATGACACTTCGGAACTGATGATTGTATGCGTTTAGATTAATCAGCAGAATGGATAAGCTTTGTTTTTTTTGTGTCGCGGGTGGTCTGGCCTGGGTCCTGGGTAGGTAGTAGGGCCCTATCTGTATCAGGTTTAGGGCTGCCGCCAGGCCACTGACGATCACGAGGCGCCATTGTTTTTTGAGCGAAAATGAAAAGGTGAGCACAAGCAAAAGGATGAAATATTGCAACCGAAAATGAGAGGTCAGGTCAAAGAACCAGCCCAGGTGGCTGAAGAATCCTGTTAGTGTGAATACAATTGTTATATAGATCAGTGCGGAGCGGGTCATATAAAATGATATGTTTTTGCGCTTGGAATCTTGGGTTGATCGGTCACATCCATTATTTTTTTTTGTTTAAAATATTCTAATATCTTTTTTAACCTTTATCGAGTAAAATAATAAATCAAATTATTTGTCAGGCCGTGATATGTGCGTCAGCGGGATAATTTTTCGCAAAATTAATTCCAGAAACCGCGGACTGGATGAAGGGGTTGAATATGAAAAAATGCTTACTGTTGTTTTTCCTGTGCCTATGTTTTCTTCCTGGGCATGTTTCGGCGCAACGGATTTATCAGATGGAACAATTTCAGCGTTGGTATTCGCAGTATTATCAAAAACCGGAACCCATCAACATACCGGATGCTATCCTGTTTTTTGTCGAATCAAATCTAGCGACCTATGAGACGGCTAAACCACAATTTGCTTATTTTATCGGGACGATAGTCCGTAATGATTCTTATATGATGCAGCAAACCTATGACATGTTATCTCTTAAAGGCAATCAGGACGCGCGGATGTTTTATTTAAATGCCCTTTGGTTCGCTGATACGGAGGCGAGTCGTGAATTAATCAAAGAAGCCGAAACAGATTGGCTAACGATAGACGTGCTCGAGACAGCTCAGTGGTTAAGAAAGAATCCCTCATTTAAACCTTTTGAACAATCGGCCCGCGACCCGGGGCATATCGATATTCTCTGGGGCCATTTTTTTGCAACAGGTGATGCCGCTGCGATCCAGGCGGTTATTCAGGCCTTAGCCCTGTTTGAATCCCCCAACGAAACGTATCAGACAACGGCAAATTTTGCGCAATGGTCTTTAACAAGTATGGGGAAAAAAAACAGTGATGTCCTGCAGATTTGTGATAAATCATTAGCCGAAGCGGAAGGGATCATTAAAACCAAGCTTCAAGACATCCTTTCTTCAGCGCTCAAAGAATAAATTTAAACACAAAACATAGAACAGATGGAAAAAGTTGTCTTATCGGCAAGGGGATCGGTAGGCAGGGTCTGTTGTGAAATTATCTGGATTTGTTCTCTTTGAATGAATCGGGATGATATATAATAAAATTCAGGACAAGACTTTTTTTAGATGACAAGTGAGAAAGGAAGTGAATCATTATGGAAAGCCGAATGTTTGTCCTTATCCTGGTTGCTATTGTTGCCCTTTTTGGCTGGAAATATTACACCGCGGTTATTAATCCGGATCCTATTCGCTATAACCTGAGTGGTATGCCGGTTGACGTGAATACTCTTAAAGAAACGCATAAGGATCCGCCAGGTACGGAAATTGAGATTGCAACGAATTCTTTGATTGAATTGGATGGGCTGAGCAAAGAGGAGGTCTTGGCTCTGAGGACAAAGTACGTGAACAGCCTGAGTCAATTGCTGCAAAAAAAGTATCGTCCAGCGCCATCGGTTTTTAATAGTATCGGGGATAAGAAATCCTGGTGGGGTGTGGAAGGACAGTTCTGCTTGGGTATTGGTGAAAAGAGCATCAAAGGCGACTCCGAAGAATCCAGGTTTTTAGCAAACCCTTTTCATTTATTATACCTTGTTGAAGGTCAAGTCTTTGATGTCGGGGATAAATGCTGGCCGGTCTTTCCCGCGCCGGCACGTTTAGTTTGGTCATTAGAACAACCATTAGCCCTGGCCGAGTATCAACTGACCCAATTTTTTTATGATAAAGAGTCATTGAGGCTTCCTTCATGGGAATCATCGTTTACCTTTGATCGGATAAACGCGGTTGATTTTGGTTACAACTATATTTATATCGATCCTGAGCGGTCGAAAGGGATCATCGGAACGAAAGACAGTAAAATTTTGCAAGAGGCATGTCTGATAAAAAGCTCGATAGGTTTAGGGTATAGTTGTCAATATCCCGGCGGCTGTAATAACAGCAGCCCGCGCCAACCAGAATTATACTTTCAATTTATGGATCTTCCCGCGCAGATTTATTGTCTGTTATGGAAAAAGAAACCCCGCAATGTTAAACAACCGCCGGACTTCGAATTTGTGTTCACATTGCATTAATGACACAGGTCAGGATCACACGAGGATAATGAAAATATTTTTCAAGACTATAGCGATGATGTTGTTTTGCCTTTTTATCCCGATGAATTTTTTACAGGCCGAGGACATGACACTAAATGTTGAAATTAATTTTTTGATGCGCCAGATCGAAACGAGCCCCTGCCTGTTTTATCGCAATAAAAAAGAATATGATGGCGCCCGGGCCTTGGAGCATATTTTTTTGAAATATAAGCATTATAAGGATAAGATCGTGACAGCCGAAGATTTTATTGAGCGCTGCGTGACGAAAAGCCTTATCAGCGGCAAGGATTATTCTCTTCAGTGCGCGGACCAGCCCCCCATGCCTCTGGCCGAATGGCTGCACCTGCAATTAAACGCATACCGGATGGCGGAACAGGAGTAAACGCCTGAGGGTTCCTATTTGTATATTGATCTTAGTCAATCAGTTATGGCCATTGTGACTGTGGGCGGTTGTTATTTGCGTCGATGGATCAGCCAGAATTAATTCTGTCCGGGGATCGGTCTTCAATTTTTCCTGATTGAACCACGTGCATATTCTTTGCGAAAATGTGATCCAGAGGCGCTTTGCGATTGAAGAAATACCATTGTTTGTATGTCCAGCCGATGTCGGGCGTTGCGTGCTGATAATCGAGACGGGCAAAAGATTCTGTAATGTTTTTTCGGTCCTTTTTTGTGAATGAATTGAAATCCCCCCCGATGATGCTGTATTGGCAGGTTTCATCAACGCTGTTGATGATCAAGTCGACCATATTTTTGCGTTCATCCGGACGGATAAAAATTCCCATATGCAATGAGAAGACGTTGATGGTCTTATTGTTGATTTTAACGGTCGCCCCGATGGCAATGCGTTGGCGGGACTTGTGCGTGATCGGAGGGAGAATAATTTTATAGTCGTCAGACAACGGCCATTTGGATACGATCGCGTTCCCGAAATCTTTTTTCAGTTGAGGATGAAGGATCGCCGGATAGTAAACAAAATTGTAATTTAACGCATGAGCGATTTGTATGATCCCGTCCGGAGTCATTTCCTGTAAAAAGATAATGTCCGCATCCGCTAATTTTTCATGTTCTTTGATCAGTTTGATAGCTTTGTCCATTTTTTTTGAATGTTTGATGTTATAGGACACCACCTTAATGCTGCCATCGTAGGTTGTTTTGTTTTGGTTGGTATGATTGTTGACATATTTAGGGCGGTCTTTGAGTGTGTAGTTATACAAAGGAATCCAGGAGCAAGCGGATATGCTCACACAGAGCAGCGCAATGAAGATAAACGCCATTGATTTTTTTATGTTCATGATATTTTGTCGCTTCAATTGATGAATGCTAATACTTAAAGTTAAGATGAGATTATAGCACATAAACAATGTGTTGGATTGTAACTTTCTTTGGAAATAGGGATTTTTGTTCGGCCGTGACCTTGTGATTCGGGAATGTTGATGTGATTTTGTTTTCTATTTTGACAGATATATGGTTGAATGGTGAATTTTATGAGTGTCACACTCCTGGGAGAAACGGATAAAAAATGCAGATATCGTATTCGAAAAATAAAAAATTCTTTTTAGTCCTAAGGCTTATTGGTCCGATCTTGTTGAGCTTTTGTTCCGTCTGTCTTTTTAGTCGGTTTATAAACAGTTGGAGCGAAATCATTTATATGAATGTCCCTGTCGTTGCGATGCTTTTTATCGTTTTTCGCTATCCTTCTGTTATTCGTCCAGCGCTCACGAAAAAGAATATGATACGTGTCTTGTTTTACGCTCTTGTTTTGATCGGTGTATTTTGGCGATTAAGCCATATGATGGCAGGAGAAATTTTGTGGGGGGAGGTTTTCCTGGCCGGGTATTTTATGGTTTCTATCGGGATTATTTTATCCCTGCTACAAAAATTTTTTAAAAAAGTGGCCCGTAAGGTGAGTGGATACGCAAAGAATAAGCATCGGAAATATATATTCATAGGGATGTATGCTTGTTTCTGGACGTTCATTATTTTACCGTATGTTTTAGCGGTTTTTTCGGTTCATCGCCCCAAGATCGGTGATCGGGTTAATCCGAAAGACCTGTTAGACTTGGAGTATGAAACCATTTGCTTTAAAACGCAAGATCATTTGATGCTCGAAGGTTGGTTTGTCCCACAGCCCTCTTCTCAGCAGACGGTCATTATCGGACATGGCTTGGGCGCGAACAAATCAAATTTTATCTCTTTGGTCAGTCTTTGGCATGAATGGGGATATCATGTCTTTATTTTTGATTTTCGAGGCCATGGCCACAGTCAGGGACATACATTGTCTTTTGGCTATAAAGAAAGTCGTGATATTCGAGCAGCGCTGGACTATTTAATCACGCGCAATGACGTCGATCCGAACGGAATTATCGGTTATGGTGTTTCTTTCGGAGGGGCGGCCATGATTCAGGCCGCTGCGCAAGACAGCCGTATCAAATGGGTTATCGTTGATTCGACGTTCGCTGATTTTAAGACAATGGCCCAAAAAGTCGTCGCCCAGTTGCGATTTGTACCAAAGTTTTTATATCAGAGCCTCTCTGAGTTGGGATTGATATGGGCTGGCGTGGAAGCGGGATGCCCGTTAACACAATATTCTCCGAAAGACATGATTAGACATTTAAAGAATCAACCCGTGCTCATCATTCATGGAAAAAATGACAGGATGATTCCTGTTGAAGAGGCATATCAACTGCATCAATCCGCTTGTGAACCAAAAGAGTTGTATCTGATCGATGCCGCCGGGCATTACGCAACATTAGCGGACAGGGATTATGAGGTCCGTATTTTGAATTTTTTGGCGAGACACAAGGACCGATCGATGTGATCAGAATGGATCCGCTCTTGATATGCTGAACACGCAATGTGTTCGCCCACCTGAAACAACCCTCGCAATCAGCTTTTTTTTAGGGTAGAATATGACCTTGGATATGATTCCTTTTTGAACATTTTAAGCAAGGAAGCGTAAATGATGTCTTTTCGGTTAATGCTTTTTGTTTTATCTGTTTTTTTTATTTCCGCATATGCGATGGACGCGCAGGCCGGTGATGCTGTCCTCAATCTTGATCGTCGAGGATCTCAGGATGAAACGCGGAGAGACTCAGGTCCTTTCGCCCTGACCTTTCCTGAGACTTTAATGCCACAACCGCGGGGCGGGGGAGAGCAATATTCACCACCCGATGCTGCAGCACAAGCCCTGCAGACCCTTAATAAAAAGGACGGGGCTGTGAACACGATGCCAGTAATAGAGGGAATAGGCAAGACGGATTTAGAAGAAGGTCCATCCGGTGCCTTTAATCAAAAAGGTCTGCCCGGCAAGGATTTGACCCGTCCGGGTGAAGAAAAAGTCAAGGTCCTGCCTGAAGGAATGCGTTTTAAGGGGCCGTTGTTTGGCCGGGGCGATGATTTTGGCAGTAGATTTCTCATGGATGGGAAGGAGGATGTTCCATTTGATCCCGAAGATCAAACAAGTTTTATTCCATCGGATGACAGTATAGGCCTGGGAGGCACTTGGCGCAAAGGTGGGGGGACGAAGGATGCGGATGCAGGCCAGAAAGAGGATCAGGGCTTAGGGCCTGGTTGGCCGGGTAAGAAACAGGCTTCGGACAGCGACGGGAATAATCAAAAGGAACAAAATCAAAGCGGTTATTTCGGACAGGATCAGGATACGGGAAGCAAAGATCGTGGGTTAAAAGACCTGAAGGCTGTGTCTCTGTTGGAGAAAAAGAAAAACTCAATAAGGCAAGGGGGCCTTCTCGAACCAGGTTCCGGGCCTTTAGAATGAGCTTTTTATCCTGTTTAGAAAAGGATCAATTAAAGCATCTACGGGACATCTTTAAGTCCTGGTTATACCGAATTTATTAATTATTCTATTTTAATTCTGATATTCTCGACGCTAAGGCGAGAATATCAGAAGGGGACTCTCTATTTGTAGAATTCCAGTGCATTCCTCTGAGCTCTGCTGCGAGGAATGCACTGGAATTGGTATTATTTATATTGTTGAGGTATTTAAGAATTATTTATATAATTGTTTTTTGTAAAAGTTGGTCAAAGGTGATGTTCTGTATTTAAGAGAGGAGGAAGAATGAAATATTCATTTGGAACAATTTCTATTACAGAGAAAGCAAAACAGTTGGTCATTGATGCGATTGATAGCGGCCGGCTGTCATCGGGTAATAAAGTCCGGGAATTCGAACAGAAGTTCGCCGCTTTAGTTGGAACGAAAGCAGCGGTTGCCTTGAGTACGGGAACAGATGCCGATGCTTTGGCCTTGGCGGTTCTCTATGATTTTGGAGCTGAACGCGGTGATGAAATTATTGTTCCGGCTTTATCTTTTGTGGCTACGGGCAATGCTGTTTTACAAGCGGGTTTCACTCCAGTTTTTGTTGATATCAATCGAAAAACATTGAACATTGATCCGGATAAAATTGAGGCAGTGATAACGGAAAAGACCCGCGGGATTATGCCTGTTCATCTGATGGGCAAGCCCGCTGATATGGATCCCATCATGGATATCGCTAAACGTCACAATCTTTGTGTTGTTGAAGATGCGGCCGAAGCTCATGGAGGAAAATATAAGGGCAAAAAAATTGGAACGATCGGAGATATGGCTGCGTATAGTCTGTACGTGGCGCATATTATTTCTACGGTTGAAGGCGGGATCGTGACAACGGACCGGAATGATTACGCAGATGTGTTGCGTTCCTTGCGCAGTCATGGCCGTTTCTGCAAATGCGAGCAATGTGTCTTTAACTCTGGGGCCGTGACATGTGACAAACGTATTGTCGACGGAGTTGATAAGCGTTTTTTCTTTGAAAGAATCGGTTTCTCAGCCAAAATGAATGAGATGGAAGCTGCGATCGGATTAGGAAATATTGAGTTATATGATGATATATTAGGAAAGCGTCGTCATAATTTGTTGTATTTGATGGGACATTTTAAGGAGTTTGAAAAGTATCTGTTCACCTTTACAGAGGAAAGTCATGAGCAGATTGGTCCGCACGCCTTCCCGTTGACTGTTTGCGATGGGGCCAGTTTTACTCGGGACGAATTGGCGGATTATTTAAAGAAAAATAATATCGATTTTAGACATATGTTCTTGTCCATGCCAACTCAATGCCCAGGTTTTGCCTATTTAGGCCATAAACTTGGTGAATTCCCTGAATCTGAATATGTTGCTGATCATGGGCTTCATATTGGAGTGCATCAGGAATTGACACGGGAACATCTGGATTATTTTCTCGGTGTTGTCCGCGATTTTCTGAAAGACAAATAAAAGTCATTTAACCGAACGTGATCACTCAAAATTGGTTAACTTGGCATTTATAAAAAAATCGTTTTCGCGGGACATTCTCTTTTGTATAATATTCGCATGGATCAAGTTGTTTTTTCTTCATTAAAAATCGGATCACTGACGATTCCACATCGCATCATCCGTTCCGCCACGCATGAGGGCATGGCGGACGAAGAGGGTGCTCCAACGGATCAACTTACCAGGATATACATCAAACTTGCTCAAGGAGAAGTGGGCGCGATTATTACAGGATATGCAGGCATTCAGCCTAATGGAAGAAGTCCTTTTTTAGGAATGTTGATGATCGACCGGGATGAATTAATTCCTGCCTATCGTCGTTTGGTTGATACTGTTCATCGACATCAAACAGCCCTTATTCTCCAGATTGCCCATTGCGGGCGGCAAACCCGTTCAAAGATAACCGGACTTAGAACTGTTGCTCCGAGTGCGTTGAAAGATAAAATATATTCGGAAGACCGTCCTATCGCATTAAGTGAACAGGACATTGAGCAGATTATTGACAATTTTGTCAAAGCGATCGGCCGCGCGAAAGAAGCTGGGTTTGACGGGGTTCAGTTACATGCTGCGCATGGATATTTGTTAGCACAATTTTTGTCTCCCTACACGAATAGACGTAAAGATCAATGGGGTGGAAGTTTATCCAGACGCTTCCGTATCATAAAAGAAATATATAAGCGCTCCCGACGACAATACGGGGATTATCCCGTCTTGATTAAGATCAATGCTTATGATAACCGACCGAAAGGGATGCGGATTCAAGAAGCGTTGGGGATTGCCGGGCTGTTGGAGCAGGTCGGCTGTTGTGGGATAGAGGTTTCTTGCGGTTTTTATGAAGACGGTTTTTTTACCGCTCGTTGTCCACACGTGCCCATTGACGCCATTTTGGCCTATCATTTTATTTATAAAAAATTCCCGCCTTTTTTCGCGTTCATGCTAAAAGGCATAGCTGACACCGTGATTCCGCATGCCAAACCGGTTTACAATTACAATGTATCTTTTGCCAGGCGCATTAAAGAAATAGTCCGTATTCCTGTTATCGTAGTCGGGGGAATCCGAAATTTGGAGGATATTCATACTATACTTCAAGAAGACAGTGCCGATGCCGTATCGCTGTGCCGGCCGTTGATTATTGATCCGGGTCTGGTGCAAAAGATGAAGACGGGAAAACAAACACAATCAAGTTGTATAGACTGTTGTTATTGTCTGTTGGGGATGGAACAGCAGCCATTGCGTTGTTATTATGGGCGTATCCCTATGGGAAGGAATTAGATTTATGTATCGATTGATCATCCACGAAAGAGAAGACAAGTTGTTTTTTAGGTTTTACTTATGGCTATTAATTTTAGTGGGTTGTTTTCATCTCGTTGACAACCCTCTTGAATTTTCATTGATTAATAATGTCAGCTATGGTGTTTATTGTATCAGTTTGTTGGCGTTCGCTTTATATGCTTTTGAAATCAAATTGTTTCATAAGGAATTCTGGCGGATGTTTTTTGTTTTTTATGTGACCTGGGAAATTATTTCTTATTTTTTTCTATTCGCAGAGTCTTTTGGCGATAATGTTTTTATCTTTTTAATGCGATTACCAAAGTATTGGGGCGTATTATTTTATACCTACGAAATGATGGAGGATAGCCCCCGGCAAGGCGACATTTTTTATGTTGTTAAAAATAAAATTATTGAAAAAGGCCAGCCGGTTTTAAAAACGCTTTACCACATTTTTAATGCGTTTTTGTTTTTAGTCGTTTTAATGCTGGCTATCGTTGTTTTGCATGATACCCTTGATACGGATAATGTGATTTTTTTGTTTTACTTTGTCTTTATCGCATTTTTTTATTTTTTATATCCTCGAATCGGCTATGTCCGGTCCTGGCAAATACAAATTATGGCGACTTTCACCGGTTATGTTATTCTTAATGTTTATTTAGAGCATGTTAGGTAAAGAAGCTTGCTGGATATTTGTCTGCCACCGGGGTATTCCTTCCTCTGCAATAGTCATCATTGAAAACTTTTTGAAACAGATTCCTCCTATGCTTTGTCTAAACAAGTAAAAGGAGGTTGTTATGGCTCAAAACAATCAGGCATCGTCCAAACCCAAAATATATTACTTTGATCATGGTGTCTTCTATCTCAAGAACCGTTTTGGTTATGTTGCCGTTCCCGCCCCCACAGGGGTTGCTCTCCCTAAAGAAATAAGACAATTTATTTTGTATATCGTTGAACATAAGAAAATATTGTTATTCTATGGTGATTGTTATGATAGTATATGGCTGTAAAAATCTGGTTAAGGTTGAGTTTATTAAATTTAGAAAACGAATACATGTCTATTTAGGTCGAAATGTATGCTTGAGGTTGCACCACATATTGTTGAGAAAGCTGCACAGGGAGACCGGGAAGCTTTTAAATTTATTTACGACACATTTGGTGATTTTGTTTATCGGCTGGCTTGGCGCATGCTTCGACATGAACAAGATGCTGAAGAAGTAGCACAGGATGTTTTTTTGCAGGTATACAAAAAATTAAAGTATTTTCGGCAGGAATCTTCTTTGAAAACTTGGATTTTTCGCATAGCGGTGAACTTGACGTTGAATTATCGGAAAAAGATGTCGCGCAATCGAAAACGGCTAGCAGCCTATAGGGATCAAGAAACGGAACAGTATCAAACACGAAGAAAGAACATGGATATGTTTAAGGAAGATTATCAAAAGGCCATTGATCGATTATTAAACATGTTAAATCCTGAGCAGCGGATATGCGTCGTCTTAAGAAGCATTGAAAAAATGAGTTATGAAGAAATTGCGCAGACATTAAATATTAATGTCAATACCGTCAGGAGCCGCGTGATGCGTGCGCGGGAAAAAATGATGTCCTTAAAAGAGGTGATTATGCATGAATTACGA
The DNA here is from genome assembly GCA_021108075.1 of Candidatus Omnitrophota bacterium. Taxonomy (GTDB): domain Bacteria; phylum Omnitrophota; class Gorgyraeia; order Zapsychrales; family Zapsychraceae; genus JAIORP01. The sequence goes on along the minus strand of JAIORP010000002.1, from coordinate 10,097 downwards.
TAAGGAAAAAGTTAAACAGATTATTTTGACAGATTATCTTGATGGTCGATTAGACGCAGATGAGAAACGGAAGATCGATGATCTTATCGCTCAGCATCATGAATTGCAGTCCTTTTATACGCGGGCCGTCGGTTGCACAGTAAAACCGTTCGAACACGAGCGAGAGGATATCGTCGCCCCTGTGGGTGTATGGGAATCCATTGAAGATCAACTGGATTCCCTGGAGCAGAGGCCCTCCGTAGTAGATCGCATATTCCAACCTTTTGTTCACTTCTGGAATCAACCGCGGATTGTTTTGTCTGGCGGGATAGTGGTGGTTTTTTTGATGTTTGTGTTCTTTTTTTATCAACAGAGGCAGAAGAAAGTCGTTCGATATAATCAAGAGGCTCAAATTGAGTATTTTATACTTCTGGTTGAGACCAGTTCTTCTGATAAGTTGGAAGAAACGATAATAGAAACAAGACTTGAAAAATATTTTTTATAAAGTCATAATTGAAGTATGAAAAGAATGAATAGAATGCAAAAAAAGATTCAATTTATCCTAATCAGCAGCGTATTTATTTCTATCGTTTTTTGGAGTTTTGATGGTTATGCCCAGAGAAGTCGGGAAGGAAGGCCAGCTCAAAGAAGCGAGGGCAATAGACGCGGATCTGCCCCGGATGAAATATATGACCGTCTTCAATTGACGGAAAGACAGAAAGTGATGTTAGAAAAGAATCGTATTCAATATCACGACCAAATAAGGGATTTGAATCAAAAGCTCACAAATTTAAAAAGACAATTGAATATTGAATTAGAAAAAAGAAGTCTTAACCGGGATCGCATCGATACGATTAAATCCCAAATCGATCGTTTGCAGTCGCAGTTGTCAGATATTCGTCTTCAAGGCATCATGGCCATTCGTGACATTCTTACCCCTGCACAGTATGAAATTTTTTTAGAGATGATGGAATAGTCCTTTTCTGAGTATCTCCTTATTTCCTTTTGATGGTTCTATTATTATGTCCTGTCGTTATTTATGTCTCCTCGGCTCATCTTTGAAGCTGTTTGAAGGTTTTTTAATGAATTTATAAAAAGTTGCAACGTAAAATGACCGGGGGGTGTCTATCATAATGAAAGCCAGGGCTGAAAGAAAACATCAATTATTTAAACCAGGAAAGGAGCTTCATTATGAAAAAAGTATTCACAGGAGTTATGATCGTTCCCTTATTATTCGTCATGATAGTCCCAAGTTATGCAAGTGACTGGGATAAGGCCGGAAAAATATTAACGGCTATCGAAGGCTTGCGCATTTTCAGCAGAGGAGAAATTGATATCATCGGGAATATGACAGGGATTGATAAAGAACAACACTATGTCCACAAAAGAAAGCATCGTAATAAAAGAAAATCCGCAAAACATCACCGTCGAAGAAAGTACTATGCAAAGAATTTAAATTGTTATCATGACATATGGGTTCCTCAATATGAGTGGAGAAGAAAATATATTCCTGAACATGAAACGTATGATCCTGACTTAGGACGAATTATCGTTGAGGGGCATTATATAAAATACAAAGTTGAATCAGGCGGGTATTTTAAAACATCTTATGTCTGCCGATAAAGCATTCTTAGCTGATGCCCGAAAAAGCCTCTTGGTTTGTTCAAGGGGCTTTTTTGTGGAAAAAGGATAGTTTTTGGCTGATATAGACTATTGCCTAAAGCAGGGAATGATTTATAGTTAAAAGTAGAGATAATGTTTGAGAGGCCGAGGTTGTTTCGGTTGATATATTTTTTTCGGAACATCAAAATGGGTGATATGTGTTGGATAAGTAAAAATGATGGATATGTATGGAAAAGAAAAAATACAACATTCTTTTGTTAGAAGATAATCCGGTCGACCGGCGCTTGATTGAAAATATGTTGAGCCGCATGGATAACATTTTGTCATGCACGAGTACCGATTGTCTTCTGGATGGTAAACGGATACTGCGCAATGAAAATATCGATGTCCTTCTTCTCGATCTTCATTTAGCCGATAGTTCCACGGAGCAAACGCTTGTGTGGATGAAAGATCAAAATCTTCCCGTTGTTGTCATAACTGGTTCCATTGAATCATGTGTTATCACCGATATATATAAAAATAATGCTCAAGGATATTTGTTGAAGGGAGAGTTTAATGAATATCTTTTAGAGCGATATATCGTGAATGCCTATGAAAGAGTTTATAATCAGGAAGCCTTATGCCGGAGTAAGGAGGTTCTTGAGGAGACTGTCAGGCATAAAACACAGGCTTTAAATGAGTCAAAGAATAAGATTGAGCGAGATCTACAGGATTTGATGCTTGCCCAGGATAATTTGCGTCTGTCAGAGCAGTGTTATCGGTCCCTGATAGATAATATTAGTGTTGGACTCGCTCTTATTTCTCCGGAGATGACCATGTTAACCAGTAATCAGCAGATGCAGAGATGGTTTCCCCGCGCTGGCGATGTTTCCAGCGGCCTGTGCTATAATCTGTTTCATGGGCTATCGCAAGGGCAGCGATGCGAATTTTGTCCGGTCGCCTTAACATTTGAAGATGGTCAAATGCATGAAGTTATATCAAAAATCGAGACAGATCAGGGTGTTCGTGACTATCGTATTGTTTCTTCGCCTATCAAGAATCAGTCAAACCGAACGGTCATGGCCGTGGAGATGATGGAGGATGTGACCGATCGGATGAAATCCCAGAAGGCTTTAGCCCTAGAAAAAGAACGTTATCAATCTCTTGTTGATAACTTGCCGGGAGCTGTTTATCGCTTGAAAAAAGATCAGGGTTGGAAATTGGAGTTTATCAGCAGCGAAATTGAAAATATAACAGGTTATCCCGTGTCCGATATGTTAGAGGTTCGGCAATGCGTGCTTGAAGCTATGATCCATGAAGAAGATAAAGCCCGTATTCTTAAAGAAGCGCATGATATGGAACGTTGCCGGAGTAGCTATTCGATGGAATACCGGATTAAGAACCGAAAAGGAATGGTCATTTGGGTTTATGATCGTTCCCGGGGACTCTATGATGATTTCGGCAATGTCATCGCCGTTGAAGGGGTGCTGTTTGATGTCACAGAAAATAAAGGGGTTGAGAAATAATTGAAGGAACAGCACGGAGCTTGAGATCGGGCGCTATCGTTTGTTTGGAATGACGTCAATAATAAGGTTGGATTAATCAAGGAAGGGTTATCAGCCTTTCACAGGATCAATATCATTTGAGTTTCATTTGCGCTAAAAATTATTGATGTGAGTGATATAATAGCCTATCATTTTTGTCTGACAAGAGTGATGGGTCTTTTATTGTTTGATGATGGAGAAAGGCTGTTGAGCGGCATGCCCATTTGGTATAAGGCCTGAAATAAGGAAACAAAATGATTGATATTCCAGATTCCATATTGCCCGTGAATAAAAATGGTGAGCGTGTGTGCCCGCAATGTCAGCGGACTGTTTCTCAGTGCACGTGCCCAGCGTTTGATCCCCCGCAACGCAAAGACCTCTGTGTTCGGATGAAGCTGGCTAAGAAGGGCCGGCACGGAAAGACTGTGACAATGATTGAGGGCTTGCCCGCTAACCTCGATTATGTCAAGGCTTTAGCGAAACGGTTAAAGCAAAAATGCGGCAGTGGCGGAACATATGCCCTTAAAGGCGCAGAAGCATGGATCGAAATACAAGGAAATAATATAGAGAAAGTGCGGCAACTATTGTCATCAGAAGACTTTAACGTTCAGTAGCCGCGTTTGGAACGGGATCGCTGAATAACAATTGACAAACCGTCTTTTATCAGTCATACTTTTTACAATAGAAGGATAAAGGAACTTTGGCCGCAAGGTAGAAAGTGAATTGCCCTGCGGCTCTTTTTGTAGTTAAAAGTACTTTAAGGAAAGGAGATTTTGAACGATGACAAAAGGTACAGTCAAGTGGTTCAGTAACCAAAAGGGTTACGGTTTTATTACCCCTGAGTCTGGAAATGATGTTTTTGTGCACCACAGCGCGATCCAAGGCGATGGTTACAAAACTCTCACAGAAGGTCAAGCTGTTGAATTTGAAATAGTTGACGGAGAAAAAGGGAAGCAAGCCCAGAATGTCGTCAAGCTTTAACAGCTGCTTGAGATCATAAGAAACAATTACAGCTTTTTGTCCGTTTTTAGGTTATCTCTTCGAAGTCTGGTTTGTTGTCTTATATCCACGTATTTATTTAAAGGACAGATTAATCTTTCGTAAGTTTAATTTGTCCTTTTTGTGTTTAATGAATGATGTCTTGCCATTTAAGACTGTATTTCGCGAGGTATTTTCGTAGCCTATCAGCGTCATTGGCTTTTTTTTTCTTGTATCGGGATGCGTCGAACAGTTTGCGGCCGGCTTGTGATAGACTGTTCGATTGCAAACAGATGCGGAGGACTTCTGCTAATTGAGCTTTTTCAATGTGATCCATCTTGCTCAGTGAGTCCTGGGATAAATAATTGTTAAGAATGAATGTTTGACCCCGGGGCCTGAATTGTCGCCATGAATTTTTCAGCCTGTTAATCTCTTCTGTGACCGTTGGAACTTGAATACGGCCTTGCACTGAAAGCGTTGCCAGTCGAATGATCGATGCATTCAGATCCCGAAAATTAGCCATCCAAACCGCGTCTAAGGAGCGAGCGAATTTTAAAAATTTTGTTAGAGCTTCCTTATTAAATGTGATTTTTTTTCCATGCTCCCGGGCATATTTATTCAATTCATAATGGATATTAACTTCGATGTCTTCGGGTCTGTCCTTAAGGGCTGGCAATCGAAAAGTCCATAGATTGATCCGGGTCATTAAATCTTCTCTAAAAAGACCTTGAGCGACAGACTCGTGGAGGTCTTTGTTTGTGCCGGCAATCAGTTGAAAATTGCTGGAAATTTCTTTGTCTGAGCCTACCGGGAGAAATGTCTTTTCTTCCAATGCTTTGAGCAGCATCGCTTGTTCATCCAATCCGAGTTCGCCAATCTCATCCAGAAAGAGAATGCCTTGATCCGCTTCTTTTAGTAACCCCGATCGGTCGCGGACCGCTCCAGTGAAGGAGCCTTTTATATGTCCGAATAGAGTTGAGGCCGCCATTTCTCCTTTAAGGGTCGCACAATTGATTTCAACAAATAGACCTTTGATTTGACCTTTTAATTTTTTTAATTCATGTATTCGTCTGGCAAGTTTTGATTTGCCGGCGCCTGTCGGCCCCATAAGCAGAAAAGGGGCCTTGGAGTGAATAGCAATTTTTTCTATTTGAGAGATAAGTTGGTTGAATGCCTTGTTTTTCGTTTCAATTCCTGATTTAAGGAAATGGAGTTCGTCGGTCTCCTTTTTTGCGTAGCGTTGAGCAATTTTGTCATAGCGCGATAAATCAAGGTCAATGATGGTATACGTTCCTTTTGCCTCTAAGTTTTTTCTTTTATTTATTCCTGTTTGAATCAATTTGGCAGGAAAGTATCGTGCTTCCGTTAGTAAGAATTGACAAATTTGTGTGACGTGTGTGCCCGTTGTAATGTGAATGTAATAATCTTCTTTGTCTGTGTTGAAGGGATAGTTTTCGGAAAAATCAAGGAGCTGATTAAAAACATCTTCAAAATTCCACGCATCCCGTAGCTCTAGCTGGATTAAGTTAATTTCTGTTTCAGGGGAGATATAGGAAATGTCTTTTGCAATTAATTCCGCTAATTCTTGATATTTTTTTTGATAGATCAATTCGAAACGATGGATTAAAAGGTCTTCATGCTGGCAGAGAGCGACCGATGGACGCCAGCGACTCCAGCGTTTTTCTTCTTCCCCGCGGTCCAGGGTTGTGCCCAGTTGACCAATGACGACTATTTTTCTTTTATGCATAGATACTAGTATAACATATTATAAATTATTATAAAATATTTATATTCTGTCTTTTCTGTTTATCTTAAAAATACTGTCGGTATTTTTTAAAAGTTATTTTATGTCAAGGGTTTATGAGCATATCATCGACTTGTCAGCATTGTTGGCACGTTTTTGGCTATATACATAGGTGAGGACAAAACAAAGGAGGGCACAATGGTATTTATCGATCAGGAAAATTTAACATGGAAAACGAGGGCGACCAGGTTGAAGTCTTTAACGTGGTTTCGCGGAGGGTTTTTCATTATGGTAAGCGCTGGAAACGCTGAAGCTTGGGTTCAAATCCCAAACATGACTCACTCTCGTGAGAGCAGAGACCAAAAAAAGCCTTGAAGGTCGCGGACCTCCGCTTTTGACGGTTGCTTTTACGAGAGTGGGTTATTTAATCACCGATGAAGAATGAACGGATTGAAGGAATCTGGATACTCAAATATTTGAAAGGAGAAATGCGATGACAATGACGATGTTGTTTTTAATTTTTGGATTAAGCGTCTTATGGTTCGTGACGTGGGTTAATCAAAGAAAAATTATTATTTATGAATACGAGCAAGCGGTGCATTTCAAGAAAGGCCTTTATATTCAGACATTAAGTCCTGGCAGATATTTTAATTTTTCGATGGATTCCAAGGTTCAAAAAATTGACATGCGTTCACGTATGATGTCGATTTCGGGACAAGATGTCTTAAGTGCTGACGGCGTGACGTTGAGGACGACCCTGATTGTTGAATATTCCGTGACAGACGCGAAGCAAGCCATCACCGGAGCGGAGAATTATCAGACAAATTTATATGCCATGGTTCAATTGATCTTACGAGAGTTAATCAGTCAATATGCCATTGAAGATCTTTTGAGGAATCGTGCGCAATTAAACAGTGTTCTGTCTGATCAATCGAAATCGAAAGGTCAAGAATTTGGTGTAAACATTGAACGGGTTAGCATCAAAGACATGATGTTTTCCGGTGATTTGAAGAAGATTTTCTCTCAGGTTATCAAAGCTCGTCATGAGGGATTAGCTTTATTAGAGAAAGCCCGTGGGGAAACAGCCGCGTTGAGACACTTAGCTAATGCGGCTAAAATGATTGAAAATAACCCAAGCTTGTTAAAGCTGAAGATGCTTGAGTCATCAGGAAACACCCTGGTGTTTGGATTAAAAGATATTTTTGCAAAAGAGTAGTTTTATAGAGGAGGAGTAACATGAGTTCAAAATATGTCGATTTAATTATACCAACAGGAGAGGCAACTGGATTCATTCCTTTTCCGGATGGCCATGGGAAACCAATTACTGTTATCGGTACAGACTCTATTCGTCAATCATTTGATGAGAAGTGTTTAGCTCAGACGTTGAAATCCCGTTGTGCCCCGGGAGTGACGGATCTGGTTTTAAATCCAGATGCCCATTGTGGGTATGGCGCGCCGATCGGATGTGTGCTGGTGTCTCCGTCCCATATTTACCCGGGGCCCGTTGGTGTAGATATTAAGTGTTCGATGAGTTTGTTACAGTTAGATTTGCCGTCTGAGGCCATTAAAGATAGAAGTGTGCGACGAGCAATTATTGAAGCTATCCTGGAACGTACACCGACGGGTGCCGGCAAGGGGCAGCGTTCAGTGAAAAAAGCCCGCAGAGTTGATAAAGAATCAGGTTTTCGAGTCGTAACACAAGGAGCGTCTCAGCCTGTGTGCCAAACATTGGGGATTCCTTATGACTGGGCGAAGAAATGTGAGGATGCTTATCATGTTGGCCATGCTGGTCGAAAAGGTGATTTGGAGACACGTTTAGAATATTTAATTCGATCGAACCGTTTTCCGGGATTTTATAATAAAATTATGCAGTTAGGATCATACGGAAGCGGTAACCATTTTGGTGAATGCGAGGAAGTCAACGTTATCAAAACTGAAAAAGCACAGGCCACAGCGCAATCTTTTGGTTTGAAAGATGGCCATGTCGCGTTTTTATCGCATTGTGGTTCTCGGGGTTTTGGTTTTGAATTGGCTAAAGCACAATTTCGGTTGTTGCAAAACAAGTTCTCAATGTGGTATATTCCTTTACCAGGAGGTGATCGTGAATTAGTGTACGCACCAATAGGAACCCCGGAGGCAAATGACTATATTGACGATATGGCATTAGCAGGTAACTTTGCGACGGTTAATCATTTGTTGATCAATGCCCTGATTCTTGAAGCTTTTCAGGAGGTATTCCCGGGTATTGATGGAAAATTGGTTTATATCATCAGCCATAACATTGCTCGTCAGGAGATCATCGATGAGAAAGTTAGCTGGGTTCACCGGAAGGGGGCGACACGGGCATATCCTGCTGGACATTTTTCCTTAAAGGGCACTGATTTTTATGAAACCGGTCATCCGCTCTTGTTGCCGGGAAATCCGAAGGATGGTTCAGTTGTGATGGTGGCTGAAGAAGGAGCGCATAAAAGTTGTTTTAGTGTTAATCATGGCGCCGGCCGAGCTTTAGGACGCAGAGAAGCACAGCGAACGTTGGATCAACAGGCTGTAAATCAACAGTTTTATGATCAAGACATTTTAACAAATTGTCGAAATTATCCGAAGGATGAAGCCCCTGCCGCTTATAAAGACTTTGCTGAAGTCATTCGATCTGTCGAATTGGCTCAATTGGCCCGTCAAGTCGCGACATTGAAAGCGCGTTTTGTTATTAAGGATCAAGATAAAACCAAAAGATGGTAATTAAATTCAAGTGATTAAATAATGAGGAGTTTATTATGATTCATGTTGATGGCTCGATTGGAGAAGGGGGTGGTCAAATTTTGCGGTCGGCATTGGGATTATCTCTTGTAACCGGTCGTCCGTTTGACATCCATAGTATCCGAGCAGGTCGCCGAAAACCAGGTTTACTTCGACAGCATTTAACCGCTGTCAATGCTGCAGTTGAAATTTCCAATGCTGATGTTGATGGGAATGTGATTGGATCCAGGACATTGTCATTTTGTCCGCATACAATAAAACCAGGTTCTTATCGATTCGCGGTTGGAACAGCTGGCAGTACAACTCTGGTATTACAAACCATCTTGCCGGCATTAATCACAGTGGCTCAGCCTTCGGCTTTAATATTGCAGGGTGGCACGCACAATCCGTATGCGCCACCATTTCATTTTTTGGAGCGGGTATTTTTGCCCATTTTAAAAAAGATGGGATGTGATATCCAGTTGGAATTAGAGCGTTATGGGTTTTATCCCGCGGGTGGCGGGGAATTTAGAGTAGCGATCAATCCAGTTAAGGAATTAACATCGATCGACATTTTGGAACGTGGGGCAATCCAATTGGTCAGAGCCGAAGCCCTGGTATCTAATTTAGATATCAACATTGCCAAACGTGAGATCAAAGTTATCGCTAAAAAAATATCGTGCCCGCAGGAACAAACACGGGCACGCGCTGTCTCTCCATCGATAGGACCAGGTAATATCGCTTTTGTTGAGGTTCAAAGTGAGCACATCACGGAGATCTTTACTGGCTTTGGTGAAATCAAGAAAACAGCTGAACGGGTTGGGCATGAGGTTGCTAATCAGGTCCGTCAATACTTAACGGCTGATGTTCCGGTCGGCGCATACCTGGCTGATCAGTTGTTGATTCCTTTCGCTTTATCTGGAAAGGGGCAATTCCGGACAATGCCGTTAACGAATCATACCAGGACCAATATCAACATAGTGAAAGAATTTCTTGATCTTGACATTATTGTTCGAGACTGTGGTGATAAGACCCATATTGTTTCTGTCGGTTGAAAATTTGATGTTGCGGAATATAAATTAATGGATGACATACAGGGTGTTCCTGAAGGATCATCAGTAACGCGATTTGGCGACCAGAGAGATAAACCATTGGGTCCCGCTCTTCAGAAAGCATATAGCGCCACGTTTTGGTGGATTATTCGAATTAACGGAGAAATATCCCGGCATGGATACATACTTTAAATGCTTTTCACCGAATACGAAGAAATAATTCAGGCGTTCGCGTTTGTTGATTGATACCCATCTTTCTGAATATGGATTGAGATTAGGTGACCTGTATGATATTTTTGAAATATGGAAATTCATTTTTTTAAAGATATTATTAAATTTTTTGATAAACTTAGTATAACGATCATGGATGAGTGGTTTTTACGGCAATGCCCATCACCGCTTCACAAGGAATTGTCCAGTTTTTAGTTGAAATATTTTAGGACAGTTCATTAGTTAAACGCT
>JAIORP010000093.1 GCA_021108075.1 Candidatus Omnitrophota bacterium | reverse complement strand
TAAAAAGTCTTAACAGGTTGTCTTATTACTTGACAACTTCTTTAAGAGAGGAGATAGAATGAAGTGTTTGAATAAAGAAAAAAATATGTCAAAGTGCAATTGCACGTACACCGGATGTGTGCGCATGGGAATTTGCTGTGAATGTTTGCATTACCATCGAGAGAAAAATCAATTGCCGGCCTGTTATTTCCCCGCGGATGCCGAAAAAATATATAATCGGTCCGTCGATTATTTTATGAGTATAAAGGGTGAATAATACCAATTCCATTAAATAATGACCAAAACCAATTCTGCTTTTCAGAATTAAGATAGAACAATTTATTAATGGATTTGGTATAATATTTCAATCAGCAATAATGGGGGATCAGAATGAAATGGAATATTGTTTTATGCTGTCTTGTGATGTTATCCAATTTTTCTTTAACCGCACACGCACAATTGAAAAATGGTGTTTATGACTCTCTCTATGAGAATGGTTTGTTTCGTTTCACCCTGCCAGCTGAATTGAAGGGATATAAACATCAGCCTCAGCTGGATGGGGTCCGGTATTTCAATCGCAAATATCAGATCGACCTAGTGATCCGCTGTCAAGGACTTCAGGTAAACACAGACCGGGTTTTTGCGGCATTAGAAAATGAAAGTTATAAAGCAGCATTTGTCGAAGGTTTCAACAAGTTAGCTGAACATAAAATAAATCGGACGCGATTCCGTCAATTTCAAAATATAAGCATTTTTGAATTAACCGCGATCGATCCGGAGAAGAAGCATTTACCGTATACTGTTTTAATTTTTAATATAAAAGATAAAGAGTTTACGGTCTCTTTAAGTGCTCCGGAGGCGGCTTTCTTTGAAGGGGAAGAAAGTCTGATAACCGAGGTTATAAAAAATATTGAAGTGAAATAGATGAAATCCATGAAGCGTTTGATTTTTTATGTCATGTGTCGTTTTTTATGCTACCAATAAGTATTTGTCAACCAATATAACGAGGATGAGCGTCCATGAAGATTGGTCTTGTGATTGCTATATGTTGGATTGTTGGAATGTTTCTTGGTCTTATGTTGCCACTTATCATTATTTGTTCAAAGGGGTTTACGCGTTCAACCTGGAAGAAAGAGACAAAAGTTGAGATCACGTTTAAAAAAGTCATGCGTTGGATTTTTACCGTGGCCTTTTTGATATTTGTCTTGCCAGCCGTTTTGATCTTCCTGCATAATTTTGTTGCGATTGTTGTCGTCGATAAATTTCCGGCGAGCACGGTCACGAATAATATTATGGAGTATAGTTATCGGCCGTTATTTGAATTTTATGATAATGTTTTGTGGCATATTGAAACATTCATATATGCCGTTATTTCTTAAATGAGAGATTGATAACATTGATATATAAATGGATTTTGACAACTTTTATTTATGCCCTGGTTTTTCTGCGGCCCGCTGAAGTCATGGGGCAATCCGACACGGAGTTTTTTTTCGGTTTTGACCTGCGGAAATATGAAAATATCAAGGTGGAAAAAGTGTTGCAATCTGACTTGCTGCAGATGGATGATGGTGAGAAGGTTAAATTGATCGGAATAAAGAGAGTTGCTGAAGTAAAAAGAAAGAAAAATATTGACCGGGACGAACACGGATTCGCCGTCGCAGAAAATCATTCTCCGGTCATGCCTTTGGAAGAGCGGGCCTATGAGTTTGTTGCCGAATTGTTGGAAGGGAAGTCCGTTCGTTTAGAATTTGATGATCAAAAGAAAGATGACGATTACAACACGTTAGCTTATGTCTTCTTATTAGAAGACGGCCTTTTTGTTAACGCCGCTATTTTGAAAGCTGGAATGGCACTCTTGCAGGTCCGCCCGCCAAACAAGAAGTATCGTCAAGAACTTCGGTCAGCCTATCAAGAAGCTCGACGTGAATTCATTGGTATTCACAATTAATAATTTATAAATTTAAATTTTTTTATAAGGACGTGTTATGAAGACTGGCGCTTTTGTACACAATATAGCCGATTATGCCCGATCGCATCAATTGTTTCAAGTTGGTGATAAGGTGCTTGTTGGTGTTTCCGGGGGGGCGGATTCGGTCGCATTGTTGCGATGTTTATATGAATTGAAATATGAGTTGGGTTTGCAGCTTTATATCGCGCATGTCAATCATAAGTTGAGAAAGTCCGCGGATGATGACCAGGTATTCGTTGAGCAAATAGCCTCGTCTTTAAGCTTACCGGTCTATATTGATGTCTGGAAGAACGGCCGGAAAGACCATAAGGGCTCGCTCGAAGAGCGGGCACGAAAATATCGTTTGGCGTTTTTTTCGGATCTTTTGAAAAAAGTTAAAGCGCATAAGGTCGCATTGGCTCACCATCAAAATGATTTAGCCGAGACGGTGTTGATGCGGATTTTGCGTGGAACAGGTTTGCAGGGCCTACGGGCTATTCAGCCGAAAGTCAGGATTGATGGCCTGATGGTTGTGCGTCCTTTTTTATGCTGTTTAAAGTCAGATATCGTGCGCTATCTGGACCAGAAAAAGATGTCTTACTGTGAAGATGAAACAAATACCGATGAGCGATTTTACCGGAACAAGATCCGTCATGGACTTTTGCATGAACTGAGGGAGCAATATAATCCTCAAATTATTCCTATCTTATCCGGTTTGGCAAATAGCGCTGCACTCGATTATGATTTTATCGCTCAACAAGCCCATCGAAGCTATAAGCAACTTAAAAAACAAAGCGGAGTCAGGAAAGGACAAGTTTGCCTGGATAAGTTGTTGTTTCAAAAAAAGCATCCTTGCCTGAGGCATATGATGATCCGATTAGCTGTCCTTGAAATTTGTGGCCATACACGTGCCATTACCCTCAAACACATTGAAGAAATCGATCACCTGTTGATCCACCGTCCTGTCAAATCGCTTGTCCATCTGCCCCATGGCCTGGATGTTGTCAGTGATAAAAAGGATCTCATCCTCCGACAAAAATTGTAAGTTATTCTATCCCACAGATTTCGATTCAGTTATCCAGACACAATCTATTTGAAAAAAGATTGTTGCTTATCTCCTTTAATTAGCTATAATCATATTGTTTGTACCCAGAAATATAAAGCATTTATATTTTACTAATACTAATTTGACCTTGTTGTTGAGAAGGGGAGTCACATGACAAACTTGAATAAAGATAATATGAAAAAAAATCGGCCGCATAAGCGAAAAAATCTCAAGCCGCAGAATAATAATTGGCTTTTTTGGGTGATTTTAGCGTTCATGGTATTAATATTAACGAGTCAGCCTAGCAACATGTCGTCCTTTAAGGCGCAAAAGGAGATTAGTTACAGCGAATTCTATACCGAATTAGTGAATAACCCAACAACCAAGAAAATTAAAGAGTTGGAATTTATTGAAGATGGTACCAAAACGGAATTGAAGGGAATGTTTAAGGATGATACAGAATTCACACTGTATGTGCCGCAAGAAGATCCGGAGCTGTTAGCTCTTATCAGAAAAAATGTTGAAAATTTTGAAGTGAACCCGCCGCAAACATTTTGGGGGACACTTTTTATTCATTTTTTTCCGATTATCATTTTAATATTATTTTTTTGGTTTTTATCGCATCGTGGTGCTCAGATGGGGAACCGCATTTGGACGTTTGGAAAATCCCGGGCGAAGATTAGCGGTAAAGACAATAAAATCACATTCAAGGATGTTGCCGGTGTTGATGAAGCAAAAGAAGAATTACAGGAAGTGATTGAATTTTTAAAAGATCCCAAGAAATTTGAGCGTTTAGGTGGCAAGATCCCGAAAGGCGTCCTTTTGGTCGGACCTCCAGGCACGGGGAAAACATTGTTGGCAAAAGCCGTTGCAGGTGAAGCCTCCGTCCCATTTTTTTCTTTAAGTGGTTCGGACTTTGTCGAAATGTTTGTCGGTGTCGGAGCTTCTCGCGTGCGTGACCTGTTTGAGCAAGGCCGTAAAGCGTCGAAGACATCCGGTAAAGGGGCCATCATTTTCATTGATGAGATCGATGCTGTCGGCCGTCTGCGTTTTGCTGGTATTGGCGGGGGTAATGATGAACGAGAGCAAACGTTAAACGCTCTTTTAGTCGAGATGGATGGGTTTAACACTCACAGCGGATTGATTCTGATCGCCGCAACGAACAGGCCCGATACATTAGACCCTGCATTGTTGAGACCTGGACGCTTTGATCGTCAAGTTGTTGTTGGACTGCCGGATATCAGTGGCCGCGAAGGGATTTTGCGTGTTCATTCAAAGAAAATCAAGCTTGATCCAGACGTGGATTTAAGAAGAGTCGCGCAACACACCGTTTATTTTTCCGGAGCCGATTTGGCCAATGTCTGTAATGAAGCGGCTCTTTTGGCTGCCCGCAAAGATAAGGACACGGTGACAAAGATTGAATTTGAATCGGCTATTGAACGTGTGATGATGGGGCCGGAAAAGAAAAGCCGTAAGGTATCCCACAAGGAAAAAGAAGAAACAGCTTATCATGAGGCCGGGCATGCCTTAATTTCATTGTTGATAGATGAGGTCGATACGTTCACGAAGGTTTCGATTATCCCGAGAGGGATGGCCGGTGGTTACACGATTACACCTCCCACAGTAGACAAACATTTCATGACAAAGAAAGAATTGATGGGAGGTATTTGTGTTCTTTTGGGTGGAATTGTTGCGGAAGAATTGTTTACCGGTGATACCACAACGGGAGTTTCGAATGATTTGCAAAAGGTGACGCGCATCGCCCGTGATATGATTTGTGCGTATGGGATGAGTGATAGTATGGGGCCTGTATCTTATGGGCAAAAAGGACACAGCCGGTTTTTAGGCCGGGATTTAATGGAACAAAAAGACTACAGTGAGCAGACGGCCCGTGAGATCGATGAAGCAGTCCGGCAGATCATTGATCAATCATACGATAAGGTCAAAAAAATGCTTGAAGATAACCGTGATAAACTAGAGAAAATCACAAAACGTCTTTTAGAAAAAGAAGTGATTGATATTGAAGAAACCCGTATTATGCTCGGGATGCTGTCTTCCCAGGATGAACAGGAGACTGATAGTGTCGGCGGGGAGACTCTTATGTCGTCGGATGTCTAGGGATGAAACGCAAGAAATTTAAGATAAAAGCTGGGCAGTATGGCCTCAATCTCGGTGAGAAGACCCTCATTTTGGGAATTGTCAACAGCACGCCGGACTCTTTTAGTCAAGATGGGACCTGGAAGGAGAAAGAACGCGACGGCTATAGGCTGGCCGTTAAACGGGCGGTTCGATTAGCCCGTGATGGCGCTGATATGATTGACATTGGCGGGGAATCCACACGTCCAGGCGCAGCGGTTGTGCCGGTTGATGTTGAACAAAAAAGAGTTGTTCCCGTCATTAAGCATTTGGTTGACCGCCGGATAGATGTTCCCATTTCGATTGATTCGTACAAAAGGCCCGTTATTAAGGCCGCTCTTGATGCGGGTGCGACAATCGTCAATAATATCATGGGTGTCAAACCCAATCGTTCTCTTTTAAAGATGGTGCGCGATTATAAAGCGGCGATTGTCCTGATGCATATTAAAGGAACCCCGCGAACGATGCAGAAAAAAGTGTGTTATACCGATGTCATTTTAGATATCGTGCAATCATTGAGGCTGTCCATCGATACGTGCTTAGATGTCGGGATTACGGAGGATCGAATAATTATTGATCCGGGTATTGGCTTTGGTAAGACGGTCGAACACAATTTGACAATTATCAATAACATTGATCGTTTCGTTAAGGAACTCAAACATCCGTTGTTGGTTGGTCCTTCACGCAAATCATTTATTGGTCATGTCTTGAATAAAGATGTCAGCCGAAGATTAACGGGAACAATCGCGTCCGTTTGCGCCAGCATTATGCGCGGTGCGCATATTGTTCGCGTTCATGATGTGAAACAGATCGCGGAGACAGTCCGTATGATGGATAGTATTTTAAAGGAATCAGTTCAATCATCATAACCAGAAGGTTTTGTTATGCCATATGATATTTGGTTGGTCGTTATTCCCACAATTGAAATTGTCATTTTATGGTTTGTTATTTACCGCATCCTTGTTTTTTTTGAAGGCACACGGGCGATACAGGTTTTAAAGGGGATTACTTATTTGATGATCGCCTTTATCGTGGCGCAGTACTTAGGCTTTTCGACCCTGAATTGGTTGTTAACAAAGTTTTTCGGTATTTCTATCGTCGCGTTATTAATAATTTTTCAGGAAGAACTCCGGCAGGGATTGGCGCGTTTAGGACAACAGCACTTATTTGATTTTAGTCTGGAAGAATCAGAAATCATGGCGGTTATCGAAGAAATAACCTCAGCTGCTTATAAGCTGGCCCGCCAGAAGGTTGGCTGCCTGATCGCGCTTGAGCGCGAGACCAAGTTGCAAACATATATCGATTCCGGGATTTCTGTTGATGGAAAAGTTTCTGCGGAGTTACTACAAAGTATTTTTATGCCGCATTCTCCGATGCATGATGGAGGTGTTATTACACGCGGACAACGTATTGTCGCTGCCGCCTGTCTTTTTCCGTTATCGGATAATCCAAATTTCAACAAGATTCTGGGAACACGGCACAGGGCGGCATTAGGTATTACCGAACAGACCGATGCGCTTGTGATCATGGTTTCCGAAGAGAGCGGCGAGATTTCCGTTGCGTCGGATGGGCGGTTTATTCCCATCGTTAACCGCGACCGCTTGATCAACATACTGAAAAGCATTTTGCTTGTGGAAAAGAAAAGAAAGAAGAAATGAAAAAATACTCATTTCATAATTTAATATTAAAGCTGGTTGCCTTGGGATTAGCGATCTTGACTTGGATATATGTCCACAAGGAATTAATGATTAAATAGGACAGGTGATTTTTATGCCTTTATTAGGGGTGAATATTGATCATATTGCGACTTTACGTCAAGCCCGCAGGGAAGAAGAACCTGATCCAGTCCTAGCCGCGCAAATAGCAGAAAAAGCTGGAGCAGACAGTATCGTCGCTCATTTGAGGGAAGACCGCCGGCATATACATGATCAGGATGTCAAACGCTTAAGACGAACTATCAAAAAAAAATTTAATCTTGAAATGTCATTACAAAAAGATATTGTGCGGATTGCCTGTCAAGTGAAACCCGACCAGGCCACTCTGGTGCCGGAACGGCGCGAAGAAATCACAACGGAAGGCGGCCTGGATGTTCTCAAACATTTCAAGAGAATAAAAGACGTTTCCGCGCAGCTTCAGGCCCATCAGATTGAAGTCAGTTTGTTCATTGATCCTGTCAAGAAACAGCTCGAACAAACGAAAGAGGCCGGTGTGAACGTGGTTGAATTGCACACGGGCAGGTATGACCGGGCGTCAACAGTTGAAAAGCAAAAATTTTATTTGCAGAAAATTGATGATATAACACAATACGCCATTTCCATTGGACTGGTTGTGAATGCCGGACACGGTTTAAAATATTATAATACGTATCCCATTGCGCGTATCAAGGGGATGAATGAATTGAATATCGGTCACTCAATTATTTCACAGGCAGTTTTTGTCGGTTTATCCGGGGCTGTGAAGGATATGCGTGACATTGTTCATCTAAAGAAAAGATTTTCGCGTTAACGAAAAGTAAAGTTTGGTCGTCTTATGATTCTGGGTGTTGGCATCGACATAATTGAGATAGAGAAAATTAAAAAGGTCATTGATCGCTGGGGGGATCACTTTCTCAACCACGTGTTTCATGAGGAAGAGATTGCCTATGCCTTGAAACATAAAAATTCTGAGCAACATTTCGCCGCACGATTTGCCGCCAAAGAGGCTGTTTATAAAGCCATTCCTAAAAATAAGAAGATTGGTTGGAAAGACATCAAGATATTGAACGATGAAGAAGGACGTCCATACTGTCAAGTTAATGCGGATAAATTCAATAATAATATTTTAATTTCGATTTCCCATTCGGATCATTATGCAGTTGCCAACGCCATTATTACGTCTGAATAAGGACGCATATAAGAATCAATTTGGTCATGTGCTTATTATCGCGGGATCACGTCGAATGCTCGGGGCAGCAGCCTTGTCCAGTTTAGCTGCCATGCGGACGGGATCAGGCCTTGTCAGTCTGGCGGTCCCGCAAAGTTTAAACCAGACGGCCCAGCAAAAGATCGACCCCGTTATTATGACCTTGCCCTTACGCGAAACACCCCAACAGACTTTTTCAAGTCTTGCCTTTGCCGATTTGAAGAAGCATTGGTCCGTTTATCAGGTTATCGCTTTAGGCCCAGGCATGACCACTCAAGCGAGCACACAAAAGTTTATTATCAAAATTTTATTACAGTCTCAATCCCCCCTCGTCCTGGATGCGGATGCGATTAATGCCCTGGCGCAGGACCCTGAATTGTTGTTGAAGGCCCGAGCGCCTGTTGTGATTACACCGCATCCGGGTGAGATGGCTCGGTTGTTAGGCGTCCGTAAGGATGTTTTACAGAAAGATCGTACACGCTTCGCCCGGCAATTCGCCAGGGACCATCGATGTGTGGTTCTCCTTAAGGGGAACAATACGGTTGTTGCCTCCCCATCAGGAGAAGTTCACATCAACAAAACGGGACATCAAGGAATGGCGACCGCCGGGAGCGGCGATGTTTTAACCGGAATGATCGCATCTTTAATCGGCCAGGGGATTGCTCCTTTTGACGCGGGCCGGTGGGGGGCTTATTTGCACGGTTTAGCCGGGGAGTCGGCTTTAAAGAATCAAACTTGCGCTTCCTTAATCGCTTCTGATATCATTAATAATATTGGTGCGGTGATGTTACGTATTATAAAGAAGCAAAGCAAGAGATAACCCTTATGATGACGACAGGAAGAATGAAAATAGTAACACCGAGAGGATTGTCCAAGGTATTGTTGCATGTCTGCTGCGCGCCTTGTTCCGGGAATATTATTGTTTATTTAAAAGAATCCGGTATAGATTTAGGTGTGTTTTTTTATAATCCGAATATCCATCCGATTGAAGAATATGAACGCCGCAAAGAGGATCTCATCCGCTATGCCCGAAAAATGGATGTGCCTGTGATTGACGGGGACTATCACCACGAGGCTTGGTTGGAAGAAGTGAGCGGTTTAGAAAAGGAACCTGAGCGAGGACAGCGATGTGAGAAATGTATCGCTATGCGATTGTCTAAAACAGCAGTTTCGGCTCACGAATATCGATTTCCTTTAATAGCAACCACGTTGAGTCTCTCTCGCTGGAAAGATATGGATCAGGTCAATCGGTGCGGTGAAATCGCGGTTAAACCCTTTTCAACTGTTACTTTTTGGCCATACAACTGGCGTAAGCAAGATGGGGAGAAAAAGGCATCTGTGGTTTCCCGTGTAGAAAATTTTTACCGCCAGAAATACTGTGGCTGTGAATTCCAGGGATAGTTGATCAACCCGGAAAAGACCATCGACTGCGTTGACCTCTACCCGAACGGAATTTGATTGAGATGACATCCAAATTTTTTGGAAGAATATTTTTTAGAAATAATTGGTCAAAATACTGTTTGCGAGATATATTTTAGTTATACTTATTACGTTAATTATACCAAATCCAATAAATAATTTTTCTGTTTTTTTTCGCTATTTGCGTAAAAGCGTTCGCAAAAAATGATGAGAATTTTTGGCAATTATTTAATGAAAATAGGTGTAATTGCTAAGACCGATTCTGCTTTTCTCGACGCTAAGGAAAGAATATCGGAATTGAAATAGAACAATCAATTGATGGATTTGGTATTATTACGTTTGATAGGATCATTGTGTTTGACCTTATATTTTGTCACTTCAGGTTTTTTGGGTTGTGACATCCAGGTTAAAATAACCATCATCAAAATTGTGAGGCTTATATGAAATTGATCATTCAGATTCCGTGCTTGAATGAAGAAGAGAGTTTGCCCGCCACATTAGCCGCTTTACCAAAACAGATTGATGGTATTGATACCATAGAGATTCTTATTATTGATGATGGCAGTATTGACCGGACTTCAGAAGTGGCCCGTGAGAATGGGGTTGATCATATTGTGCGCTTTACCAGCCGAAAGGGACTGGCGCGTGCTTTTCATTCCGGGTTAGACGCCGCTTTAAAACAGAATGCCGACGTTATTGTCAACACAGATGCTGATGGTCAATACAAAGGGGAGGATATCCCGCGCCTTGTCCAGCCGATTCTTGAAGGCAAGGCGGATATTGTTATCGGCAATAGGGATATTGAAAATATTGGCCAATTTTCATGGATAAAAAAGAAGCTGCAACGTATTGGCAGTGCTGTTATTCGACAATTATCCGGCTCAACCGTCTCTGACGCTACAACCGGTTTTCGCGCGTATAACCGCGAAGCAGCGTTGCGTTTGAACATTATTTCAAATTATACATACACGTTAGAAAGTATTATCCAGGCGGAACATAAAAATTTGGCCATCGCCAATATTACGATTTCAACGAATTTTGTTGAGCGTCCTTCGCGATTATTGAAAAGTATGCCGGAATACATCAGGAGATCAATCGTTACGATGCTGCGTGTCTATTCGATGTTTAACCCTCTGCGGTTATTTTTAACAATCGGTTCAATTTTTCTTTTGATTGCCGCCCTGGTTGGCAGTCGTTTTGTGTTTTATTATCTGATGGGGATGGGTAGTGGTAAGATCCAATCGTTGATTCTGGTCGCTATTTGCAGCATTATTGGAATTCAACTCGTAATCATTGGATTAGTCTCCGATCTGATTTCAGCAAATCGCCGCCTGATTGAAGATGTGTTGCTCCGCGTCAAGAGAATAGAATTAAAGACGGAGGAGAATGCGTCGTAGCCTCGCAGTATCCTCATCTGTGCCATTTTTCTATCATCAAGATTGAAATAGAATGGTTGATGTTTCACTCTATTTCAGGTAAAATAGTTTTTTAAATTTTCTATAATTACTATTATCATAATATAAATAAAGGTATAATGTCATGAATATGAAGCCGAAATCCATTGTGGTTATTGGGACAGGATACTGGGGAAAAAATTTAGTGCGCAATTTTTCAGAGTTAGGGGTCCTGCTGGGGATCTATGATGTGACGCAAGATAATATCGATAAAATGAAAGAGTCTTTTCACGTTGATCAGGTTTACAGCTCCTTAGATGAAATTTGGAAAGATGACGGTGTCAAAGGAGTCGCCATAGCGACCCCGGCCGCAACTCATTATGAGATGGCAAAAGCTGCGATTCTTGCTGGAAAGGATGTGTTTGTTGAGAAACCGCTAGCCTTGGAGGTGTCTGAAGCCGAAGAGCTGATCCAATTGGCCCAGGAGAATAACCGTATTCTTATGGTCGACCATCTGCTGCAATATCACGGTGCTGTCATCAAGTTAAAAGAAATTATCGATAACGGCAAGCTGGGGAAATTGCAGTATATTTATTCTAACCGTTTAAATATTGGTAAATTGAGATCAGAAGAAAATATTTTATGGAGTTTTGCGCCACATGACATTTCAGTTATTTTAGAGCTTGTGCAACAACAACCCTTGAAAGTTAGCGCATTTGGGGAAGCGTTTCTACAGGATGACATCTATGATACGACCTTAACTGATTTATCATTTGAGCATCGTATTAAGGCTCATATTTATGTGAGCTGGCTGCATCCGTTTAAAGAACAGAAGCTGGTTGTTATTGGTAGTCAAGGCATGGCTGTCTTTAATGACATGGAACAAGAAGAAAAGCTGGTTGTCTATCCACACAAGGTTGAATGGATTAAGCAAGTGCCTGTCGCCTCAAAAGCTCAGAAAGAAGTGATCGCTTTTGAGAAAACAGAGCCATTAAAGGAAGCCTGCCAGCATTTTTTAACCTGTATGGATACTCGTCAGAAAGCTAAAACCGATGGGAACGAAGCCTTGGCGGTCTTAAAAGTTCTTCAACAAGCGCAGGAGTATCTAGATAAGGAAAACAATCATGACCTCTGATCATGTTAAGAATAATTTGTCTTATTTTGTCCATGAATCCAGTTATGTTGATGTCGGGACATCTATTGGTGAAGGAACAAGCATTTGGCATTTTTGTCATGTTTTCAAAGGTGCCCGGATAGGGAAGAATTGCAAGATCGGTCAAAATGTTGTTATTCATTCAACAGCTGTTCTGTATGATCACGTCAAGGTTCAGAACAATGTTTCAATCTACGATGGAGTGACATTGGAAGACTTTGTCTTTTGCGGTCCCTCATGTGTGTTTACAAACATCATTAATCCCCGTTCTGAGGTCCCGCGTAATACGTCTGACCATTATAAGAAAATTTTGGTGCAGCGGGGAGCTTCTATTGGGGCTAATGCCACGATTGTGTGTGGCGTGACCATTGGTGAGTATGCCTTTATCGGCGCAGGCAGTGTTGTGACCAAAGATGTTAAACCGCATGAACTTGTTTACGGTTCTCCTGCCACGCATAAAGGCTGGATGTGTGCTTGCGGGGTAAAATTATCTTTTGTTCAAGATAAGGCGGTTTGCACAGAATGCTCGACTAAATTTAATATTATTGATAATCGCGTAACGAAAGAATGAGTGCATTATGAAATTTGTTGACTTACAGGCCCAATATCAGGCCTATAAGATGGAGATTGATCATCAAATCAGCGATGTTTTAAATACGTCTGCTTTTATAATGGGGCCGGCGGTCAAAGAATTGGAACAGCAGCTAGCTGAGTACGTTGACGTGAAGCACGCGATCGGATGTTCTTCAGGCACCGATGCCTTATTGCTATCCTTAATGGCGTATAACATACAGCCAGGAGATGAGGTCGTCACAACCCCATTCACTTTTATA
This sequence comes from Candidatus Omnitrophota bacterium, assembly GCA_021108075.1. Lineage (GTDB taxonomy): Bacteria > Omnitrophota > Gorgyraeia > Zapsychrales > Zapsychraceae > JAIORP01. The sequence continues at coordinate 37,672 of JAIORP010000093.1, read as the reverse complement.
TCAACAGCTGAAGTTATTTCATTGCTTGGTGCTAAGCCTGTTTTTGTTGATGTTGAAGAAGACACGTTCAATATTGACCCGAACAAGATTGAATCTGTTATAACAGATAAGACGCGGGGGATTATTGTGGTTGATATTTTTGGGCAATGCGCGGATTACACCAAAATCAATGCAATCGCTAAGAAGAACAATTTTTTCGTTATTGAAGACGCCGCGCAATCTTTCGGCGCAAAATATAACGACAATATGGCGTGTTCATTAGCCGATACCGGATGCACATCCTTTTTTCCTGCCAAACCTTTCGGATGTTATGGCGACGGCGGGATGATTTTTACTGATGATGAAGAAAAAGCAAGTGTTCTGCGCTCGTTGCTTGTGCATGGTAAAGGTGGACATAAATATGAAAATGTTCGGATTGGGATCAATGGGCGCTTGGACACTTTGCAAGCGGCAATCTTATTAGCCAAATTTAAATATTTTCCAAAAGAGATTGAACGACGCAATGAAATCGCGCGGACATATTCTGAAGGATTAAGTTCAACGGTTAGAACGCCCTTTATCGAGAATTTTAATGTGTCTGCGTGGGCGCAATATTCTATCCTTGTTGATAATAGAGATGCCCTGCAGGTATTTCTCAAGGGGCATAATGTTCCGACGGCGATTTATTACCCGAACCCCCTGCACATTCAAACGGCTTTTGCGGAGTTAGGTTATAAGAAAGGGGATTTCCCCGTGACCGAAGAATTATCTGAAAAAATTATTTCATTGCCAATGCATCCATTCTTAAAGCCGGAAGAACAAAAGGAAGTGATCAATCAGATAAACCAATTTTATTCAAAAGGTTGATCAATGAACATATGAATATTCTTTTTGACATTAATCATCCAGCACACGTCCATTTGTTTAAGAATGCCATCCAAATATTACAGCGTAAAGGTCATCACGTCATCGTCACATCGAGAGATAAAGATATTACATTAAAATTATTAGATAACTATCACATTAAACATGTTTTGTTAAGTCGTGCACAGAAGGGGCTTATCCGGTTAGGCTTGGAATTGATTTGGCGTCAATGGAAATTGCTTGGTCTTTTACTAAGGAATAAGGTTCAAATCTGTATCTCTGTGACTGGGGCATGCAATGTGCATATTTGTAAGATTTTAAATATCCCAACACTTGTTTTCTATGACACGGAGCATGCCGACTTGCAGAATAAACTGACACTTCCGTTTGTGACCGAGTTCATTTCTCCTGAGTATTTTACTGAGCGTTGGGGCAAAAAGCACAAAACATATAATGGCGTTCATGACTTGGCTTATTTGCATCCGCATTATTTTAAAGCGAGTGATAAAATTTATTCACTTTTAGGCCTAAAACAGAAAGAGCCATTTGTTATTTTGCGCTTTGTCTCCTGGGAAGCGGCGCATGATATCGGCCATCAGGGCATCAGCACAGTGTTAAAGAGAAAAATAATTGAATTATGTTCGCGCTATGCCAAGGTTTTTATCGCTTTTGAAGGTAAAATTGACGATGAGTTCGAGCCTTATAAGTTTCCGATTGCCCCGGAAAGAATGCATGATGCTCTGGCCCATGCATTGTTGTATATTGGTGAAGGCGGATCCATGGCAACGGAAGCCGCTGTCGCAGGAACCCCATCCTTATTTATCAGCACGTTAACAGCCGGGGTTTTTGATGAATATGAAAAGAATTACCAGCTTATGTTTTCCTTTAGGCCGGATCAAATCGATGATATTTTAGCAAAGATACAGTCTTTGCTGACAACAAAAAACATTAAAGATGTTTGGGCGAAGCGTAAGAATAAGTTTATATCGGATAAGCTTGATTTAACAGAATACATGGTTGATAAAATTTTGAGTTATCAATCATAGGAATATTTCAATGATTGTGATAGTTGATTTTGGAATGGGAAATTTACGGTCGATTCAGCATAAACTGGAGAAGGCCGGGGTTGAATCCCGTATTTCCTCAGAAGTGAATGTGATCAAAGAAGCCCACAAGATTATCCTTCCTGGCGTAGGTCATTTCGCAACAGGCATGAAGAATTTGATTCAGTTTAAATTGATTGATATTTTGAATGAGAAAATTCTTCAAGAAAAAGTGCCTATTCTAGGAATTTGTTTAGGGATGCAGTTGTTTACTCAGCACAGTGAAGAAGGGCGTCAGTCCGGGTTAGGATGGATTAAGGCTAAGGCAATAAAATTTGAGTACGATCAAAATAATAATTTGCGTGTGCCTCACGTCGGTTGGAACAAGATCGCGCTAAAAAAAGATTCAACCCTTTTTAATCGGGTTAACGTTGAGCATCGTTTTTACTTTACACATTCGTATTATGTCTCATGTGAATCTATGGATGATGTTATCGCAACGACAACCTACGGCATAGAATTTGTTAGTGTCATCCAAAAAGACAATATTTTCGGCACACAATTTCATCCGGAGAAAAGTCATTTGAATGGGTTTGAAATTATCAAGAATTTTATAAGGATATAACATGCTATTGCCAAGGATACTCCCCTGTCTACTTTTGCAAGGCAAGGGCCTTGTTAAAGGGATTAAGTTTAAAGACTATAAATATATCGGTGATCCGATCAATACCGTTAAGATTTTTAGCAACTTGGAAGTGGATGAAATTATTTTATTGGACATAACAGCCACGCAAGAACAGCGAATTCTGGACCCTGAAATCGTTTCGGAGATAGCGGATGAAGCGTTTATGCCCTTTACCATAGGGGGTGGCATTCGGACGATTGAACATATTCGCCAATTGGTCAATGCCGGGGCAGAGAAAGTTTCCATAAATACGGGTGCCATTGAGAACCCGGATTTGGTCAAACAAGCGTCTGAAATTTTTGGCGTTCAAAGTATTATCGTCTGCATTGATGTTAAAAAGAATTGGGGGGGGGACTATGACGTGTATACCCATTGTGGCAGAAAAAAGACGAAATTCCATCCTGTCGAGCTCGCAATTCAGATGCAAGAACGCGGCGCAGGGGAGATATTGTTGAATTGCATCCATTCGGATGGTACAATGCTCGGATACGATTTGAATATTCTTAAGCAGATAAGTGAGGCTGTCACAATACCTGTTATCGCTTGCGGCGGAGCGGGATCCGTCGATGATTTAGCCGCTGGTGTCCATGACGGGCACGCGACGGCCGTTGCCGCGGGGAGTATGTTTGTGTTTCATGGTAAAAAAAAAGGGGTTCTTGTCAATTATCCGGATTGGGAGGAAAGGCAAAGTGTCTACAGCATTGAAACCTGAGTTGAACGTCTGCACGCGTTGCGTCATGGATACATCTATTCCCGGGATCACATTTGATGAAAAGGGTGTATGTAACTATTGTGAGATTCATGACCGTTTAGAAAAGCATTTTCCTCAAAATGAAGTGGGAGAAAAATATTGCCGTGATTGGGTCACCAGAATAAAAAAAGATGGTCAAAAGAATGAATATGACTGTGTTGTCGGAGTGAGTGGTGGTACGGACAGTTGTTATTTGCTGTATCTGGCGAAAGAATGGGGCTTACGCCCGTTAGCGGTGAATCTGGACAATGGCTGGAATTCGCAGATCGCTGTTAGCAATATTAAGAAATGCACCAGGGCCTTAGGGATTGATTTGCGGACGTATGTTATTAATTGGGAAGAGATTCGGGATATATTGGTCTCATTTCTTAAGGCATCCATTCCCTGGGCGGATGCTCCAACAGACACGGCGATTACCTCGGCCTTGTATAAGATTGCTGCTGAAGAAAATATTCGTTATGTTTTGATTGGCGCTGATTTTCGTACCGAAGGTAAGCAACCGTCGGAATGGACTTATTGTGACGGGCGACTTGTGAAGAGTGTCCATAAACGGTTTGGCAAACTTCCCATGAAAACTTTTCCGAACTTAACAATTATGAATTTATTGTACTATGGCTTCATTAAAGGGATTAAAAATATTCGGCCATTATACTATTTAACATATAATAAGCAGGAAGCGCGTAAATTTTTAGAAGACCAATACGGATGGGAATATTACGGCGGGCACCATTATGAGTCGATCTTCACCAGTTTTGTTTTAACCGTTTTATTGCCGGAGAAATTTCACGCAGATAAACGGAAGGTGACCTACTCGGCCCAAATACGTTCGGGTTTCAGAGACCGGCAGAAAGCGTTGGAAGACCTGCAAAAACCACCATTAAGCGCTAAAGAACGGGAAGAGGCCATTAAATATGTAACCAAGAAGTTAGGACTGTCCGCTGAAGAGTTCGAATCTATATATAACGCGCAACCGAAAACGCCGTTTGATTATCCTTCATATTATCCCCTGATTAAGCACTTCGGTCCAATCGTCCGATTGTTCTTAAAACTTGTTTTTCCATGGACGCCTACCACATTTCATGAAAGAGAAGCGCGAAGCGATAACAATAATGAATAAGAAAAGAGGAGAAACATGCTAGACAATAAAGTTATTTTGATTACCGGAGGAACGGGTTCGTTTGGTAAAAAGTTCACGCAAATGGTTCTGGATAAATATAACCCAAAGAAATTGATCATATTCAGCCGGGATGAGATGAAACAATATGAGATGAGTAAAGTGTTCAATGCCGAATGTATCCGGTATTTCATCGGAGATGTGCGTGATCGCTCGCGACTTCATCGTGCGTTTAACGGCGTAGATGTGGTCATCCATGCCGCAGCCTTAAAAATTGTGCCGTCCGCTGAATACAATCCGTTTGAAATCATCAAGACCAATGTTATCGGGGCCGAAAACATCATCAATGTGGCATTGGACCGGAAGATTAAAAAAGTAATCGCCTTAAGTACAGACAAAGCCGCTGATCCTGTTAATCTTTATGGAGCAACCAAGCTTTGTTCTGAAAAGATGTTTATCGCCGCCAATAACTATGTTGACGCTCGTGTGACGAAGTTTAGTGTTGTGCGTTATGGCAATGTTTTTGGTTCAAGGGGCAGTGTTATTCCTTTCTTTAAGGAATGTTCTAAAGATGGGGTTATTCCTATTACACATCCGGAGATGACGAGATTCTGGATTACCTTGACACAGGGCGTCAACTTTGTTTTAAGTTGTTTGAAGGATATGAAAGGTGGCGAAGTCTTCGTGCCGAAAATTCCTAGCATGAAGATTGTTGATTTGGCCAAAGCGATTGCGCCAGATTGCAAGATGAAAGTTATCGGCATTCGACCCGGAGAAAAACTGCACGAAACACTGCTGTCGCCGCATGACGGCCTTACCAGCTATGAACAAAAGGATCGTTATGTAATCTGTTCGCCTGTCGCTTTTGGCAATGTCGTTGATTTTGGAAAAGTTAAACCTGTTAAAGGCAGGAACGTTGGACTTGATTTTGAAGGTTACCGTAGTGATAACAACACACTCTGGTTCAGCATTGATCAATTAAGAAAAATGTTAAAGAAGGAAAAATTAATTTAATGGCATTTATTCCTTACGGCCACCAGGTTATCGGTGATGATGATCTTCAAATTGTTCGTGCCGTCCTCAAGTCAGATTATTTAACCCAGGGACCGTATGTCCGGAAATTTGAGGAGGCGGTTGCCAAGTATTGCGGAGTAAAATACGCCGTTGCTGTTTCTTCCGGGACCGCCGCGCTTCATTTAGCCTATTTAGCCTTAGGCGTGAATAAAGGGGATGAGGCGATCACTTCTCCGATCACTTTTTTAGCGACATCTAATGCCGCGTTATATGTCGGGGCTAAACCTGTTTTCGCTGATATCGGTTTTTCTTTCCCCAATATCAGTGTTTGTGAGATTAAAAAGAAGATATCGAAGAGGACAAAAGTTATTCTGCCTGTCCATTTTTCCGGGCATCCCTGTGCCATGGACGAAATACATGTAATCGCTAAAACGAATAAATGTTTTGTCGTCGAGGACGCGTGTCATGCCCTGGGATCCAAATATTACCACAATGGCCAGTGGGTGACAATCGGCAGTTGCCGACACTCGGATATGTGTGTTTTTAGTTTTCATCCGGTCAAGACAATAACTTCCGGTGAGGGGGGTATGATTACGACGAATAATAAAAAACTGTATGGTCGGCTATTAAAACTTCGTTGCCATGGGATGGAAAAGAATAAGAGCACGGAAAAAAAGGGACCCTGGTATTATGAGATGAAGACGTTGGGATATAATTATCGAATGAGCGATATGCAAGCAGCGCTGGGATTTAATCAGCTAAAGAAGATTTCAAGATTTATTGCTCAACGCAGATTGATTTTGGCCGGGTACAATGAAGCTTTTTCTGATCAAGAAAATATTTCAGTCCTTCCAGAATTAGAGGGTTGTTTTAATGCGGCGCATCTCTGTGTGCTGTTAATTGATTTTAAGAATATTGGTCAAAGTCGAAAAGATTTTATGCTTGATTTAAGAAGCCGGGGAGTAGGCACTCAGGTGCATTACATTCCTGTTTACCGTCAACCTTATTATAAGAAACTGTTTAATCTGGATCCTAATGATTTTCCTCGATCTGAGATGTATTATAGTCGCTGTGTATCCATTCCTTTGTTCCCGACGTTAAATCAGAAAGAAATAAAAAAGGTGATAACTTCTATCAAGGACATGGTGAGTTAAATGACAAATCATATTAACATTCATTCTAATAGCGGATCATCTTTATGGCGGGAGTCTAAAACCATTATCCCCGGTGGAAATCAACTGTTATCCAAAAGATCTGAAATGTTTTTGCCTGACCTGTGGCCGTCCTATTATAAAGAAGCCAGGGGGATCGAAGTTTGGGATTTAGATGATAATCATTACTTTGATATGAGCATCATGGGCATAGGCACCTGTCCGTTGGGTTACGCGAATGAAGCCGTTAACAGTGCGGTGAAAACAGCGATTGATAAAGGAAGCATGTCGACATTGAATTGTCATGAAGAAGTTGAATTGGCAAAAAAGTTGCTGGAACTGCATCCCTGGTTTCACCAGGCGCGTTTTGCAAGGACAGGTGGGGAAGCATGCACAATCGCTGTTCGGACGGCCCGTGCCGCAACCGGAAAAGATAAAGTCGCCTTTTGTGGTTATCATGGCTGGCATGACTGGTATATATCGGCTAATATCGACGATGGTTCGCATCTAAATAATCAGCTATTACCAGGATTGGCGCCGAATGGTGTGCCAAAAGTATTAAAAGGAACGGCCATCCCGTTTCATTATGGTCAAGCTCAGGAATTACGTCAGATCGTCGATCAAAATTTGAATGAAATCGGTGTGATTATTCTGGAAGTAGCCCGTTATAAAACGGTTGATGTTGATTTTCTACATGAAGTGCGCGATATCGCTACTGAGATCGGCGCGGTTTTGATTTTTGATGAAATCACTTCCGGTTTTCGTGCTTGTCCCGGCGGGATGCATCGTTTGTTTGAAATAAAACCTGATGTTGCTGTTTTAGGTAAAGCTATGGGGAATGGATATCCTATCGCAGCTGTTGTGGGCACCTCGGATATTATGGAAGCGGCTCAGGATACATTTATCAGCAGCACCTATTGGACAGAACGGATCGGTTTTACCGCCGCCCTTGAGGTTATCTGCCAATTCGAAGAGAACAATGTGGGAGACTACTTGGTCAAGACGGGAAAAGAGTTGAAGGTTCGGTTGCAATCGATGTTCGCGGCTTTGTCGCTTGATATTGAAGTGCAAGGTTTAGACGCAGGCCCGGCTATAATGATCAAGGAAGACGACGCTTTGGAGATAAAAACAGTATTTACTCAAGAAATGTTGAAGCGAGGCTATTTGGCGTCGACATTAATTTATCTGTCGACCGCGCATAATAATGAAAACCTCGATGGTTACCTTCAGACGGCAAAAGAGGTATGGACAACCATCGCAGCAGCCGTGCGCGGTGATTCCCTGGTTTCCATGCTGGAAGGTCCCATTTGCCATTCAGGATTTAAGAGGTTAACTTAAGTTCTTTTATACCGTTTATGTATAAATTAAGGACATCATCTTGTCGCCAATATATGTTCGGAACATGAATGCATGAAACAACGTTCGTATTTTATGAAACGAAATTATTTCGACGGGATACGATTCACTAAACACGAGATACAAATTTTATTTAGATATTAATGATGTTATACCATAATTTACATCGTAACGATATAACCGTTTCTCGTTTAGGTCTTGGCACCGTGCAGTTCGGCCTGGATTACGGATTTACAAAGGCTAAAAATCAAGATGAGGTTGATAGCATACTTGATACTTGCCGGGATAGAGGACTGACGTTGCTTGACACGGCAAGGGCTTATGGTGATTCTGAAGAAAAAATAGGACGATACCTGTTGCATATCAAGTCAAATCCATTTGTCATCGCCACAAAATTTGACTTGATAACCGAAGACATTAACGCGAGGGAAGATAGACTTCATTTTTTTTTGCACCGTTCGATTGAGAAGTCACTCGGCGCGCTTCAGGTTCTAGACGCGCTTGATTTGGTTTTGCTTCATCAAGCCAAAGATTTTATCGTTCAGAACCCTTTATTTTGGCGGATTCTCGAATCTTTAAAAAAGAAAAATTTAATCAAGTCATTCGGTCTATCTTTATATGATGTTGAGCAAGCCTTGAGTCTGGTGTCGGATCATGCTGATCTGATCGATTTTGTTCAAATCCCGTTTAGTGTCTTTGACCAGAGGTTTAAAGAAATTTTTCAAATTTTTGAGAGAAATCAAATTGATGTCATCAATCGATCTGTGTTTCTGAAGGGTTTGATTGTTTGCGATCCAGACGATCTGCCCCTGGAACTCATTGATTGCCGGAAATTCAAGCAGGCGTTTACAGATTTAGCCACAGCCCTGAACATGAGCGTTGCTGAATTAGCTTTAGGCTACGTCTTGCAAGAGGACAATTTGTCGGCCAGTCTTGTCGGAGTGAATTCGGTTGATGAACTTTTAAGTAACATTAAAGTCTTTTCATTGATTGATTCGATTAAACAGAATAGTATAAATTTTGAACGCTTTGCACTTGAGGAGTCTTTTTTAATCGATCCTCGCCAATGGAGTCAACTGTGACGGCAATTATTATTCAAGCGAGATTGGGTTCAACCCGCTTGCCGCGAAAGGTTCTGAAACCGATCCTCGAGCGCCCTTTGATTGACTTCTTGATCGAACGATTAAAACAAGTCAAATTGGTCGATCAGATCATCGTGGCGACGACCAGTTCAAAAGAGGACGACGTTTTATATGATATTTTATTGAAGGCCGGGATCGATTGTTTTCGGGGAAGTGAGGAGGATGTTTTAGATCGATATTATCAGACGGCAAAAGTTTTTAAGGTCGATACGATTATTCGGATTACGGCAGATTGCCCTTTAATGGATCCTGCTATTGTTGAGAAAGTCATATCCTTTTATCGGTCCAATCAGTTCGATTATGTCTCCAATATTCATCCTCCGACATACCCTGATGGATTGGATGTGGAAATTTTTTCTTTTTTAGTATTAGAGAAGATTTGGAAAAAGGCCGCAGGCCGGGAAGAGCGGGAACACGTTACTTTGCCGATCGTCCGTTCTGGCCGGTATCATCTTGGGAATGTTTCCGGAGAGACGGATTATTCATCTGAACGCTGGACAGTCGATTATGAAGAAGATTATTTTCTGGTCAAGAAGATTATTGAAGCGCTTTATCCTGATAATCCGTCTTTCAACATGCAGGATGTTTTGGAATATAAGGCATCCCATCCAGAGGTCTTTAAAATCAATCAAAGGTTTAAGCGAAATGAGGTTTTAAGTGAAGAGTAATATGGTCGTCATCTTTAGAGCGGATGGTTCGGTTGATATCGGCACCGGTCATATTTTTCGTTGTCTTGTTTTGGCGCTTGAATTGATCCGACAAGGGCATCAGGTCTGCTTTCTAATAAAGGACTTGCCAGGAGCACCTATACACCGTCTGGAGCAACATAATATTCCGGTCATTAAGATTCCTGTCCAGGACGATTTTGACGCGGAACAACAATTTGTCATGGAGTATCTTAAAACTCGTCAAGCGGATTGGGTTGTGGTCGATCATTATCAGGTTAAGGAGGATTATTATCTTCAACTGAAAGAGCTGGGGCTGAAGGTTTTGGCGATTGATGACATTAATCACACACGTTTTCCTGTTGATGTGCTTATGAATCAAAATATTCTCGCGTCTTCTTATAATTATCAATGTTTAGACGATACGATAAGTCTATTTGGTCCGCGATACGCCTTGGTTCGTGACGTGTATCGTTCAAAACGGGAAGAAATATTGATTCGTAACCAACTTAAGAATATTTTTATTTTTATGGGGGGAGGAGATCCCTATAACATCACACTGAAAATACTTGAGGATTTAAATTCTGCTGAAGGCCGGTATCATCTGGACATCATCCTGGGCTCTGCTTGTCCTCATGAGGCTAGCATTCAGCAATATTCCTCGCGATCTAAACATACGATGAAAATTTATAAAGATATTGACCATTTGGCTGATTTGATGCTAAACGCGGATATCGCGATTGGCGCTGGTGGATCGACGACCTGGGAGATGTGCGTGTTGTTTTTGCCGATTGTCACGGTCCCTTTTGCTCCCAACCAGATTGATATCGGACGTGGCATAATGAATAAAGGTGCCGGGATCTATATCCCCGATTATGTCCATGAGGACGGCCATATTATCTCTCAGAAATTGGGTCAATTATCTTCGATCCAACTTTGTCAAATGAGTGAGCGCGCCGGTAATTTGTGTGACGGTTCGGGAGTTTTTCAAATTATTAAGAATATGAGGTGATGGAAAAGGCATGAAAATAACTTTTTTAGTTGATAATTTAAATAGTTGGGTTGTTCCCTACGCGAAGAACCTTCAGCGGACATTAAGAGCATTAGGGCATGATATAAAATTTATTTCAGACCACGCTAAGATCCCCGGAGGAGATTTATTACTGCTTTTATCGTGTGAAAAAATTTTGAAGACCTCCATTTTTTCCAGGAATAATTACAATTTAGTCTATCACGCGAGCGATTTGCCAAAAGGGAAAGGGATGAGTCCGTTGACTTGGCAGGTTTTAGAGAATAAGAAGTGTATTACCGTATCATTGTTTGAAGCGAGTGAAAATCTTGATGAAGGACCGATTTATTTTAAATCTAAAATTACATTCAAGGGTGATGAGCTGATTGATGAAATGCGTGAACGATTGATGCAAGAATATGAAGAATTATTATTGAAATTTATTAAATTTGTACCGAATGTTAAGGCTAATTCCCAAAAAGGACAAAGTTCTTTTTATCAAAAAAGGACGTCCACTGACAGTGAATTGGATATTCATAAATCGATCAAAGAACAATTTAATTTGTTGCGAGTGGTTGATAATGAAAAGTATCCAGCATATTTTAGATATAAAGGCCAGAAATATATTTTGAGGATCGAAAAAGATGAATAATCGAAATACAAGCGTTAAGATAAATAAAAGGTTGATCGGGATCGATCAGCCGCCTTTTATTATTGCTGAAATGTCGGGCAACCATAATCAGTCTTTAGACAGAGCCCTTGCGATTGTCGACGCCGCGGCCGAATGCGGATGTGATGCTTTAAAGATTCAGACTTATACCGCGGACACACTCACGATCGACAGTCGCCGCAAAGATTTCTTAGTGAAGGATAAAAATAGTTTATGGGATGGTTATTCTTTGTATGAGTTATATCAAAAAGCGTATACGCCCTGGGAATGGCATAAAGATATTTTTAAACGATGCAGACAAGCAGGGCTGATCTGTTTTAGCACACCGTTTGATGAGACAGCCGTCGACTTCCTTGAAGAATTGAAAGTTCCAGCCTATAAAATCGCGTCATTTGAGAATGCCCATATCCCCCTGCTAAAAAAGGTCGCGAAAACAGGCAAACCGATTATCCTGTCAACAGGTATGATTCCCTATGATGATTTGAAATATTCTGTTCGCGTTTTACGCGAAAATGGCGCGAAAGATATTATTTTACTCAAATGCACATCGTCCTATCCCAGCATTCCGAAAGAAGCTCATTTGATGACTATTCCTGATATGCGTAAAAAATTTAAATGTGTTATCGGCCTGTCTGATCATACGAGTGGAACGGGTGTCGCAATCGCCAGTATCGCTCTGGGCGCGAGGGTCATTGAGAAACATTTTACCCTGGCGCGATCAGACGGAGGTGTTGACGCGGCGTTCTCATTAGAACCACTGGAAATGAAAGAGTTGATCGTTTCGGCACAAAAAGCCTTTTGTGCTTTAGGTCAAATTCAATATGGCCCGACTCGCCATGAAAAGAGCAGTCTGCGGTTTCGGCGCTCAATTTACGCCGTTCAGGATATTCAAGCAGGAGAACAGTTTACAAAGGAAAATATCTCGATCATACGTCCAGGATACGGTCTTGAACCAAAGCATTTTTATGCTATACTTGGATGTAAAGCGTTGGTTCATATTAAGCGCGGCACAGCAATCACAACCAAACAAGTTCATTTATAACATATTGCGTGTCAACCCGTGTTACTTTTTATAGATTTTTTAAAATGAAGGGTTTAAGTCTGTTAAATCGTATGATATGTTGATCCCCTGTCGTCTCTTACTGGTGTTTTTATAACTTGACCTTAATTTCTCCAAACTCATAAATAGCAAAGGTGAAAAAAATGAGAAGATGTTCAAGATGTGTTATCCCGGAAACACATGAAACTATTTCCTTTGATGATGAAGGTGTCTGCAATGTCTGTCGACAGATTGAATATAAACAGGAGCAGATTGACTGGAACGCTAAACGCGAAGAGTTTGAGGGTATCATCGCGCGGTACAGAGATAAAGGTCAGTATGACTGCATTGTTCCGTTTAGTGGGGGGAAAGATAGCACCTGGACGGCTTATTCAATTGTTCGAGAATTTAAGTTAAGACCTCTGATTGTCTCCTTTGATCATGGGTTTTATCGTCCCCACCATTTGGTGAATGTGGAGAAAACCATTCGTAAATTAGGTTGTGACTTTATGACGTTTCGTCCAAACCCGCAGATTGCTAAAAAGACAATGTTGGAGTGTTTAACGCGTAAAGGCGATTTCTGCTGGCATTGTCACACAGGCATTTTCGCTTATCCGATGCAGATCGCGGTTAAATTCAAAATACCACTTGTTATTTGGGGTGAGCCCAGCGCGGAGTACACGTCTTACTATAGTTATGATCAGAGAGAAGAAGTGGATGAAAAAAGGTTTAATCGATTTATTAACCTGGGAATAACGGCAGAAGATATGGCCGGCATGTTAGATTCCTCGGTGACCTTACGGGATTTGGAACCTTTCCGTTATCCGGCTTTAAAAGATTTGCGGGCATTAAACTATTGTTCCATATGTCTGGGGAGTTTCGTTAAGTGGGATGTGAAGAAGCAATCAGAAATTATCAGTAAAGAATTGGGTTGGGAGGGCGATACTGTAGAAGGTGTTTCTTCTGAATATTACTATGAAAAAATAGAATGTTCTTTTCAGGGGATCCGGGATTATTGCAAGTATATCAAACGTGGATTTTCCCGTATGAGTCATTTGTGCTCGATTGATATTCGAAATAATCGAATGGCGCGCGAAGAAGCTTTAAAGAAAATAAAAGAATTTGAGGGAAAGCGACCCGCAAGCCTGGACGTCTTTTTAGAATATGTCGGGATGACCGAAGAACAATTCAATGATATTCTCATACAACAACATATAAATCCGTACATTCATGACTTCTCAAAAGGCGAAAAAGGTAAGCCTTTGCCGGACATGTCAGATTGGCATTTAACTGATTAGAATATGATCGCTATTATTGATTATCATATGGGTAATTTACGATCTGTTGCTAAAGCTATCGAGCACATAGGAGGGGAAGCTGTTATCACCAATGATCATGACACGATAACGGCGGCAGACAAAATTATCTTACCGGGGGTCGGCGGCTTTCCTCAAGGCGTAAAAAATCTTGAGAAATTGTCGCTTATCAATTTAATTAAAGACCAAATCCTTTCTGAAAAAAAACCTTTTCTCGGGATTTGTCTTGGTATGCAACTCCTTGCCAAAAAAAGTTATGAATTTGAAGAGACGGAAGGTTTAAGTATTATTGACGCCGAAATTTGTGAATTACCTCGACCAGATGAAACAATCAAAATTCCGCATGTGGGGTGGGATGACATAGACATTAAAAAGAAGGATGTTGTTTTTTTTAATAGAATCTCAAGTGGCGACACATTTTATTTTGTCCATAGTTTTTACATGAAAAACAGTAAGCCGGAAGATGTTGTCGCGACGTGTGACTATGGAATTGAATTTACATGCGCGGTGAAGAAAGACAATGTCTTCGCGACACAATTTCATCCGGAAAAAAGTCAAGAACATGGTCTGGATATTCTGTATGAATTTCTGATCTGGGAAGGTCAAAACTAGTGCTGCGTACACGATTGATTCCTAGCTTATTATTAAAAAAAGGTCGTTGTATCAAAACAGTTCAGTTTGACGCTGAACGTGATACGGGCGATCCCGTCACCTCTTCACGTATTTACGACGCCCAAGGGGCGGATGAATTATTATTTCTCGATATCACGGCGAGTGAGGAAGACCGAAGCATTCTGGTGGATATCATCCAAAAAGTATCGGAACAATGTTTTATGCCTTTAACTGTCGGTGGCGGAATCAAGAATGTGGAAGATATCCGAAGGTTATTAAAGCTCGGAACGGATAAGGTCGCTGTTTGTACATCTTTCGTTGAAAATCCCGATTTCATTAATGACGCTTCGATGATCTTCGGTAAGTCGACAATCATAGGGATTATTGCTTATAAAAATATCAACGGGCGGAATGTGCCCTTTATTAATGGTCGTAGAACACAGACGGATTTAGAAGTTTTATCCTGGGCAAAAGAAATGGAACAACGGGGGATCGGTGAGTTATTCCTTTATTCGATTGATCGAGACGGAATGATGGACGGCTATGATATTCAACTTATTAAGCAAGTCAATACCGCTCTTGCGATTCCTGTTATCGCTTGCGGCGGCGCGGGAAAATTAAGCGACATTATTGATGTCGTTAAAGAATCCGGGATTTCCGCTGTTTCGGCGGCAAGCATTTTTCACTTTACTGACCAGAATCTTATAAAAACAAGAGCCCATATGAAGAATCAGGGCCTAAACGTTAGGTCGGTTTAAAAGTTATGAATTTATGTGACACAAAGAATATACGTGGCGATCGTATTTATTTACGGGACATTGAGGTGTCTGATGTTGGCGATCATTATTACCGATGGTTGAATGATCCATTGATTAATCAATTTATGGAGACACGTTTTTGTGACCAGAGCATTCAGAGCATACAACAATTTGTTGAATTAAAGAAATACTCGGTTGATGAACTTTTATTAGCTATTTGTTTAAATGAGAATGACAGGCATATCGGAAATATTAAGATCGGACCTATCAACCAATATCATTTGACCGCTGACATAAGTTATTTTGTCGGAGATAAAGATTGTTGGGGGAAGGGTCTCGCGACAGAATCGATTCGATTAGTGGTTGGATATGCTTTTTCAACATTGAAATTACATAAAATTACCGCGGGTTGTTATGAGCCGAATATTGGTTCTGTTAAAGCCCTTCAAAAAGCGGGATTTGTCGTGGAGGGTGAGTTATTAAAGCAATATGTTTATAATGGCGCCTACATTAATAAAATTTGTTTGGGTGTTATAAATGATAAGAATGCTTAAAAGAGGATGATGCAAATGAGAGTTTTATTAATAAATGTTTCCTTGCGGCCGGAATCAATCGAGAAATTGTTTCCCATCGGATTAGGTTATGTTGCGACAGCCATGAAAAAAGCTGGTTATCAATTTGATTTATTAGATATTGATGCCCATCGATTTACAGATCAAGAAGTGGAAGATTATTTTTCAACGAATATATATGATGTGTATTGCCTGGGGTGTATCGTAACCGGGTACAAGATTATTAAATCAATGGTGGCGTTAATACGAAGAATTAATCCGCAGGCGACGATTATCGTAGGTAATTCAGTGGCGACATCTGTCCATAAGATTTTACTTACGAAAACGGAGGTTGACATTGCCGTTCTGGGTGAGGGCGATGAAGTTGTTGTTGAAGTATTAGACCATATGTTACATTCTAAACCTTTGAACGATATTAAAGGAATTGCTTTTACTCAAAACAATCAAATCGTTGAAACAGGATACCGTTGTCCGATTAAAAATATATCTGATCTGCCCTTTATCGATCATTCAATTTTTGATGTCGGGATCTATCTTGAAGCGTCGAAGGTTAGTGTTAGTGACGCTGTTCCTTTCCCTCGGGAACAAGCGCGAGCGATGCCCGTAAATACGGCAAGAGGTTGTGTCGCTAAGTGTGGTTTTTGTTATCATGTTTTTAATAATGTGCCGTTTCGTTTTAGGACCGAACAATCCATTGTCGAAGAAATTAAGCAATTGCACGATAAGTACGCGCTGAATTTTGTTTTTTTCTGGGATGAATTAACGCTTTTTTCCAAGAAGCGGGTTAAAGATATTTGCCGGGAGTTGATTGATTCCAAGCTGAACATATACTGGACAGGTACTTGCAGGGGGGATTTGCTGAATAAAGAGGAAGATTTGGAATTGATTAAACTCATGAAGGACGCGGGTTGTATCGGAATCAGTTATTCGCTTGAATCGGCCGATGCTGATATATTGAAAGCGATGAACAAGCACATGGATGTTGATCAGTTCTCGAGACAGACAGAATTGTTTCATAAAGGAGATATGAATGTTTGGACTTCCCTTGTTTTGGGGTATCCCCAGGAAACTCCGGAAACGATTAAAAAAACGTTTGATTGTTGCATAAAGAATGGAATCTATCCATCTTCAGGATATCTGTTGCCTCAGCCGGGAAGTGAAGTTTATGAATATGCCTTGAAAAATAAATATATTACGGATGAAGAGGATTACTTAATGCGTTTAGGCGATCGGCAGGACTTAAGAATTAATTTGACATCTATGAGCGATGATGAATTTCTTGACGCCGTTTTGGATAATTTGAAAAGATGCAACCGTGAGTTGAATATCGGCCTGGATGAAGAGCACCTTATCAAGACACAGCATCGCTATCGTTCGACAAGAGATCAATCAGACGAAGTCTAGATCCGAATCCCCAATGGCATTTCAATATAATGAATAATAAAAATGATTTATATTTAGCCGTTAGATCCTTTCTTGGCAAAAAGCTTATTCATAATGCTTTCTTTTTTACTGTAGCAAACACAATCCGCTCCGGATTGCCACTTTTGTTGATCCCCTTTTTAACCCGATTCCTGTCTCCGGAAGGATATGGTATTATCTCGACATATGAGATACTGGTCGCGGTTTGTATTATTTTTGTTGGAATGAATGGAACAAGCGCGATATCCATAGAATTTTTCAAAAAAGAAAAAGAAGAATTAAAAGTTTATGTCGGGAATTCGATATTTATTGCCTCGTTTTTTTTTCTATGTATGCTTTTCCTTTGTTCAATCTTCGGGGTTTCGTTTGCAAAGTTCATTAATATCCCCGCGGAATATATTCATTTGATCCTGTGGCAGTCGTTTGCCTTCTTTTTTGTTACATTGAATCTGGTCCTCTGGCAGGTAGAAGAAAAAGCGAAGCCGTATTGCCTATTTCAAATTACGCAGAGTATTGTGAATGTCAGCTTAACGATCTTATTTGTTATGTATTTGCGTTGGGCGTGGCAAGGCCGGATATTAGCCATTGTTTTTGCCGTCAGTCTGTTTTCTCTGGTGAGTTGCTTCTTTCTTTTCAAACGACAGTATATCACTTTTCGAATTGATTGGATCTGCATAAAGAATATTCTGGCTTTTGGCATCCCTTTAATCCCGCACATGTTAGGCGCCTGGATCATGACAGCGATCGATCGTTTGTTTATTAATGAAATGGTGGGCGTAGCGACGACAGGGATTTATACTGTCGGATATCAGATCGGAGCGATATTGAGTTTGTTGATGAGTTCTTTTAATCAAGCCTGGAGCCCGTATCTTTACAAAAATTTAAAGAAAAATGACCCCGCCCAATTGAAAAAAATTGTTAAATTTACGTACTGTATGTTCGGGGCTCTCATTCTCGTGGCGGCATCGATCGCGGTCTTAGCCCCGTATATATTGAAATATCTCGTTGGAGAAGAATTTTACGCGGCCAATGAATATGTTTTCTGGATCACTCTGGGTAGTGCTGCTAACGGGATGTATTATATGGTCGCGGGTTATATTTTCTACGCGCAAAAAAGTCATATTTTAGCATGGATGACGTTGTTATCCGCTGTATTCAATGTGATCTTAAATTATATCTTTATAAAAGCTTACGGCGCTATTGGCGCTGCTCAGGCAACAACAATTGTTTTGTTTTTTAATTTTTTTATGGTTTGGTTTTTTAGCTCGCGGGTTTATAACATGCCGTGGTTGTATTTTTTGACTAAAAGCGAGACGAAAGGATTGTAATTTGAATAAAATTTACCCTGTCGCGGAATTGTCCGGGCTGTTAGAAGACGATTTGCAGATACTGAATTTTCGTTTTGCTTATAAGGGTCGGTTAATGTGGCCGTATATCCGCGGTATCCTTATGCAGAGCGCTGTTATTGAGATGTTCCAATGGGATTTTCCTATCGGTCAAAAGAAAAAAATTATCCCCAAAGATATCATTCCATATGGTCTTAATGTTTTAACTAAAAATCCTTTTCGGCCCATCCGAAGCACGACCAGTGATATTATTTTTTTTAGTTCCAGCATCGTCAATGTCCTGTCTGAGGACGGGGTCTATGTCAACCGACTCTATGATCATTTCGCTTTAGATTTTCAGGAATCATCATTAATTATTGAGGATTCATTGTCCAAACAATTTCGATTCATGACACCCCGTCAATGTCCTCATGTCCGTTATAATGATTGGATTTTGATCCATTCATTGTTGAAATCGAAAGTGTTTAAAAAAAATACTTCTGACCTCACAACGATTGATCATCTTTTAAATTTTCTGAAAAAACGTTTACCACTCGCCCTCAATGACGCTCTTTGGGCTAATATGTCCAGCGTCTTAAATCTGATTTCCGGTTTATTGCCGTATTTGGATGAATATTATCAACGCTTGTTCCGTATATTGGAACCAAAGATTGTTTTTTTAGAAGATGCCAGTTATGGCCACAAATGTCACATTTTAAACGCGGCCCATGAAATGGGGCTCATGACGGGAGAGTTTCAGCACGGCGCGTTCCATAAGAATCATTTTGCCTACATCTATAACAATCTGTTGAATTCTGAGTATGTCAATTATTTGCCCCGGTATTTAATGTCTTATGGCGAGTACTGGCGCCATTTCCCGAAGACATCCTCGGAAATTGTCACAATCGGGAATCCGTATATTATTGAATATACTAAAAATATTATGATCAAGCCGAAAGCCAAAGAACAAATACTTTTTATTTCCGGCGGTTCGAAAACAACATTATTGAACGAAAGCTTGGTTTATCTCATTAATGAATTAGGCTCAGATCAGTATGAATTCGTCATCAGACCTCATCCCGCGGAATATAATTTTATCACAGAACGGTATTCTTCGATGATTTCAAGGGGGGACGTTAAGATCAGTATAGATAACCTTTTCGCTTCATTGTCTAAAGCTGATAAGATTGTCAGTTTTGAGTCGTCAACGGTGCTTTTTGAAGCCTTGGTTTTCGATAATCAAATTTTTCTTCACAATCGAGCGGACGTATCCTATTTTATTGATCCGGACATCTTTTCTCCATTTCAATCAAAAGAAGAATTGTTATCGATGATTTTATCGCCGCCTACCCGAAAGTATAGTTCTGGATCCATGTGGGATCCGTTCTGGAAAGAAAACTTTCGTCGTTTTATATTCGATCAATTCGGTTTGAAAAATACGACAATAGTATGATCCGTTAACCAGAAAAATGCAATTGCGACGAGTTTTGCCTTCGTAGTGGATTCCAATTGCGCTTTCCGGGTTTTAAAAATAACACATATTGTTCGTGTAGCTTAACATGTAGTTGATGATATTGACTTTTAGTATGGAATACATGATAAGGAGGATAAAGGCGCTGCGGAGTATCAGTCGCGGTAAGATTGTTTCCATGGAACAGATGGCGGAATAAACCTGTTTGATCGTGTTGGCAGCCAGCAAAATCAGGAAAGGAATAGTCGCGAGTATGTATCGACATTGAAAATTGCGCCAGGCGATGAAGAAGAATAATATGACAATCGTTGAGATGCGGATGAAAGCTGTTTGTTCCTGCTCTTTGGGATGGTAAGTGAAAAGGGCTAAATAGGCGAAGATGTAGATAAAGAAATATTCAAGCAGACGTTTGAAGTAAAAAGATGGAATTTCATTGGCAAAGAACCCTTGCGACCAACTCGTCACGGGAATGTAATAAAAATGCAGGCTCTTGAGGACAGAGTCTCCAATGAAGATAAGGATAAATAGGATGACGGCAATGTAGCTGCCCAGTACTATTTTGGCTTGACCTGGGTCTAATTCATCGGTTTTTTCTTTTGATGTTCCGGGCTCAATCGTTGACCCGGCGGCGGTTGGGGGGCGATGACCTATGATACTCTTCCGTTTAAGGAATAAATAGACGGCAAACAAAATAGCGGCGACCGGTAATATGAGCCACAGCTTGTCCGTAAATAGCCGAATCGCAAAGGTCAATTCATAGTGACCTTTGAGGGCGCTGATCCCGTAGACCTGGATGTTCCACATGAACCAGGGAATCAACATCAGAAAGGGCATCAACAGCCCTAAAAAAAATTTTCCTTTTCGAAACAGGTCCCGGCGATAAAATAAAGTGTAAAGGACCATGCCGAAGGTGATCAAAATCCCCGGATATTTTGTGTTTACCGCCAGACCACTCGCGATCCCGCTGAAGATAAAGAACCAATCATTCTTGTTCTTTAAAGCGTATACAAAGAGGACAGCCGCCAGCAATGTGAAAAACGCGATGGAGGTATCAATCCAGACTTTTTGGGATGTCATGGTCACAACAGGATCAAACCAGAGCAAGATTGCGGCGAGCAACCCCACCTGCCGGTCAAAAAGAAGCGCTCCTAACCAATATAAAAGCGGCATCATCAAAACACTCAGAAAGATTGAAACATATCCGGCGGATTTTCCTTTCTCACCGAACAATTTCATCGAAAGAGCCGCCATAAACGTAAAGACCGGTGGGTGTTTATAAAGCGGGGCGAAGAAATATTCCGGCAGTTCTCTTCCCGTCGCGGCTAATGTTTTGCCGTAAGGGATGGTATGATAATCACGGACATCATGAGCGACCTGTTTAGCCATTTTAACAAATACAATTTCATCAATCGTCCGTAAGCTGCTGCTCCTGAAATTGTGCAGCCGGATTTGAAAGGCGGACACGCACAAAAACGATAAGATAAAAGTGATGATGATTTTTTGCAAGGTCGCGTTCTTCATAGGCTTTGAAATAAGAGGCAGGATGTTTTCAAGCCTCTTTTGTCGTGATCGGGTTACATGAATCGGTTAATAGGTAAAGATGTCACTTCTGAATATTTAAAGTCTACAGAGGCGTCACGTTTGCGGCCGAAACAAACACCTAATCTTTCATAGAAATTGATCATCTCTTTTGAGACATGGCGTTGTTTAATGGCTTCTTTGGTCGCGATATAACGGATCCGCCCCAGCTGAACGTCAACGATCGTGTAACCGGACAATCCATTTTGTAACAGCACGACAGCTGAAGCGCCGGCTTCTTTTCCGAAATTGACGTCGTAAACAGACGAATGACCGCAACGGACTAAGTGTCCAGGCGCGACGGACCGGACTTCAGGAGCTTCGTATAAGGTCTTGACATACATTTTTTGGGTTTTCATGAAATCAACAATGACCGGATCGTTCTTAAATTTTTTTGTAAGCTCGTTCTGGACGTATTTGCCGGCGCCCGCTAAACGTTTATGACCGAAAGCGTCCGGGGGAGCGGCTTCATCGTACAATTCCTCTCCGTTGACATTTTTTAAGCCTTCGGCGACTAAGATAAGATACGTCCCGGCATTAACATCGCTGTTAATGACACGGTTCATGAAAATTTGTTTGGCATATCCATAAAGGACGTCAAAGTCAACAGGAATTTCCGGGATAAGGATGGCATCCGCGTCAGAGGCGACACCCGCGCGAAAAGCTGTATGACCGGCATAACGGCCGAAGACTTCCATGACCATAATGCGGTTGTGTGTCCGTCCTGTTGTTTTAATGTCTTCCGCGAATGTGGCAATGCGATTAACCGTAGAGTCAAACCCTACCGAGTAGGTCTGGAGGTCCAGGTCCATGGTCTTGGGCGCGTGGATACAATTGATGCCATTTTCGGATAAGTCGATCATGACACTTCCGGAATCATCCCCTCCGCTAATCACTAATCCTTCAATGCCAAATTTCTTTAAACCCTCTTTAATGCGTTCATATTTATCAGGATCATCGATATTTTTAATTTTCACCCGTGAGTGGCCGGCTTCGGATCCAGCGGCGTTCGAGTTCACATCATCAACACGTTCTAATGTGAGTTCAACCAGCTGATCGAATTCAACAAGATTATACAGACCGGCATAACCGTTTGGAATGACATAACAGGCAGCATCAAAGTTTTTAGCCATCTGCGCGGCTCCTTTTACAACGGCGTTAAGTCCGCCACAATCACCGCCACTGGTGATAATACCAATCTTTTTCATGAAAGTTCTCCTTTATATTATCTGTAAAAATCCAATTCGTTTTTTTGTTTGTGGATAAATTAGCATATTTGCTTAAAAAAATCAATCATTTATACCGATCACGTTAAGTATACCAAATTTATTAATGGATTTGGTATTATGTAACATATTTGGTATTATCAAATCGTTATGTAGAGGACACGATAAGCAGACCCTGGCAGCTATTTGTCTTTTGATTGGAGAAGAAGGTCCTGGGCGTGTTCTAAGGCAATGGACGATTCTTGTTCTCCGCTCATCATTTTTGCTAACTCTTTGACGATGGCCGTTTGGTCCAATGTTAGAACATCTGTGTAAGATCTTTTGTTTTTGATTTTTTTGATGACTTTGAAATGTTGGTCCGCGAAAGACGCGATCTGAGGGAGGTGCGTGATCAGGATCACCTGACGCTTTTGGGCGATTTCTTTGAGTTTTCCCCCCGTGATTTTTCCTAACCGGCCTCCGATCTGAGCGTCAATTTCATCGAATATCAGCGTCGGGATGGGATCAACCAGCACAAGGGCTTTTTTCAGGGCTAACATGACCCGGGCGGCTTCTCCGGATGAAACAATCTCAGCCAGGGGTTTGAGTTCTTCTCCCGCGTTGGGGCTGATATAAAAAAGAACTTTATCCGCGCCTTTTTCGTTTAAGTCCCGGGGTGAAATTTTCGCCTCAAAATTGACATGCGGGATACCCAATTCTTTTAATTCTTTTACGATCGTTTTTTTAAGCTCCTGGGCTGTTTTTTGCCTTTTGGCGGTGATTTGTCTGGCGATGGTATTGAGTTTTTTTTCAATTTTCTGGATTTTTTTCTGCAGGTCGGAATCATTTTGTTCCCAGTTGTTCAATAGATCAAATTTGTGTTTAGCCTCCATGTAAGCGTCTTTGACGTTGGATATCTCCGGCCCGTGTTTTTTCAGGATGTTATCGTACAGGTCACACATTTCATTGATTTCATTGGCGCTTGCCGGGTCAAAAGAAAGGGAGGTCGCGTAAGATTGCAGGTCGCTGACCAATTCTTCGTTGATGTTCTGCATCTCTTCCAGGGATTTTTTATACGAAGATGTCTTTGTGTCAAGGTCGACAAGTTGGTTGAAGGGAGAAAAACTGTGCCGGATGTTTTCGCTGCAACTGTTATTGTGCCCATCTAACAAACGCAGGATATGTTGAACCTGGGAAAGAAGGGCTTCGGCATTGTTCAAACGTTGCCGGGACTCCTTTAATTGCAAATAATAATCATTGTCCAATTGGATCTGTTCAATCTCCCTGATCTGATGGGAAAGAAAATCCAGTTCACGTTCCCGTGTGTTTTTTACTTTTTGTGACTCCGCCCACTCTTTTTTCAAGAGAGAAAAGAGGGAATGTTCTTCCTGGTAGGCGATCAACAAGTGTTCAAAATCAATCAACCGGTCCAACATGTCAATATGGGCGTCCTCACTCAGCAGTTGTTGGTGATCATGGGGGCCGTGCAGGTCGACAAGGTGATTGCCGATCTTTTTTAACTGGGAAACCGTGATATTCTGTCCGTTCAACTTGATTTTGTTTCGTCCGTCCGGCTGGTATGTTCTGTGAATGATCAGCTGGTCGTCTTCAGGGTCCAGATATTCATTTATGGCGGGCATGGTTCTGGTCTCCTGGTATCTGACCGTGAAAACAGCTTCGATGGACACGGGTTTGGCGCGGTCACGCACCTGAGAAGAGAAGATCCGTTCTCCGAGCCCGATTCGGAGCGCGTCAATGATGATCGACTTGCCGGCGCCGGTTTCGCCTGTCAGGATATTGAGGCTTTTGTGAAAATCGAGAGTCAGTTCTTCAATGAGGCCAAAATTTTTAATGCATAACTGTGTCAGCATGTATCAAATCCTTATTAAAAGGGTATTATACACATTTTTGTGATCGTATGGTCATAAATTTTTTATTGAAAAATTTTACACAAAGAAAAAGTCTGATATTTTTATTTTATAATATTGTCTTTTTATATGTTGAGAAATTAGCCTTGCTAAATTGATTTGAAATTGGTAAAGTAAAATTCACACACGTGTGGTCCAGGCTCAATGATATGGTGGTCAAGAACGTAGCGCTTCCACCATTTGGTATAACTTAGGATATAGGGGATTTATCTGTTACGATCAGGAACAAGACCGCGTTAAATCACATCCAAGACCTTACCCTGTTGAGTTCACAATCACCACACACAGGAGCCCTGTGCGGGAAAACCGCGCGCGGGGATCTGTAAGAGGGCGGTCGGGCAACTGGCCGTTCTATCTTGATGCATAATGAAATTTATTTCTGGCGGGATGAGAGCTATATTCAGAAACGAAGTTTCTGGACAATGATTAGCGCCAATAGCTCTTGTAACAGTAAGTCCCACGGGTGTGAACCCGTGGGAATCGATTAGGAAAAGAAAATGAATGCACCAACAGTACAAGATTATTTGCTCCCAGTCCTAAAAGCATTTGAAAATGATGATGAGCAAAAATATAATGAAATCATTGAGTATATATCAGCTAATTACAAATATATTCAAAATGACAGACCAAAGCGCTCAATGATAATGATAAATAATTGTATTGGTCAATATGTGAAGGCACTGGTAATCGAAAAAATAGATATAAAGCGATTTAAAATAAGTAGAAGGGGGAAAGGATTACTAAAAAACGCTAGTGATGCAATCACCATAAAAGATTTAAGGCAATTTAAGGAATATAATAATTATATTAAAAATAGATATAAGAAATCTATCGACAAGAATATACCTGATTTAAATGACGAAATTCCTGAAGAAAAAATTGAATCTGCGTATGAAATTTTTAGAGAAAGTCTCGCTGATGAAATCTTAGAAAAAGTAAGAAATAGCTCATGGCAATTTTTTGAAGTTATTGTAAAAGATTTATTGGTAGCTATGGGATATGGAGACCCACATGACGAAGCAAGAATATCAAGAGGACCGGGAGATGAAGGAATTGATGGTGTAATAAAAGAAGATAAACTTGGACTAGATATAATATGTTTACAAGCAAAGAAATGGGAGAATTCAGTTGGTCGACCAGATATTCAAAAATTTACTGGTAGCCTTGAAAGTAAAAGAACTAAAAAAGGCGTGTTTATAACTACATCGTTATTTACAAGAGAAGCATATCAATATGTTGATAATATTGAAAAGAAAATTATTTTAATAGATGGTCAGAAACTTGCTGGTCTGATGATAGATTATAATATCGGCGTAAGTGATTCAAAGACAATAATACTGAAAAAAATTGATTCTGATTATTTTGATAATTAGAATGCCTAACTTCTATAAGGCCCCGCATGTCAAGGGAAAAGACTTCCCCTGCGACGTCTTGTGCGGACGCTAGATGTAAAAAATAAATAGAAGAAATCATAGGGAAATAACATGGGAAGGAAAAGAAGTGTCGCGAAAAAATCAATAATTCCAGATGAAATTATTGAGAGAAAAATATATATCATTCGTGGTAAAAAAGTTATGCTCGATAGAGATTTGGCGGAGTTGTATGGGGTAACAACTGGAAGATTAAATGAGCAGGTGAAGAGGAATAGGAAAAGATTCCCTTCAGATTTTATGTGTCAGGTCACAAAGAGTGAGTTTACCAACTTGATATCGCAAAATGCTATATCAAGTTGGGGAGGAGTGCGTAAGCTGCCGTATGCTTTTACAGAGCAAGGTGTTGCTATGTTGTCATCAGTTCTTAACAGTGACCGTGCGATTGAAGTCAACATACAAATAATGAGAGCATTTGTTAGAATTCGTCAATTAATCGTAAGCCATAAAGATTTACAAAGAAAAATAGACGATTTAGAAAAGAAAATGGAAGAGAA
Source organism: Candidatus Omnitrophota bacterium (assembly GCA_021108075.1). Lineage (GTDB taxonomy): Bacteria > Omnitrophota > Gorgyraeia > Zapsychrales > Zapsychraceae > JAIORP01. The sequence goes on along the minus strand of JAIORP010000093.1, from coordinate 11,076 downwards.
ATTTGGCATTTATGATGAGCAATTTGTGATTGTGTTTCAGGCCTTCGAAGAACTAAAAAAAGCATTGCGCCCGACAGAAAAGCCAAAGCGAAGAATTGGCTTTCATCAGGAATAAAATAGGACATCTAACACCTATAAGGCCCCGCATGTCAAGGGAAAAGACTTCCCCGTCGAAGATTTCCGGTAATCTTTCAGAGTTGTAAGAATAAAATTATTTCATCGTTTTTGTTTTGACTTTATTTCAAATCGCGGTTTCCGGGTTAATAAATTTAAGAAAGAGTTCTGAATCGTTAAGCATGTTACGGTGAAGCAAGACATCTCCTTTTTGATCCATGACACAAAGATACATTTGTTTTGCGTGTCAGTCAATTCCACAGTAAAATGAATGCTGTTTGGTATAGAAGTTTATAAAGGCCTCCTTTAGTTAAGGTGTTGGTCCATTCCAACCCTTTTAGGAAAGTCTATCAAGACTTAGCCCGCGAGGGGGCCTTAATTATTATCAATGTACTCCAGCGGATGGTTCGACGCGCTTCCTCGCTTTGCTCGGTCGCTTGCTCACCACCGCTGAGTTTGAATGTTAGGCCAGAATAATTTTAAAAGTTATCCAAGTTATATTAGCTATCTGGAGGAACTAAATGAATGAGTTGCTTAGAAAAATCGATTTTGGGAACGAAGCTGGTGATGATCTGTCCCCAGAAGAAATTCTAAACTTTTTTGTTGAACAGAAACCTTTTATAGAATATCTTAACTCAAAAAATAAAATCCTTCTTGCCACTGCAAAAAAAGGAGTTGGGAAGTCGGCATTAATCAGATGGATTGAAGCAAAAGTATCAGAAATAGACAAGAGAAACCCTCTTGTCATACGTGTTACGGGCAGTGATCTTGTTCGATCATGTTTCAAGCTAACTAATACGCTTCGTTTGCCTAACGATTATATCCGAGACTGGATGATACGAATTTGTGCTATCATAAACAGGCGAATAGGCGCACAGCTATCAATCGCTTTGACTGATGATCAAATCGCTATGGTTGAAAGTGCCGAACTTGATGGGTTTAAAAATAGGAATATTCTTAGTGCACTTACCGAACGACTAACGAAGTTATTACCTTCTATTCAAAAAATTAAAGAACAAATCCCTAACGAAATAGAAATTTTAAAACGCTTTTCTAATAAAACAGTCTGGTTTTTAGTTGATGATTTAGATGCGACTTACCAACGTACCGAACAGGAAAATCTTGAGTTAAGCACTTTTTTCTCTGCATGCCGATATCTTTCAATGCGAACCAACGGAATCATTTTTCGTGCAACTATGCGTACAGATGTTTGGACTATGATACGTCGATATGATGAATCTTTAGATAAATTTGAACAATACGTAAGTGATATTTCATGGAGTCAAGCCGATTTTCGGACTTTGCTATTTAAACGCATTGAATATCAGATGAATCAACTAGGGCTTCAGGCTACCACCCCTCCACAGCACGTCACAAAAACAGAGGTTGAAGAACATATGATTGATAAAGTTTTTGAGAAGCGGATGCTTTGGGGAAGCACAGAAAAAAGAACATACAAAGTTATCTATACTCTTTCTTACCATCGTCCACGGTGGGCAATACAATTATGTAAATTAACACAAAAAGAGGCTATTGAAAAAGAAGCAAACCTAATCGCCAAATCACATATTGATACAGTATGGGGCGAATATGGAACCAAAAGAATCGCGGATTTGATTGCTGAGCATAAGCATCAGTGTTCCAACATCGAGGAATTACTTGTCGGCTTTCGTGGAGCAAAAAGACGAATGGATCGTCCCACACTATTGAAATGGATAAGCAATCATATCACGAATCACATGTCTCCCATAATAGAGGGGCGAGAAGAAAAAAATCCATTAGATATTGCACACTTTCTATATAGGCTTGGTTTTATTGTTGCGAGAGTTGATGATAAGGAAAACAACGAATATGAGCACTACTATTTTTCTGATATGCCTGATTTTCTTTCAACAAGAACAAATGATGATTTTGGTTCAGTATGGGAAATCCATCCTTGTTATCGAGAGGCATTAGATATCAAAAAAATGAATAAATATCAGAAAAATCGGCGTTTAGCCCGATGACAAGGCCTAACAAATTTATACACCTGACCTGATTCCGCGCCGAATCGGCGCTCCATCAGGTAGGTGATGATAATGTTATGCCTAAAAGGAAAATACCTAAAAGGAAAATTATATGACAGAATTCACATTAGGAGCACAAGAACTTGGTGAAGCTCAGCAATCAAATTTTGTCGAGTTCATCAATATTGTTACGGGGCGTAGTGTAATAAGCGGAGCGGACTGGGGGGAAGACCGCATTGAATTTGGTCTAAGTGGAGATGGGATGGTTAGAATATTTTGGAGCCCAGATGGCCTCCATGCCAATTTCATCTCAACTACAAATAAGGACGAAATTCCACCATTAATGCTTCAAATTATTGATGGTGAAAAAAGAATTCCAGCACGAACATTGGAGAAAAGGCTTCGAGCACTAAGAACCCTTTATGCCATAGTGCACTTATCTTTAACTGATCGATTCAATCTGGTTCAAGATGTTCTCTCAAAAGATCCTAGTTATGACCTTGAGCTTCTGTTGGACGATGACGAATTACTTTATGTCGAGTGTCTTGCACCGGGAAGTTGGTATGTCACTTTATGGTCTAAATTAAGAACATCGTACAGCTCAGTTCTTCAAACCGTAGCCATTGTTTCTGAGAGAGGTCGAGATGCGTTACTTAGCAAACTTGAGGCTGAGGCAAGACTTAAGGAACTCGAAGTGGAAGAAAAGGAATTTGAGAATTTTACAAGAAAAGTAGATTACGGATTGGGGTTAATGGATCGCCTAAGTACTGATTCTGCAAGAACCGCACTAAGAGATCGAGTAGAAGAAGAACTTGGCAATTTCCTTTTGTTGCCGCCAGATTCCGTCGAGGTACAAGGTGCAAAGAAGCGGTTACTTGATGAAAAAGGCAAGGCATAACAAACGCATCGAGGCGACAGGGAATAACCCGGTGCATTTTCAGTTCCGCATTGTTGGTCTTGTGCCTCATGCTCATCGTTATGGCAAAAAATAAATGAAAAAAATAATTTTAATAACATTAATATTGCTGTACACAATTGGTTGCACTTTACAAAATGTCTCTTCTAAAATAATTCCTTCTCCGTCTAAAAAATATCAATTAAAAACTACAATAAATAATGACAAGTCAGATAAAACAAAATATCTCTGTATAAAATTATATCTTCTTGATCAGCGAGGAACTGAATTATCACAACTACAAACGGGTGCTTCACATACAATGAAATGGGCTGTTGGTTGAGCGAAAAATGAAGATATAGTAATCATCAATAGCAGCGATATCGGCATTTATGCATGGGGAATAAATGCTAATAATCAACTCAACAAGATAGAAACGACGGAATCCATTATTATACGTGGTAAAGAATTAATAGTAATAAAATACCAAAAGCCATAACAATGCGCTACCCCTGCTGTTACCCTACGCCGAAAGGCGGCGGGTAACAGCAGGGGAGTTCAAGTGTTATATTAATAATAAAATGAAAAAAATTCAAATAATAATACTTGGTATTACTGTGAGTATCGAAATTCTTTTATTTGTTTTTTATTATTGCTTTGTCGGGAAAATATACATTAATTTTTTTCAATATTATGGAGATATTTTTCCTCTTGCAGGAATAATTTTAATTATTGGTGCTATACTAATTATAATATTAAAAAATAAAAAAATATAACACCTATAAGGTCCCCGCATGTCAAGGAAAAAGACTTCTCCCGTCGAAGATTTCCGGTAATCTTTTAGAGTTGTAAGAATAAAATTATTTCATCGTTTTTGTTTTGACTTTATTTCAAATCGCGGTTTCCGGGTTAATAAATTTAAGAAAGAGTTCTGAATCGTTAAGCATGTTACGGTGAAGCAAGACATCTCCTTTTTGATCCATGACACAAAGATACATTTGTTTTGCGTGTCAGTCAATTCCACAGTAAAATGAATGCTGTTTGGTGTAAAATTTATAAGGCCTCTTTTAGTTAAGGTGTTGGTCCATTCCAACCCTTTTAGGAAAGTCTATCAAGACTTAGCCCGCGGGGGGGCTTAATTATTATCAAATCACCGCACTGGATTTTACTCCGCTCCGTAAAAACCTGTGAGTTCAAGCGTTAGGTATAAGAAAAATGATATTAAAAAATAAAAAATTATTTATTATTGTATTTTTTGCGTGTCTTATCTCTTTATTGTACTTCCCAGAAAGTTACGCTTTAGCTAATGTTGAGAAGAAAATTATCCAGCATGATAGAAGAATTAGAGAATATTTTATTTATACCCCACCATCCTATAAAGAAAACAAATCTGTTCCGCTGTTAATGGTCTTTCATGGGGGTAAGGGTAAAGCAAAAAAATTTGCACGTTTTACTGGTTTTAATAATTTATCAGAAAAATATGGTTTTATTGTAGCTTATCCGCAAGGCATAGATGGCCATTGGAATGATGGTCGCCAGAGCGAAAGGTTTAAAGCGCATGATAAAGACATTGATGATGTGGGTTTTGTAATGGCTTTGATAGAGAATCTAAAAGCAAATTTTAATATTGATCAGAACAAAATTTTTGCTACTGGGATGTCGAATGGTGGCATTTTCTGTCAGAGACTTGCTGTTGAGCAATCACAACATTTTACTGCTATTGCTTCCGTGACCGCACAGATGGCGGAATCGCTTGCGAAACGATTCAATCCCCAAAAGCCGATATCTGTTTTGATAATGAATGGTACCGATGACCCATTGTTGCCCTATTCAGGCGGTGAAGTTAAAGATATTGCTTTTTTCCCAAGATTACCCCGTCTGCGTCGAAAACCATCTAGAGGAAGAGTACTTTCCACAGCGGCGACAATTGATCTTTGGTTAAAGCATAACCAAATTTTAACTCATTCAACTATGAAAAAGATGACAGATATTGACAATGACGGAGTTACAGTTGAGCTTAAAGAATGGACAAATAAACGCAAAGGTGTGAGCGTTGTTCTCTATAAAATTAAATCGGGAGGACATACCTGGCCGGGAGGAAAACAATACTTGCCAGAAAGAGTTATCGGAAAAACCTGTATGGATATAAATGCTTCGGAATTAATTTGGGATTTCTTTTTAAGTAATGCAAAATACCTAACACCTATAAGGCCCCGCATGTCAAGGGAAAAGACTTTTCCCGTCGAAGATTTCCGGTAATCTTTTAGAGTTGTAAGGATGATATTATTTCATCGTATTTATTTTGACTTTATTTCAAATCGCGGTTTCCGGGGTAATAAATTTAAGAAAGAGTTCTGAATCGTTAAGCATGTTACGGTGAAGCAAGACATCTCCTTTTTGATCCATGACACAAAGATACATTTGTTTTGCGTGTCAGTCAATTCCACAGTAAAATGAATGCTGTTTGATATAGAATTTATAAGGTTTCCTTTAGTTAAGGTATTGGTCCATTCCAATCCTTTTAGGAACGTCTATCAAGACTTAGCCCGCGAGGGGGGCTTAATTATTATCAACGCGCTGCACTCTTCCCGCGATTCGCTTGAGCGGGCAGGTGAGCTCAAATGTGCGCGCGCGAGCATGTGGCCTGGAGGTACAAAGCCCATGATTAAAGTAATACTGACTTCAATGGCTATGGTTAGCCTGTTGATGTTTACAACCCGCGACAAACCAGATCTGACACTTATGTTCGCTGCCATGTCTCCCCCTGCATCGATGGCTACTTCACCATCTGACCTAATTGCTGATTGGGAAATTTATAGGAATGAGGAACAAGGGTACGAAATTAGATATCCAAGGGACTTTGCAATAGTAGAGGGCAGCTATGGAACAGAATTTATCCCTCCCTCGTATCAAAAAAATCAAGGTTGTGAACCAATCTGCCCCACTTTTATGTTTATTCGCATTGACAGAGCGACTGCTGGAGAAAGTTTAGAACACTGGATAAAGGAATACTGGGGGTTGAAAGAATTTAGAGAGTTTAGGACCACTCCGGAAGCAAGCGATTGGTGGATAGACTTTATCAAAGGGGTCACAATCGGAGAGCATATTCAAGGGTATAAGCTTCATCTGTGGAGACAAGCTTGGGGTGTGAATCATTACTATGGGAAGCGCAATGATTTGAGGATTGATATTCAAAGGGGGGAAATAGGTTTAGGGTTCTCATCCTACCCTGACGATGCGGTTTTTAATCAAATGCTTTCTTCTTTTAGTTTAATAGAGCGGTGAGTGAAGAAACTAGGACAGTTATCGCGTATAGCGATTGCTGTAACCACCCATGCTGGCCGTTATGTGTCAAAACAAATGAATTTCAAAACTAAGGAGTACGAAATGGCATTGAATAAAGAAGACGGAGCGACCAGAATTAAACAAATCGACTCTGATACCATCAATGTCGTTGAAGGAGAGGGTAGCGGTAGAGTTCTTGGTATCATTATTCTTTTGGGCGGGATCTTCCTTATGTGGAAAACATGCGATAATGTTTTGGATATTTCCTTTATTTTCGGTGTGTTGTTAGCCTTGTTGGGAGTTGCGTTAGTAACTCAGCGTAGCACGATGACACTTAACCGACTGAGTGGTACTTGGTCAAGTGGCGGAGACGTGTTTTTTGTGATTCGATTCCATAGCCACGGCTTATTGCAGGAATTGGAGCCGGTGTGTATTGGCAGAAGAGAAGTCCCGCTTAAGCGGCACAATATGAGTAAGCCGGTTTTTACCCATCCCGTATCTGTTGAAGGCAGGGATGCCGGCGGCGATAAGAAGGAGCTGCGTTTTGGTCAATACTGGTCGCTTGAAGATGCCCATGCGGTTTCTGCCCAGCTTGCGGAATTTCTGCATTTGTCTGTAAAGGATAACTCAGGCAAGGAATCCTAAAACATCCGGAAGCATGTAATACCAATTTCATTAATGAAGGCTGTAAACTAAACCACACTGAACCGCCGTGTGCGTGATCCGCTTGCCCGGTGGTGTGGCAGGGAAAAGTCCGTGAGGGCTTCTCTATGTCGATTGGAGTAATAATGAAAAGGAATCTATTACTTTTTTCTTTGTTCCTGTTGTTCGCTGGATGTTTGAATTTCGGAAAAGATGTGACGCTTTCCGGGAAGGAAGTGGATGGCACTGTCCTTGCCGATGTCACGAAGCTAACGGGTGTTACTTTTCCTGATGGAACGATGGGGAAAGAATATCTTTATTTCGGATCGGGCATTGATGACGCTCTTGTGATTAAGGTCTCGATTCCAAGAGACAAGAAAGAAGAGTTTTTCGAAAACGCGATATTCGCAGCAGGAAGAGATGAAGAACCTTATATTAATTTAGGGCAAGGAAGGAGTTGGTGGAACGTGAAGTCTTTGGCTGCCCCCATTCACACGATATACGATTTTCCCAACGGCGACATGATTGAATGTAGTGTCGGTGAGGAATCTGGTGAAACGATTGTATACTTGTCATGGATCACAGTTTGAAAAATATAAGAAACTCCAACAAGGCGCTACACTGAAATTTCATTCCGCCGCGCTTCGTGAAATCCAGTGAGCAGTAACGATTATATTTACAAGAAAAGGAGGATGGAAAATGATGAAAAGGTTCAAAGCATTTCTACTTGTTGTTTGTTTTTTTAGTCTCACAATTTTTGTTTGCATGGGCACTCCCTCTAATGGTCAAGCTGATGAAATACAAAAAGCAGTAGATGAAATTGTAAAAGTCATGGAAGACGTCCAGGGTGGTAAGGGTGACGCATTCGAAGAGGCAGACAGTTCGAAAGTGACAATTGCCTCCGCGGGAATTGTAGAGAAAGTCACAACGGACAGTATTACAATCAAATATCCTAGTGGTAACACGAGATCTTTTATCAAAGATAGCAAGACAGCTGTATGCGATAGTAAGGCGACGCCAATTTCATATAATGAAATTGAAGAAAAAGTACTTGTCACCATACGATGGTATGCGCCGGTTCAAGATACTGCGAACGCAATAAAAAAGAGTGCCAACGCGGTTAGTATTCGGAATGGAGGTCTTGCCTATGAGTTTATTTCTTCATCAGGACAAATTAATCTAAACCCGTCCCTAAAGGACATGTCATGTTCGCCACAGTCAAAATAATGGAAATAAGGTCTCGGTATGTGTCCTCATTCTACTTTAATGAAATCATAACAAGCGCCTTGAGCCGACGCCAAATGATGGCTTCTCTCAGGTTTAATGGAGTGAATTCCTCTGAGTTCTGCTGCGAGGAGATTCATTTGTCAGGCATATATGTATGAAGACAATTATTTCGAGAACACGAAAAGCACTGAAAATTTCAATAATAACAGCTGTCATCGGTGACGCGATAGTCCTTATTATGCCTTTTTTTTCGATTCCATTTCATGTTCCATACCCTCGCTGGGCGTTAACACCGATGGAATATGCTATCTATATGTTTTTTATTTCTGTAATAGTATTTGTCGTTGGTGTTCCATCTGCCATTATTGCAATTTACAGAAGGGGTGAAGGAATGGCATGGTTAGCACTGCTTGGTTGTCTTGGAACATGGCCGTTGGGTGTAGCTGCCGGTTACTTTGTTGGTTTTTTATTTGGTGTTAAGATAACGATGTAAACAGGCTTTACAAGCGCTCGCGCAACCGACCGGGCTACAGCGGCGCATTTTTTGGAGGCGGTCCATGAGATATTTTAGATTGCTTTTTATCACGGTGTTCCTGTTGGTTGTTTCGGTCTTCGCCATACAAGGCCGATTGGAAAAGGCGGAGGCATCGGACACCATGGAAGCGTATGAGAGCTTCCATGCACAGTATCTGGAAGGAGAACATTGGCACAGGCCCCGCGCGAAGACGGTGGATAACCAGGAGATAAAAAACAGACGGTCCGAACTCAAGACCATGCTGCTTCAATGGGAGGAGGAAGCGCCCAATGATGTGAAGAAAGAGATCATCACACTCAGGACCTCGAAAGACGCGGTTGCGAGATTCTATGCCGCCTTTCGTCTCGGCAAAATGGGAGAGCGAGCGAAAGGTGCGATACGTGTTCTCATAGAAACTCTCCGAGATGATACTCCCCTATCAATGCGGAGGGGAGATCTACTACTGAGTTCGACGTCACCGGGACAAGAAGCAAAAGGAGCTCTCGTGAACATAGGGTTCCTTGCTGTCGAGCCTCTTATTTATGTGTTGAAGGATAATGAGAGGTTAATTTACAGGCGAGCGGTGGAAGCGCTCGGGCAAATAAAAGACCGGCGTGAGGCGCCTGGCGCGATAGATCCAGCTTGGGGCGATAGTAAGGCGGCAAAGGAGGTTGTACCCGGTCTTATTGCCGCGTTGAGGGATAAGGATGGAGAAGTCCACCGGAGTACTGCGGCGGCGCTCGGTGCGATAGACCCGAATTGGCGTGATAACAAGGCAGCAGGGGAGATGGTACCGGTTTTTATTAGCGCATTGAAGAATAATGATGGGGGAATCCGTCGAGGTGCCGCGAGGGCGCTTGGCGAAATAAAGGATCCCTGTGCGGTTGAACCTCTCATCATCAGGGCGCTGAAGGATGAAGATGTCGGTGTTCGTCGGGAAGCAGTGGCGGCGCTTGGTGCGATAGAGCCGGAGTGGCGTGATAGCAAGGCTGCAAAGGGCGCAGTACCCGGTTTAATTATCGAGTTAAAGGATATGAACAAAGTTTCCCGCAGACGCGCAGCGGAAGTGCTCGGGCGAATAAAAGATCGGCGTGCTGTCAAACCTCTCATCGAAGCCTTGAAGGACGACGATTGGCAAGTCCGCAAGAACGCCGCTGAAGCGCTCAAGTGGATGAATGACCCACATGCAGTTGAACCACTTATCGCCGCGCTGAAAGATATAGATCGTGACATTCGTTTCCAGGCGGCGAGCGCGCTTAGCTCAATGGAAGACTCGCGAGCGGTTGAACCCCTAATTGCCGTGTTGCAAGATGAGGATCCGAGAATCCGCTGGATAGCGGCGGTATCACTCGGGCGAATAAAAGATCGGCGTGCTGTCAAACCTCTTATCGATGCGTTGAAGGACGAGGATTATCAAGTCTGCGGGAAAGCGGCTGATTCACTTAAAGCGATAACCGGTATGAATTTCGGCACAGATTATAAAGGGTGGAATAGCTGGTGGGAAGGCCGGGAGTAGAAATTAACAAACGGCAAAGTTATCAGTTGCTAAAGAAAGACATCGAGTCAAACCTTTTTTGAGCTCTGATTATTTGATAAACGCAATGAGCAATTTTAAAGGAATTCCTGAGTCTTTGGCAAACGTTCAACGCGTTCAATCTTATAGCTAAGACTTGCTCGACGCATAGAACTATTTCAAGCAGGCGATAAGAATGAATGGAATTATCATGACAAGGATCAGCGAGCCAGTACCGGCAAAAGATGCGTTCACAGCAAACGACTGTGTCGGAACGAAAGGTTTGATGTATTTAAGAATAAGTTTTGAATCGTTAATGATGTTACGATGAAGCAAAACATCTCCTTCTTGATCTATGACAGACAGATATATTTGTTTTGCGTGTCAGTCAATTCCACAGTAAAATGAATGCTGTTTGGTGTAGAATTCATAAGGCCTCTTTTAGTTAAGGTGTTGGTCCATTCCAATCCTTTTAGGAAAGTCTATCAAATTTAGCCCGCGAGGGGGCCTTGATTATTATCAACGCGCTGCACCCGACTGTTACCCCACCGTCTTTCGGCGTCGGCTACCAGCAGGTGAGCTTGAATATTGGATTGAAATAATATGAAACGATCACTGGTCACAATCCTGATTGTCATCCTGGTTTCAGGCTGCTCGGGTTCACGCGACTCGACGCCTGCCCCGGTTACGGAAGCACCTCGGGAAGCCGAGGGGGTTCTCACGGCGGCATCCTTTAACCGGATCAAGGAGCACATCCTTGCCCACGGTGACCGGCAGACGTACTGCAACATGTTCAACAACAACCCCCATGTTGCCTTAGGCAATATGGATATCTATTTGAATCCCGATACCGGGCAGCAAAACATCAACTGTGACCTGA
>JAIORP010000110.1 GCA_021108075.1 Candidatus Omnitrophota bacterium | reverse complement strand
AATAAATTGTTCTATCTTAATTCTGAAAAGCAGAATTGGTTTTGGTCATTATTAAATGGATTTGGTATGACTATATCTTATAACAAATCCGGCCGTACTTCTTGTGTCCGTTGCCTGGATTGTTGTTTTCGCCACTCTTGAATCAATTTATGATTCCCAGATAATAACACATTTGGTACTTTTTTGCCACGAAAATTTGCAGGACGTGTATAATGAGGATATTCCAAAAGATTATTCTCAAATGTTTCATCTTGTAAAGAAGCTTCTTTTCCTAAAACCCCTGGTATCAATCGAGTTACACTATCTACAATGACCATGGCCGGCAACTCTCCGCCTGTCAGAACATAATCACCGATCGAAAGACACTGGTCAACCACGGATAACCGGACCCTTTCATCAATGCCTTCATAATGACCACAAATTATAATCAAATTTTTTTCTTTTGATAAATTTTTTACGTGTTTTTGTGTCAAAGGATTGCCGCCGGGAGTCGTCAAGATCACTTTGGCTTTTCTACGGCCCTTGACCTTGCGGACAGCATCGACAATAGGCTGGGCCGTCATGACCATTCCCGGACCGCCGCCAAAAGGACGGTCATCGACCTTCTTGTGCTTATCTTGAGTGTATTCCCTGAGGTCATGGACAAGGATTTTGACTTTCTTTTTTTCTTGAGCCCGTTTAATAATGGACTCGTTCAAAACAGGCCAAAAAATATCTGGAAAAATGGTAATAATATCAAACCGCATCATCATAATGCCATATCATATAGGTCAGAACCATACGTTTGTAAAAAATTATTCTGAAATTCTTCATAACAATCCTCATCAATAGCTTTGCGGATCTGTTGCATTAAATTCACATAAAAATAAACATTGTGGTAAGAAACAAGTTTTAGTCCTGTGATTTCTTTTAAATTCAACAAATGGCGGATATAACGCCGTGAATACCTTTGACAAACAATGCACGCGCAATCTTCATCGATCGGCCTGCTATCTGAAGAAAATTCGCCATTACGGACGGTTACTTTTCCACGATGCGTAAAGGCTGATCCGTGCCGTCCAAACCGTGTCGGTACACAGGTGTCAAACATATCGATCCCTTCACCCACCGCCTTGACGATCTGGTCCGGATAACCAATCCCCATGAAATAACGTGGCCGGTCTTCAGGCAAATTGGGAAGGACCCAATCAAGGGCTAAAAACATGTCCTTCACGGGTTCCCCCACACTAACACCACCGATGGCATATCCATCAAAACCGATATTCAGGATATCTTCCGTTGAACGTTGCCGAAGATCTTGATAGGTCGCACCTTGAATGATGCCAAATAACGCCTGCTGCTCGGCACCTTTTTTTTCATTAAAATATGACCTTGATTTCTGAGCCCATTCCCTGGTCCACCGCACGGATTGTTCGGCTTCCTCCCGGGCACAAGGATATGGAGCACAAACGTCTAGCGGCATGATCATATCTGATCCGAGGATCATCTCGATGTCCATGACTTTTTGGGGTGTAAAGAAATGCGTTGATCCGTCTAAATGGGACTGAAATTCGACTCCCTCAGGTCTCAGCTTTCTTAATGTGGTTAAGCTGAACACTTGATATCCACCGCTGTCCGTCAGTATCGGTTTATCCCACCCAACAAAAGAATGCAACCCCCCGGCCTCTTCAATGATATCTAACCCCGGGCGCAAATAAAGATGATACGTGTTTGACAATAACAATTGCGCGGTTAAGTTATTTAAGTCTTCAAAATCTAACGATTTAACAGTCCCATTCGTCCCGACCGGCATAAAAAATGGTGATTGAATCACACCATGGCCTGTCTGAACTTCACCCCGGCGGGCCTTTGTCTTTTGATCTTTTTTATGTAATATAAACATTTTTGCTCTCTTTATTCTTAAATGATTTCCTGATGGGGGAACCCGGACAAGACCGGCTGGTTCAAGGACGCCATCACATGATCAGCATCGCATCGCCATAACTAAAAAAACGGTATTTCTTTTTTATCGCTTCTTGATATGCTTCACGCATCAAAGTCTCTCCCCCAAACGCATAGACAAGCATCAGCAATGTGCTGTACGGAAGATGAAAATTTGTGATCAGCGCATCAATATATTGGAAAGCATATCCCGGATATATAAAAATATCGGTTTTGCCAGCAAGTTTACCATATTTTGCCAGACTTTCAAGCGTTCGGCAACTTGTTGTTCCAACAGAGACAATCGGCTTTCGGTCTAACTTAGCTGTACGAACTTTATGAAAGACTCTTTTGTTGACTTGATATTGTTCTGTGTGCATCGGATGATCCTCAATCCGTCGTTCTTCAACAGGCTGAAAAGTGCCATAACTCACATGCAGCGTCACCTCTTCGATCTCATGCCCCTGCCTTTTTAATTTATTCAGCAAGCGCTGTGTAAAATGCAACCCGGCCGTCGGTGAGGCAACCGATCCGCCCTTTTTCGCATAAACAGTTTGGTAATACTTCCGGTCTTCCGGCGTGTCTAAACGTTTAATATACGGCGGTAATGGAATGTGACCAAATTTATTCAGATAGGTTTTAATGTTTCTCGTATTAAAGCGGACAATCCGTTTTTCTTTATCTATGATAACAGCGCGCAATCTTGAACGTGGAAAAAAGATAACCTCGCCTTCTTTGAGACGGCGCATCGGACGCATCAAGACTCTATAACAGTATTCATCCTCTAACTGCTCCAGCAAGAATAGCTCAACCACTCCACCCGTACTCTGCCGATTGGTCAACAAACGAGCAGGCAGGACCTTGCTGTTATTGAGAACAAATATGGCGGGTTGAGAAAAATATTGATCGATATGAGAAAAGATGTCATGCTCAATCGTCTTCTTCTTCCGGTCAATAATCATTAAACGCGCCTGATCTCTATGATGCAAAGGATGCTGAGCGATCAATTTTTCAGGCAGAGCATAATAAAAACACTGTCGATCCATAATATTTGAGGAAAAAAATGAAAAAAAATTAACAGGGATTAAAAGGGTTGAAGTTCGTTCATTCTTTGATAAATGGCTAATGACGGGAGGCTCAACAATAGGATTAAAAATACAAAAGCCCATAAAAATAAAATATGATCGGTTTTGAAATATTCACGAATAGTCATAACGGCCAAAACAAAGTACACGATCGTTAGAATAAATCCGAAATAAACTTTATTCGCGCAAACAAAAATTGTCATAATATGGATGAATGGTGCCATCGCCATCACGCCGACAATATTATCGAATAAAGTAACGCCATCAAAAAAGAATGTTCCCAAAAAAGCCCCAAAAAAACAACCACAATAATACGCAAATAAGAGCAGTAAAACCTTAAAAACATACTTTTTCATTTGTCGATGTTTTACCACATTTTTATTTTCTCGATCGATATCTTGCATAAAATTTTACCTTTTTTGATAACAGGATTATCTGTATTTTTCAAATGAAACACTTGGATAATAAAACAGTAATATTTCTTTATAACCAAACCGCTTTAAAGACATATGATAGGCTCCCCACTGGCTCATTCCGACACCATGCCCCCAACCGCGGCCATAAACATCGAAGTAATACCCCTTCATTTTAATATGATACAAATTGCTTTTCAATGCGTTCGGTCCCAAAAGTTCACGAAACTTTTTCGCGGTCAAAAAAATCTCATTTCCCGCTCGGTCCGCGATTCTTAATTCTTTTGCCCGGCCACTGTTCGTGCGCTCAATGATATCAATGCTCTGAATTAACCCTATCGTCTTCCCCTTATCATTGAACTTTTTTTGAATCTTACTCGATTGAAAATTCTTCTTCCATTGAGAGTTTGGCGCGTCTTGACTATATGGGCAGGATTTACCCGTCAGGGGCAACATCGGAGGATGATTCCAGAGGGCGTGCGCATCTTCCGTGTGCCCTCCACAGTTAGAGTGGTAATAAGCCGGCAATATCTCCTTGTTATACATCATCACTTCCCCCCGGGTGCGGTCAACAGCAAGATTGGTCCGATGCCGTTCCGCGCTCTTGCCGCCATAGACCTGCGAAAAAACATCACTCGTCACGTCATAATCTCTCTTTGTGTTAACCTCCATCTGATAGGAAGCATAGGTCCGGGCCGCTACAGCCTGCGCTTTTAAAGCTTCTAAAGGCCAACGATGAGAAACTTCATGATAAAGCACACCTTTAACATACCGCTCCAAATGCAATATGTTGACAACAAGCAATGATTTCTTTTTTGTTAAGATGATATCAACCGCGCCTTTATAACATAACAATTTCTTATCAATAGCGATCAGAGCGTCTTTGCTTGGAAGCAACCGCACCTTCTTTATGGGATGAATATTGTCACCTATCTTGAGACCGCGAGGATTCACCTCGATAAACGTTTTCCGTAAAGACCGCCCCTGATATAACACTTCTTTTGATTCAGGATCGATGATCGAATAGCGACCGCGCATTGAAAACACGACTTTCCTTGTGTTCTTTAATATCGCGACACGGATATACGGATGTCTTAAACCAGCTGAAACCGGTTGAGTAAGGGCCGCCGAAATGCCGAAGACAGACAGGACAACGGCAAGTAATATAAATTTAATTATTTTATTTTCCATAAAGCAAATATCAACGTTAACAGTAAACTTATGCCGGCGCAACTCGTAAGCGGTAGTCATGTTCGATTTTTTAATAATGATATTTCCGGGCAAATGACCTGATTTGATAAATTTCGATAATAATGCCCATTCCAGTGAATCTCCTCGCAGCAGAGCTCAGAGGAATTCACTCCATTAAATAATGACCAAAACCGATCCTGCTTTTCTCGACGCTAAGGCAAAAATATCAGAATTGAAATAGAACAATTCATTAATAAATTTGGTATAAGCCTATGTTAAACCAGATGCGACAAATATAAGGCCTATTAAAATTATGTGTTTCGCCATCGTTGATATTATAGTCTATTACGTTATCAGGATTGACACCACTGAATTAATATATCATGATACACGAATGAAGTTTAACCTAAGGGCTGTTATTTCATGCCATCATAAATCCAATAAATGCCAGAAAAAATAAATAAGTTGGACATGAATGATACGTTAGGATGATGAAAAAAACTCTTTTTGAGAATTCTCAGGGGCAAGATCATTGGCACGTAAGTGCTTTAAAGACGCCGGCGTTAATTCACGGCCACGTGCCGTTCGTGTTAAAAAACCGATTTTAAGTAAGTATGGCTCGACGACATCCACGATCGTATCGACCTCTTCATTTAATGTCGCAGCTAAAGCTTCCACACCAACGGGGCCCCCTTTATAATGTTGCAAAATAACTGTCAGTATACGCCGGTCAATATCATCAAGACCATATTCGTCAATACCTAACGATTGCATCGCAAACTTAACCACAGGTAAATGAATGTCACCCTGTTCCGTCTTAACTTGAGCATAATCACGAACGCGTCTGAGTAAACGATTTGCTATTCTGGGGGTTCCCCTCGACCGTCGCGCGATAGCTTCGGCAGATGCATGGTCTATCCCAACCTTTAATTTTTCAGCTGATTTCTGGATGATACAGCTTAAATCTTCGGCCCGATAAAATTCCAAATGATGAAATATCCCAAACCGGTCTCTAAGCGGCGATGCGAGCAGTCCGCTACGGGTTGTCGCCCCAATCAATGTAAAAGGTTTCAGGTTAAAATTAATTGTTTTAGCCAAAGGACCTTTATCAACGACAAAATCAATCTTAAAACTCTCCATTGCGGGATATAAAAATTCTTCTACCACCTTGGAAAGGCGATGAATCTCATCGATAAACAACACATCCCCATACTCAAGGTTGGTTAAAATACCAATAAGATCCCCGGCGCGGTCGATGGCTGGTCCGGATGTGACTGTTATGCGGGCGTCCATTTCGTGCGAAACCACATTCGCGAGGGATGTTTTCCCCAGGCCTGGAGGGCCAGAAAACAACATATGCTCAAGGGGTTCCTGACGTTGCTTCGCGGCTTGAATGGAGACCTTAAGGCTATTGACAAGTTCGGGTTGACCGATAAATTCATCGAGATACTGTGGCCTGAGAGAAAGGCTGTAAACACGGTCTTCTTCTGTTTCGTTATTAACGATAATCTTTTTTCGTTCATCATCCATACTTAGGCCATCTGCTATTTCTCAATCGGGATAATATTATCTTTGTTACGCAATATTTCAATTTCTGAAAACGCCCGTTGCTGAACGGCTTTAATTTCTTTTAAACGAATCAATTCCAGAACGGCTAAGAACGTGACAACCACCTCTAATTTGCTGCGTGATTGTTCAAATAAAGAATTCAGTCGGATAGAAGGTTGCGTTAGTAAGACTTGCAGAATAGCATGAATCTTCTTCTCGACGGTATATCCTTCTTTAATGATTTCATGAATGATCTCTTCCGGAATTTTCTTTAGTGCGGAAGAAAAGGCGTTAATCAGGTCAAACAAATTCGCCTCAAAGTAAACTTCTTCAGCGTCTTTCTTAAACTTTTTAAGTGTTTCTTCTTCATACTGGCGGGAAAACAATTGATTTCGTTCTGTTTCTTTCTCTTTGAGAATATCAGCAATTTCTTTAAAACGTTTATATTCCTGTAACCGTTTGACCAGTTCATCCCGGGGGTCGTCTTCTTCCTCTTCTATTTCACTGGGAGCCGGGGGTAACAGCATCCTTGATTTGATCTGCATTAAAGTAGCGGCCATGACTAAAAAATCTCCGACTGTATCCAAATCAAGCATTTTCATCAAATCGATAAACCGCATGTACTGATCAGTAATTTCAACAATCGGAATGTTGATAATATCCATATCGTTTTTTTTGATCAAATACAGTAAAAGATCCAGAGGTCCTTCAAATATATCCAATTTGATTTTATAGTTCATGCTTAAAAAATAATATCCTTCACTTCTTTAATTGTTTTCTGAGCAATAACACGGGCCTTTTGCTCACCCTGTCGTAAAACATCTTCAACCGTATCAGGATTTCCCTCTAATGCCTTCCGCTTTTCTTGAAGAGGCTGCAGTTTGACCATCAAGGCATCCGACAATATCTTTTTACAATCTGTACACCCTTTTTTAGCTTGAGTACACCAATCACATACATCCGCGGTCTGTTCGGGAGAAAAAATCTTGAAATAGTCAAAAACATTACATTTATCCGGACGGCCAGGATCATTTAAGCGGACGCGTTGTGGGTCGGTAATCATCGCCCGCACTTTTTGTAAAACAACACCTTGAGGGTCTGATAAATTAATGGCATTGTTATAACTTTTACTCATTTTACGACCATCAACACCTAATAACCTCGGTGTCTCCGTCAGGATCGCGTCGCAGTCCTGAAAATATTCAACTGCATTGATGTGGTTAAACCGACGGGATATTTCTCTTGTCAACTCCAAATGGGGCAATTGATCTTCCCCAATAGGGACCGCAGATGCTTTATACAGCAAAATATCCGCAGCTTGTAAAACAGGATAGCCTAAAAACCCGTATGCCTGTAAATCCCTAGTAGAAATTTCACGGAGCTGTTCCTTATATGTTGGATTACGTTCTAACCATCCCAGCGGAGTTATGCAGGAAAAGATCATTTGCAATTCTAAATGTTCCGGGACCCGGGACTGAACAAACAATATTGACTTATCGGGATCCAAGCCGCAAGCCAACCAGTCAATGGTCATTTCATGAATATAGGCCTTGAGGCTTTTGCTCTGTTCATATTCCCCCATATAGGCATGCCAGTCAGCGATGGAAAAAACACAATCATATTCATCTTGCAACGCAACCCAATTCTTTAGGGCTCCGACCAGATGACCGAGATGCAATGGTCCCGTTGGACGCATCGCACTGAAAACAGTTTTCTTTGACATAGTTTTATAATGTTTGAGCGATGGTTTGCTCTTCAAAAACCTCAATAATATCGCCCACTTGATAATCATTAAAATTGTTTAAAACGACTCCGCATTCCATACCTTCACTGACTTCTTTGACATCATCCTTAAAACGTTTCAAAGAACCAATAAAACCGGTATATGCGATTTCATCGTTTCGTTTAATGTCCACCTTGCTTTTACGCACAACTTTTCCTTTTTGAACATAACAACCAGCGACAATACCTTGTTTTGACAGTTTGAAAACTTGTCGCACTTCAATACGGCTTGTATATTTCTTTATTTTTTTAGCTTCCAACAAACCTTCAAGGGCATCTCGAATATCATTGACAGCGTCGTAAATAATACGGTACTGACGGACATCAACAGGTTCATGCTCAAGCTCTTCTTTCGCTCTTAGTTCAACCCCGACATGAAAAGCGATGATAACGGCCTTTGAGGCGACGGCCAACAAGACATCCGACAAATTGACTTCACCAACACCAAGGTGAATAAACTTTATTTTTACTTTGTCGCTATTAATCTTATCTAACGAATCTTTAAGCGCTTCCAAAGAACCTTGAACATCAGCTTTCATAATCACATTTAATGCTTTAATACTCCCTTCTTGAATATGAGAATATAGATCTTCTAATGTGATCTTTTGACCGGAACTGAGGCGCTTATTATTTAATTCATCTCGCCGCTTATACGAAATCTCTCTTGCCTGGCGTTCATTCTCAACGACATAGAAAGATTCACCGGCTTCTGGAACATGCGGTAAACCAAGAATCTCAACCGGCATCATCGGCCCCGCTTGCCTTACCGGACGCTGATGATCATCAAACATCGCCTTAACCTTTCCATAATACGCCCCGGCGACAATATAGTCATTCTCTACTAAAGTCCCACTCTGCACAATCAATGAGCTGACTGTTCCACGGCCCTGACTCAGGTGGGCTTCGACCACAATTCCTGAAGCCTTTTTGTTTGGATTAGCCTTTAATTCCAGGAGCTCCGACTCCAATATAACCATCTCAAGCAATTGATCAATCCCCTGGCCGGTCATAGCTGAGACAGGCACAACGATTGTGCTCCCGCCCCATTCTTCAGGGTTCAAGTCAATTTCGGCCAATTCCTTTTTCACCCGTTCAGGATCAATATTTTTCTTATCAATCTTATTTAAAGCAACAACAATGGGAACATCAGCTGCACGGGCGTGATTGATCGCTTCTTTTGTTTGCGGCCGGATGCCCTCATCTGCAGCGACGACCAAAATAACCAAATCGGTAATGTGCGCACTGCGCGAACGCATAGCTGTAAACGCTTCGTGTCCGGGTGTATCCAGCAATGTAATCCGGCCCTTCGGTGTAACAACAGAATACGCGCCCATATGCTGCGTTATCCCGCCATACTCTGCATCGACGATCTTACTCTTGCGAATCCTATCCAGCAAAGACGTCTTCCCATGATCAACGTGCCCCATAAAGGTGATAACTGGACCACGCGGCATCAATAGACTTTCATCTTCTTCCTCTACCCGGTGGGAATCAATCAACTGTTCTTCTTGTGTTTTGATTTTAATAAAATTATATCCAAACTCACATGCAAGCTTACTAACAATTTCCCCATCCATACTTTGATTAATATGCGCAAAGACGCCAAATTGCATAAGCATTTTCAGTAACATGCTTGGCTTCTGTTGAAGTCTTGCACTCAAATCCTTAACCGTGATCGGAACTTTGATCTCAAGATCTTTTAAGGCTTCTTTAGCCTGTGAATCTTCAGCCAGTTTCTGCTCTTGATGGGCAAAGGCGGACAAAGAACCGGTTTTAAATTGTTCCTTACCCGGTTTTTCTTTCGTATCGACATGACCCTTCTTATCCTCCCTGGGTGCCGTCTTTCTTCTTTTCCGGCCTAACGGTTTCAAGGTAATGATCGGTTCTTTGGCCTTTTTTACTCTGGCTGCTTTTGGAGATGTCGTTTTAGATGGCGATGTCTTCTGAGCGCTCTGCGCCTGTGTAACCTTTTTCTTCTTAGATGTTGATTCAGCATCCGCGCTCTTGAATTCTTCTTTCACTTTTTTTGCTTCAACAGCTTCATCTTTCGGTTTAGTAGGATCGACGGTTTCTTCGGGGACATTGTTCTTTCTTGGCCGGCCTCTTTTCTTGACGACCGGAGTTTCATCAGCATCAGTCGCTTTCGTTTCTTCCTTTATTCTTTTTTTGGTTGTCGTCTTCTTATGTTCTGCCTTAACTACCGGGTCCTCTTCTTTTTCCGGAGGCGGAAGAGTTTTATTCTTTAACTGCGTCTTTATAACAGATACAACAACCTTATTTAATTCTTGGTCGGCACCTTTGGCTTTTAACTTTAAAGATCTAAGAGTCTCTAAAATAAAAGAACTCGATGTATTTAATTCTTTAGCGACTTCTGATACTTTCATATATAAAACCTTTTCCTTTTCTGACTACGGCAACATTTTTAAAATTCTTAAAATATATATCGATCCTTTTACGATGGATTATTCTTTGTTTTTATCTTCCTCCTGCTCCACGGCTTCTATATCTTCATCATCCCGGATCTCTTCGGCCTCTTCTGAATCAGCCTCTTCTTCATCTTCAAGGCCTTCTTCCTCTTTCTGCTGATCACCATCGTCGCCTTCATCATCCTCGCTATACTCATCGGCTTCAGCCGCGGCAGCGTCATCGGTGTCACTGTCTTCATCTGTTTCATCGACTTCGTCCTCATCATCCTCTTCCAGTTCGGCTTCGTCCTCAAGTTCTTTTTGCAAACTATTCCATTGGTCAAATGAGTATAGATTCAGCTCCCAACTCACCAATTCACTGGCTAACCGGACATTCTGACCGTGTTTGCCAATGGCCAACGACAACTGGTCATCAGCGACAATAATATTTGCTTTTTTCTCATCATAATACAATTGTATTTGAGAAATTTCTGCCGGAGAGAGCGAGGCTTGAATATATTCTTTAATATCCGAAGAATATGGCACAATATCAATTTTCTCACCCTGCAATTCCGTTACAATGTTTTTAACGCGCGATCCGCGCATCCCGACACAAGCACCGACGCAATCAACCTTTTCATCCTTTGAATACACGGCAATCTTTGTCCGTTCACCGCAATCACGTGCGATAGACTTAATTTCAACGATCCCTTCAAATATTTCAGGAACCTCTAATTCAAATAACCGTTTAATAAAATTGACATGTGCCCGTGACAAAACAATCCGCGGTCCTTTATTGTCCCTTCTGACATCAACAACCAGGGCGCGAACACGGTCCCCTTGACGATATTCTTCTTTGGGAGATTGTTCTCTTTTATATATAACGGCTTCAGCATTCATTAAATCAATGATAATGTTTCCTTTTTCAAAGCGATAGACACTACCACTGATAATTTGGCCCACGCGCGCATAGAATTCATGATAAATAACATCTTTCTCAGCTTCACGGATTTTCTGTATAACGACTTGCTTAGCTGTTTGCGCAGCAATGCGGCCAAACTCATTAGAACGAATCTCCTGTTTACCGGCATAAGCTGTCAATTTACCTGTCTTACGGTCTAACACAACCCGAATGTCTTCATTTTTATCCACCGTCCACAATTTTCTTGCGGCAGAAGTAACAGCGGCTTCCACGGCTTCGATAAGAATTTCTTTATTTATCTTTTTATCTCTTTCGAGTTGCTCCAAAATACCTAAGATTTCAATGCTTTCCATGCCTATTACCTTCCCTTTTGATGATCTATCCATTCAAAATCGAAAAAAATAAATAGATTCTATAAAACTTGCACAGCCTTATTAATATGTTCGACAGGAATCGCTACTGATTCATCTTTGATCAATATCATAACCCGACCTGGGATGACACCTTTAACCACGCCCTCATGTTCAACTTTATTTAAAATTTTCTCCTTTAAGTGAAATCGAACCCTTTTACCGATAACTTTCCTGAAATCCCTTTCTGTTTTCAAAGGTCGATCCAGTCCCGGAGAAAACACTTCAACAGTGTATTCACCACGAATCAGATCCCGGGATTCAATCGTTTTCCCGATAATTTTATTTAAACGCGAGCATTCATCTATTGTGATAGGTTTCGTTTGACCATCAACTATCACATTCACCGCAACCGTCTTATTACGATGCTTAATTGAGAATTCCAATATCTCCAGGTCAAGCTCATCTAAGATGGGCGAAAGAATTTGACTTAACGTTTTCTGCTCGTCTTCAAACATAATTATGCCAGCAATGATTTCAATTTATCAATAACCTGATCTTTTGGAACCTTGATCACTTCTTGAGAACGACGATTTTTTATTTCAACCTGCCCTTCAGACAAAGCCCTCTTACCTAAGATGATCCGCCAGGGGATTCCAATCAGATCAGCATCATTAAATTTCCGCCCCGGACTTTCTTTGCGGTCATCAACCAGAACGGCAAAACCTTGTTCTGACAAATCCTGATAAAAACTTTCACTCAACAACATCGTTTCGTCATGATCGATCATGAGCGGTAAAATCTCAATATCAAACGGCGCAACTTCAGCCGGCCATATAATTCCCTGCTCGTCATTATGGACCTCTATAAGAGCGGCAATAACCCGGCTAACACCTATTCCATAGCAGCCCATAATGATCGGTTTCAGTTTACCGTCCTCATCTAAATACAAGGCCCCTAAACTCTGCGTGTACTTGGTCCCCAGTTGGAAGATGTGACCCAACTCAATCGCAGCCTGTTTCGTTAACTGGCCCTTTTGACACTCCGGGCATGCCTGTTTTTCCTCTAAATGGTCCCGGGCACCGCTTTCAAAATCACATTGGTCACAGGAAATAATCACGTCTTCGCCGATGGGTGCGGCAACCATAAACTCATGTGAGACATCGCCGCCCATTGCCCCTGAATCCGCCGATAAAACAGATGTTTGCAATCCGAGACGCTTAAAAATGTTAATATACGCCTGATACATTTTTTTATAATTCTTTTCGAGTCCGGATTTATCTCTGTCGAAACTATAAGCATCTTTCATAATAAATTCACACGCGCGCACAATACCAAAACGCGGACGCAGTTCATCTCTGAATTTCGTTTGGATTTGATATAAGGTCACGGGAAGCTGACGATAAGACTGTATAAAATTCTTCACCAAATCCGTAACAATTTCTTCATGGGTCGGGCCTAAACACATCTTGCGGCCCTTGCCGTCTTCAAACTTGATCATGACGTCCGACAGCACTTTATCCCGGCCGGTTTTCTGCCATATGTCTAAAGGTTGAAGACAGGGCATGAACAATTCATGCGCACCAGCCTGATTCATCTCTTCACGAATAATTCTCTCAATACGGGCTAAGACCCGTAAGCCCAACGGCAAATAGGTGTAAACCCCGGAGGTCAACATATGCACGAGTCCGGCCCTGAGGCTCAATTGGTGACTCCGCGCTTCCGTGCCAACGGGAACTTCTTTTAATGTTGGAATAAAATAATGAGACCATCTCATACTTCGAGCTCTTTAATCCTTTCTATGCCATCGACTCCTTCAAGGTCAAAGAAACCTTGGGGGAGGCCAACCCGTTTTTTAATAAATTTCCCACAAAATAAGGGCGCTGTCGGGTCCAAAACCCATTCCCCGAGAATTCGGCCTGACTCTGACTGCCCCGTCTGCTTAAATTCAAAAATATTATGCAATTTGATCTTATGGGCATTCGCATCAAACCGGACTTCAGAAACGATCGTCACACGTCTAACACCGTCATTAAACAACTCCAGATGAATGATCAAATCGATGGCGCGCGCAACCTGCTTTTGAATTTCATCGGTGCTCAAGCGAATACCGGTCATCAACATCATGGTGACCATACGGTCAAAACAATCTTCCGGTGTTTCCGCGTGAACAATAGCCAAAGCCCCACTATGACCTGAACTGATCGACTCGACCATATCAAGCATTTCCTGCCCGCGGATCTCACCGATAATAATCCGGTCCGGGCGCATACGCAGAGAATTGATAAATAATTCCCGCATGGAGATTTCACCCTTACCTTCAATGTTGGCCGGTTTGGACTGCAAAGAAACAACATGTTCCTGCAGAAGACGCAACTCTGGGGTGTCCTCAATGGTGATGATTCTTTCGTCTTCTGGGATATGACGTGAGAACGCGTTCAACGCGGTTGTCTTTCCGGCACCCGTCGATCCACAAAAAATAACATTCAACTTGGCCTTCATCGCCTGAACAACTAACTTCGAAACTCTCTCATCGATCGTCCCAAGGTTCATCAAATCTTCAACTTCACCGATATCATCTTTAAATTTACGAATGGTCAGCACAGGCCCGCCACACAAAGAACAGGGCGGAAGAATAACATTAACCCGTGAACCATCAGGCAAAGAAAAGTCGACGTATGGCTGAGACTCATCGACACGCTTATTGGATCCGGATCCGGCCAATAATTTCTGAACGGTGTGAGTTAAATGATGCGAATCTTCAAAACGAATATCTGTCTTAACGATACGTCCTTCTCTTTGAACAAAAATGTGCTGGGCACCGTTGACCATAATTTCAGTAACCGTCTTATCCTCCATTAACGGACGGATCGGACCGAGGCTGACAACCGCACTGACAATGCTGCGGATGATATTCATCCTTTGTTCCGGTTCCAAACGAATACCTTCTAAACGACACAAATCCGATATGGCCTGATCAACAAAAAGACGCAAGTCATCCTCACGCATCTTTTCTTTAACCTTAATAAAATCTGTTTCGTAAAGGAGATACCTATTTACTTCTTCCCTTAATTCTTCATCCTTCATAGGATTATCCTTTCTCTAAACACCTGACACAGAGGTTGAACATTATTTATTTAACAAACTCTGGACCCATTCCAGACGGGTAATATCCAGATAAAAAACAAACAACGCGAGTAGAATGATAAACGTTAAGCCCAATCGGGCAATGATCTCATCGACCTTGCGCGGTAACGCCCGTCCACGAATTTTTTCCAATCCAAACAAGCAAATATGCGCTCCATCTAATGGGTAAATCGGCAACAAATTAAATATACCCAGACTGGCACTGATCACACCCATGACATATAAAACATGCGAAAACCCCGCTTCAGCAGCTAATTTAACAACAGAATAGATACCGATCGGGCCGGCAACAGCATCTTTCGGAGACATGGATCCGAAAATCATATGGTAAAGAGCCTGATACGTCATGGTGACAATTTCAACCATCTTATCCAGCGCCTTCCTTGTCGATGTCAAAAAATCGTAGCGCAAACTAATGATGTCGGGTTTAGGTTGAATCCCGACCATGCGTTTTTCCCTCACGACACCAAAGATATCTTTTCCGCTATCAATTTTTGGCTGAAGACGAATATCGACCATATCTTCACCGCGCTGGATCTTAAACAATAACTCCGGTGTCGTCGACTTTGCGATTGCCGTTTGCAACTCTGTCCAGTTCTCTACGGCAACCCCATTGACAGCCAATACCTTATCATCAACTTGTATTCCGGCTGTTTTCGCCGGATAGTCGTCAATGACGTTGCTAATAGATGTTGATAAATCAGGATAGCCTAACATAAAGACAAAAATAAATACCACATAAGCAAAAATAATATTGACCATCGGCCCATTAAGAACAATAAGTGAACGTCGGCCTGGTGATTGTGAATAAAATTCATCCGGAGTACCCTTACAGGTCGAGCGGTCCTCACCCGCCGGCTTAACATAACCACCCAAAGGAATGGCTGAAATGATGAATTCTGTGCCATCAATAACACGCGAATATAATTTCTTACCAAAACCGATAGAAAACTTTTCAACGCGGACACCCAATTTCTTAGCGGTAATGAAATGCCCCCATTCATGGACAATAATCATAATGCTCAAAATTATCGTAAAAATACCAATACTTTTTATATGTGCAAATATCTGTTCCATAGAAACATGACCTCGATTTGATTATTTAATAAATAAAACTCTTCGTTTCTTCTCTTGCCCATCGATCAGCGGCTATGACCTCTTCCAGGTCTGGACAGGCAATACATTGATGCTTTCTTAAAACCCGGCTCAGAATCGTGTAAATCTTCTTAAAAGGAATAATACCTTTCAAGAAGGCGTCGACAATAATTTCATCTGCCGCATTCATGACACTCGGGTACGTTCCCATATTTTTGGAAACATCCAAAGCCAGAGCTAAACAAGGAAACTTTTTTAAATCAGGTTTTTGAAAATTCAATTGGCCTAATTTAAAAAAATCACAGGCCTTTAATCCCGTCTCCCAGCGTTCAGGATAAGTCAGGGCGTATTGGATGGGCAACCGCATGTCCGTAATCCCTAATTGGGCTATGATAGAACCATCCAAATATTCAACCATCGAATGAATAATTGCTTCCGGATGAATAAGCACTTGAATTTCATCAGTCTGAAGCTGAAACAACCGCATCGCTTCAATAACTTCAAATCCCTTATTCAAAAGAGTGGCGGAATCAACTGTTATTTTCTTCCCCATCTTCCAACGTGGATGATTGAGGATATCTTGAACCGTAAGACGATCAAATATTTTTGAAGGAACATTTAACAACGCTCCACCCGAAGCGGTCAGGTATACCTTCTTTAATTCTTGCCGGTCGTTTCCCTGCAAGGCCTGAAAAATCGCACTCTGCTCGCTATCAACAGGAACAATCAGGGATTGATATTTCTGGGCCTCTTTCATTATTAAATGTCCGGCAACGACCAGCGCCTCTTTATTCGCGGGCGCAATTGTTTTGCCCGCTCTAACAGCTGAAAGAAAAGGCTTTAACGCGACACTCCCGCCCATCCCGATAACAACAATATCTACAGATTTCAAAGAAGCGATATGCTCCAAATCATCAGGAGCTAATAATAATTTTGTCTTCTTATTCTCAATCTTTCCTGTTAAAGATTGATACCTGTCTTTTGAAACAGCCACATAATCCGGATCAAACTCAGCAGCCTGCCTGGCAAGCAATTTTAAATTATTAAACGCTGTTAAGGCAACAACCTGAAAACGCTCAGGAAACCGCCGGACGACACGTAACGTGTTTTGCCCAATAGTGCCTGTTGATCCTAATATCGCGACTCTTTTTTTCTTTCGGCTCATTCAAAAAATTATATTGATAGCTCTATTTATGAGTCGTTTTAACTCATTTTGATAAAATTGAACTCATAAAAAAATAAAATGCCGGAGCAGAAAATAATAAACTATCAATGGCATCCAAAACGCCACCTAATGCCGGCAACATCTTCCCTGAATCCTTCACATTGCAATCCCGCTTAATCAGTGATTCTGATAAATCACCCAATTGGCCAAGTCCGCCGAAAAACATCCCGATTAAAATAATTTGCCAAATTTGAAAATTCAAACATGCCGGCAATAAAGATTTGGCACAAACCGCCGCTAAAGCACTAAAAGTGAAACTGCCGAGACTGCCTTCAATTGTTTTATTGGGACTAACCCGTTTTAACAACGGATGCTTTCCGTATCTACTGCCAACAATTAATGCGCCCATATCGCCACACTTGGTGATTATAAGAATAAAACCTAACAATTTTATACCGGCGCCTTCGACTTCCGGCATTAAATAACGGATCTTGACTAAAAAGCTAAAAAACCAGGAAACATACAACACCCCGAACAGGGTTGTTGATATCCCGATAATAGCGTTCTGATTTTCTTTACGATACAACTGCAAAACAAAAATCGTTAAAAGCATTAACACAATGAACAACAGTTCCCAACCTTTCGTGGGTTCAAACCTGAAAAAGATTGAGAGCGGAATCGAAACTCCGATAGCGATCCCGGTATAGCTATAAATAGGAATCCCTTTTTTTTTGATTAAATAAAAAAACTCATATAACCCTGCGATAATCAAAGCAAGTAATACAATTAAGAATACCCACTTATTGATCACGGCAAACAGCGACAACAAAATCATTATCGTTGAACTGATCACACGATCTTTATTCATTCATCATCCTTTGGTCGTTATATCTCCATAACGCCTTTCTCTGTTTTGATATTCAATAAGGGCTGCTTTAAATTCGCTCTGTTTGAAATCCGGCCAGCATGTTTCCGTGAAATAAAATTCCGCGTACGACAGTTGCCATAACAAAAAATTACTGATGCGCTTTTCGCCAGAGGTACGGATTAACAAATCCGGGTCCGGCAACATATGTGTATACAAACAGTTCGTGATATCTGATTCGGAAATATCCTCTGCTAATTTCTTGCCTTCCATGATGTCCTGAATAATCTGCCTGACGGCGTCAACAATCTCTAACCTGCTTCCATAATTAAATGCTAAGTTTAAGGTCAAGCCTGTACAGTCCTTCGTCGTATCCTTAACAAATTGAATGGACTTCAAGACGGCAGCCGGGATACGGTCCATTCGACCTATCATCTGAAACCGGATATTGTTTTTTTTAAGAAAATTAGCTTTCGTTTTTAAAACCTTACTCAACGTGTTCATCAACATATTGATTTCCGTTACCGGACGATTCCAATTCTCGGTTGAGAACGTATATAGCGTAATAAATTTCAACCCGATCCGCGAAGCATAGACCACAATATCTTGAACCCTTTTTACCCCTTCGATGTGACCAGTCGTGCGGGGATAACCTTTTTGCTGCGCCCAACGCCCATTGCCATCCATGATGATAGCGACATGTTTCGGTAACCTATCTAAATTCAATTCATCCATATATTCATCAATCAATGTGCATTTAAATAAAATGGGGGATATCATCCCCCTCAGTTCAAGCACACTTTATATATTATTCACAATTAGCCTAGTCAATCATAGCATTTTAATATTTCATCATCATCTCTTAATTAACGGCAGGTGCCAAAGGAGCCATGGCACTTTCTCGCTGCTTGAGTTCATTCTGTAAGGTTTGAATTCTTTCTCGCAAATCATCTTTGGCCTGTAATGCACGGTCTAAACGAGTTTTCAAATTTTTATTAGTCGAAGTCGCCTGTTCAAGCATGACTTTCGTGCCTTTAATTTTAACGTTAATTCTATTCATTTCCGCTTCTAATGCTGTGATCGTTCCCTTGGCTTTTTCTAATCCTTCTTCGGCCATCATACGACTGTAGCGTTCATGTTCCAAGGATTGGGTTGCCTGATCAGCTTCATTGTTGTAATACACGGCAAACGCGATTGATGCTGCGATAATCACAAAACTGATAAGGTAAATGAGTATTCTCAATTTCGCCCCCTTCTTGTTATTAACCTGTTCTTATCGTTTCTTCTTTTCTGATTTAGGTAAAATAACGATTTCGACTCGTCGATTCTTTTGTCGTCCGACAGTCGTTTTATTTGTCGCTACAGGATGAAATTCGCCGAAACCAGTCGCGGATAATCTTTTCGACCCGACATTATGCTTCTGTACTAAATAGTGCAAAACACTTAAGGCGCGGGCGGCTGATAATTCCCAATTAGTCTTCCAACCCGAATACTTGATCGGCACGTCGTCAGTATGACCTTCAACCCCGACGGATAAGTCTTTAATCGTCGTGTTTAAAACATGCGCCACTTTATCCAAAATACTGTGGGATTCTTTACGCAATTTATCTTTACCGGAATCAAATAGGACCTCGGCCACGAATGTGATCACCAATCCCTTCTCAAGCATCTCAACCTTAACATCTTTATCGACAATTTCATTCTTGAGGCGGTCTTCCAACTCTGCTTTTGCACGCTCTAAATCCGTCAACTCATTCTTCAATTTAGATATTTTTTCGACATCAACCCGTCTCCCTTTCTGAAAAACAAAGGTGCATCCCGTTAATAACATCGATGAGAGGAGTAACATTACCACAGGCAAGATAACTAAACTTCTTAATCGCATACGATCCTCCTTTTTGAGTCAGGTTGAGATTGCCAAAATCTTATTGATCATAAATCCTGCAAAGAGGAGGATCATCATTATCAAGATTCTTCTGGTCTCAATATGAAAAAATTATCATGAAACAATCTATATGGTTTAGACAAAAGGACTTTCTGTTTATTTGGATTGATCCCTTTGCAAGACAACACATTTCATGTTACAAATAATAAAAAAACTTCAAACTTTTTGAAAAAAATATTGAATAAATTCTTGTAAGAAAAGTCAGTACACAACATATCATAGGGCAATTTTAAAGTCAAGCTAATTAATTTAATATACTATAAATAAACATCTAATAATTCTTAATAGTAGAAGAATTGCTTCCGGCAACACTAACGGAAAATAATCTGGTCACGTTTTGAACCGATGGAAATATACTTTATTTCAACCTTCAATAATCGCTCTAAACAATTAATGTAGCGTTTCGCGTTTTCCGGCAAATTGTCATATTGACGAATATTGCTGATCGGTTCTTGCCAACCATCCATTTCTTCATATATAGGCTTAACCCCGCTAATGACTTCCAGATCCATCGGAAAATCTTTGTACATTTTCCCCCGGTATCGGTAACCCGTACAAATTTGAATTTTCTTTAGCTCATCTAAAACATCTAACTTCATGATTGCTAACTCAGAAACGCCATTGATCAGGATGGAATATCGGACCAGCACACTATCGAACCACCCACAACGGCGAGGCCGTCCGGTTGTTGCCCCGAATTCTTTTCCTTTCTGGCGGATATCATCTTTCAATCGCGAAGAAAATTCTGTTGGGAAGGGGCCTTCTCCCACCCGGGTTGTGTAGGCTTTCACGCAAGCAATCACTTTATCAACTTTCGTCGGCGCAACCCCGCTACCAGGGCCAATGCCGCCAACGGTAGAATTCGAGGAGGTAACATACGGATATGTTCCGAAATCAATGTCTAAAAAAGTCCCTTGCGCCCCTTCAAAAAGAATTGTTTTTTTCTTATCAATTGACCTGTTCAGATACACGGCTGCGTCCACAACAAACGGACTCAATTGTTTACCATAATTCAAGTACTCTTGATAAATATGCTTGAAGTCAAAAATTTTTTCCCCATAGACTTTGGTGAATATTTCATTCTTCTCCCGCAGATTATCTTCCAACTTAGCCTTAAAAACCCGAGGATTAAGCAAATCGATCACCCGAATACCGCAACGGGTCACTTTATCGGCATAACATGGACCAATTCCCCTTCCGGTGGTTCCTATTTTATTTTTTCTTTTCGTTTCGCGTAAGCCATCTAAAATCCTGTGATACGGCATGACAACATGACAAAGACCTGAAATTTTTAAACGAGCGGGTGTCACGGATATTTTCTTGCCCTTTAAATTTGCAATTTCATCCAGCAAAGCGACGGGGTCCACGACCACACCATTTCCGATAACGCAGACTTTCCCTTTATGTAAAATCGCTGATGGCAATAAGTGAAAAATATATTCTTTATCCCCCACAACCACCGTATGGCCGGCATTATTACCACCCTGATAACGCACAGTAATATCTTTATTCTCCGAAAGGATATCGATTAACTTCCCTTTTCCTTCGTCTCCCCATTGGGAACCAATCACTGCTACATTCATGTATCTTCCTTTTTTAAACGTTTAGTAGTTGCACCCGACCGAATCAAAAATATTGCGACCTCAGTCAGCATTGGAATTCTCTTCTATTTCATTTTGTTCATTTTCATCATCAATGAACGAATCAAATATGCGGAAAAAAGGAATCATTCCTCGTATCATTAAAGAAAATTGACAAAAAAAATAATCCGTCTTAACTTAAAAAAACGATCCGGATCAATCAATCGTATCAAGATTACTCGTTTAATGGAGTGAATTCCTCTGAGCTCTGCTGCGAGGAGATTCACTAAAAAAGCAAAACGATTTTACGAAAAAAAAGACAGATTACATTGAATATTAGCGCAACACAATATAGCTTAAGCCTAATCCTACCGCGATATAAAAACCAGCGGTCATAATTTTAACCAATGCAATTTTACGCACTAAAAAATCTTGATTTATCTTAATTCTCATCGACGATAGAAATACGGTCGTAACAAAAATAAACGGTATCATAAGAAATAATGTGTACAACATTAGAACAAGAATTGAGGTAATCATATCACCGACAACAGCTGCCTCTGCCCAATAATTATAAATATTCCATCCCATGGGCCAGACTCCCATCATAAATGATAAGACCGCGCCAGCAAGAAAGCTCACAAGCAATACAATAAGAAAATTCAACGGTTTCCGTCCGGGAGCAGGGATGACGTAAGTCTGCTTGATGATGACTTTATCAAGATCCTTCGAGGTGAGAAGGTTCTTCCAATCAATAAAATGAATACAACCAGCAATAATAATCACAATCGACAATGCGAGATACGAGTATTGCAGAAGATCAAACAACCAACCAATCGTATAGAAGTTATAAAAAACACCATGCAGAACATGGTACGTGATGATCATGCTGGAAATGATAAATGAAACAGCGAATAAACGAACAGATGCCGCTGTTCGACAAAAATAAAACAGCATAAAGGTATAAACGATAAGATTTGCTAGATTACATGGATTCAATGAATCCCATAATCCTGAATTAAATGCTGTTGAGATAATAGCTTCCATGATTTCCTCTTTACCCAGACCCGGATGTCTTTATCCGGCACAGCACCATGATGTCTAACAATGAAAAAATTAGACCTTAAGATACTTTACGAATAAGACATCCTTTGTGTTCTTAATTTTATCTATTGTTGTTTGTGGAACTTCACTATCCACATTCACAACACTGAGGGCTAAACCACCTTTTGATTCTCGACCAAAAACAATTCCGGCAATATTGATATTTTCTTGGGCTAATATCGTGCCGACCGCGCCGACAATACCGGGCTTATCCTTATTGTTGATAAATAGCATATGCCCCTCAGGGACCGCTTCCACATAAACATTGTTGATCTTCACAATCCGCGGCTGCTGGTTGGCTGAGAGCGTGCCCCAAATAACAAACGGGTCTTTATCTGTTTTAATTTCAACATAAATGCAGTTCACAAATTCTTCAACATTACTTGAATGAATTTCTTGAACCTTAATGGCACGTTCTTTTGCGATATCCAGGGCATTGATATAGTTGACAGCGTCTTCCCCAAGAATCGGCTGCAAGAGACCATTCATCAACGACAGGCTAACTGATGCGACCTTGAACCGGGTAATATCTCCGCTATATGTAATCTTAACTTCACTAACCCTTCCTATTGCTAATTGACCGGCGACCTTCCCTATACTCAAAGCAAGATTAATATACGGTTCTAAAACTATATACGATTCCGCATCAACAGATGGGAAATTAGCCGCATTGACAATACCTCGTCCTAACAATGCGTCACGAATGGTTTCCGCTATTTCAATAGCAACATTAACCTGAGCTTCATCCGTTGACGCACCTAAGTGAGGTGTTGTCACACAATTATCAAATTTAAATAGCGGCGAGCTAAAATCAGGTGGCTCTGACTCATAAACATCCAAAGCACAACCTTTGATCTTATTCCCTTCTAACGCCTTAACTAAAGCTTGTTCATTAATGATCCCCCCCCGCGCGCAGTTAATCAACCTTGCTGATGGTTTCATCATGTCAAATTCTTTATCACTGATTAAATCTTTGGTCTCCGCTGTTTTCGGGATATGGATCGTAATGTAATCAGATTCTTTAATCAATGTCTCCAGTTCAACCAGGTCAATTCCACGTTGCATGGCAGCATCGGCAGATAGATATGGATCATAAGCAATGATCTCCATTCCAAAGGCCTTAGCAAATTTCGCGACAGTCGACCCGATGCGACCGAGTCCGATCACACCAAGTTTTTTTCCCTTAAGTTCAACCCCTTTAAATTTACTGCGTTCCCACTTGCCGGCCTTCAAAGATGCGTAAGCCTGCGGAATATTCCTCGATAAGGATAAAATAAGGCTCATCGTTTGTTCGGCCGTCGAAGTTGTGTTCCCCGCCGGAGTGTTCATCGCAACAACACCCTTCCTGGTCGCAGCTTTTAAATCCACATTATCTAACCCGACTCCAGCCCGGCCAATAAATTTTAAATTGTCAGCCGCGTCAATAACATCAGCGGTAACTTTCGTTCCGCTCCGAACGATAAGGGCCTCATAATCCTTAATAATCAATTTTAAATTTTCGGGACTCAGTCCCGGCCTGACATCAACTTCAAACTCCTTTACCGCCTCTAAGATATCAATCCCTTCTTTCGATAATTTATCACTAATTAAAATCTTCATTGTCTACGTCCTTTCTTAAAATAATTCGCATATCAAAACAAATCTATCTTTCAACCCGTCCACAAACGGCTTAAAAAAATCAGAAAATAAAAACCAATCCGGTTAAAAAATCCCTGAGTGCCTTTACATCCAGAACATTACCATCAAAAATTATTTATTATAAATCTCTTGCGCGGCACTGACCCCTGCTCCAAGCTTAAAGGAATAACCTGATACTTTTAAAACTTTTTCAAGGCAACAGATTCCCGTCAAGAGATCAAACTCGTCTAACGCTCCCATGTGCGCGATACGGATGATCTTTCCTTTTAATTGGGCTTGACCGCCGGCAACAGATATACCATATGTGTCGCGCATCAGCTTAACAATCTTTGTTCCATCAATCTCACCGGGGATATTAATAGCTGTCAACACATTCGACAGACAGGATTCATCCGTAAAAATCGAAAGCCCCAGGCCTCTGGCTGCTGCCCGAACACCCTCTGCCAGGCGGGCATAATGATGGAAAATATTTTCTAATCCTTTTTCCTGAAAAAACTTAACACTATCAACCAGCGCGACTATAATCCCGATCGCTGGAGTAAAAGGGGTATCCGGCTTATCGACCACTTTTTTTGCTTTTCTCAAGTCAAAATAATAACGCGGACTGGTGCTCGCATTAATTTGTTTGATGGCTTTCGGACTGGCCGAAACAAACGCGACCCCAGGAGGAAGCATAAAACCTTTATGTGATGCCGCAACAACAACATCCGCATGCCAATTATCTGTTTGCAAATCAACAACGCCCAGACCACTGACGGCATCCACAACCAATACAGCGTTTGTTTCCCTGACAACCGCCCCGATGGCTTTCACGTCTGTCAAAACAGCCGTTGACGTTTCATTCAAAGTGATAAAAACAGCTTTCGTCTCTGGTTGTTTCTTTAAGGCGTCTTTGATCTGCTCTGCCTGAACAGCCTTGCCCCATTCCACTTCGATAACTTGAGGATCAGCACCGTAAGCCTTGCATAATTCTGTCCACCTCTCACCAAATTTCCCGGCTTCAACGGTGATGGCTTTATCTCCGGCAGAAAGCAAATTACAGACAGCGGCTTCCATCCCGGCTGTGCCTGAACCCGCCAATATGTAGATATCATTTGTTGTTTGATAAACATATTTCAAACCCGTAATCGCATCTTTTAATGCCTGCTGAAATTGAGGGGTTCGGTGATGGATGATGGGTTTGCCCAATGCCGCGCACAATTCCGGAGGAATTTGAGTTGGACCGGGTGTTAATAATAAATTTCTCTTCATCAAATATCCTTTCACTTATCTGTATAATGTTTTAAATAAAACATTATTTCTTTTTCGCGGTTTGAATAACTTCATCTACTAAGCCATAATCTTTAGCCTCAAAAGATGACATAAAACAATCACGGTCACTGTCCTGCTGAACCTTTTCAACGGTTTGACTTGTGTGATTAGCTAAAATTTTGATTAACTCTTCTTTCATCCGTAAAATTTCTTGAGCTTGAATAGAAATATCACTGGCTGTCCCTTGCGCCCCACCCCACGGCTGATGAATCATAATACGGGAATACGGCAGGGCAAACCGTTTACCCTTTGCGCCGGCAGCTAAAAGCACCGCGCCCATGCTAGCGGCCTGTCCGAGACAATACGTGCAAACATCCGGCTTAACAAATTGTATGGTGTCATAAATAGCTAACCCGGCTGTTACAGATCCCCCGGGAGAATTAATATAAATATTTATATCTTTTGTCGCGTCCTCACTCTGCAAAAACAGCATTTGGGCAACAATTAAATTCGCGACAGTGTCATCAATAGCTGTTCCAACAAATATAATCCTGTCCTTCAAAAGACGAGAATAAATATCATATGCCCGTTCGCCATGCCCTGATTTCTCAACAACCATTGGGACTAATACTTGAGATTTTAATTCCATATTGAACTCCATCTTTCCTCCTGGTTCCAGTCGGGTTTAAAATAACTGTTAAATCTATTAAGAGTTGAATGTTTTTTGGCCTACCGATAAAGGCGCGTCCAGATATCTATCCCGGGAGGTTACGCCCATTGAGCCTGCTTCAATAAAAACTCCATGACCTTCATAACCATATTATCTTTTTCATTCAATTGAATATTTTCAAGCTGGGCAATCTTATCAAAAATCAGGTAGACTTTCACGTCTTTCTCAACAACCTCTTTAAGTTGTTTGCGAATATCTTCTTCCCTTTTTTGAATTTCTTCTTCAG
The DNA here is from genome assembly GCA_021108075.1 of Candidatus Omnitrophota bacterium. GTDB lineage: Bacteria > Omnitrophota > Gorgyraeia > Zapsychrales > Zapsychraceae > JAIORP01. The sequence goes on along the minus strand of JAIORP010000110.1, from coordinate 24,596 downwards.
GAACTTGTTGCGATTTTAACCGGTTGCGCTCTTCAGCCAATCGTTGCTCCATCTGTTTATCGACGAGTGATTTGGGCAAAGCAAACTTAGATTTCTTCAACAAATATTCGACGATTTGATTCTCGACATCCGATTTACTCTGGCGCTCTTTATCTAATTCAAGCTGTTTCTTCAACGACTCCTTAAACTGGACTAAATCCGGATACCCTAAACCTTTAGCGAATTCATCATCAATAGAGACATCCTTGTCTTTACCCTGCCCTTGCTTAAAATAATCCAATGTTTTATCGATATCAGCGTCTGTTACTTCTGTACTTTTCCGTTTGACTTTGATCCCAAGATAATCTTTAACAGCGACGTCCGGTTTAATATCGATTAAAGCTTTAAACTGTACCGCCCCATCCTTGAAAGAAACGTCATTGATCTCGGGATAGTCTATAGGGGACAATTTTTCTTGCTGAATCGCTTCCTGATAAGCATCTGGAACGATTTTCTTTAATGCTTCTTCCCTCGCAAGCTGGCTGTATTTTGATTCCAAAATATTACGTGGAATTTTACCCGGTCTAAAACCTTTGACTTTAGCTTTTTTAGAAATATCAACGTAAACCTCGTCTAAGAACTCAGCAACACGTTCTTTCGGGATTTCAAACTGCAATTCTCTTTTCGTGGTATCAATTATTTTGACTTCTACTTTCATCTGTTTTCCTTTTCCTCCATCTAAAAATAAATTCCAACGGGTTCACAACCGTTGGATTTACGGCTTCAAACGCTCATGGCGCGAAACGTTATCCAGCGATAAAGCCGCTGGAGTGGGCTTTCCTCCCCGCCTTAAATAAAGGAGGGGAATTCCCGCTAAGATTAAATTTATAAATGAATCAACATTCCTCCAAATATCTGTGCATTTTAAAGGTTTTTATATATTTGTCAAGATGCGGGTTAGCCGCGTATAAACTAAAATTACAACTATTTATATAACAAACGTTTACATCTTAAACTTTTCACCGAGATAGATCTTTCTAGCTTCCGGGTCATTAATAAGATCATCTGCCGTTCCCGAAATAAGGATCCGGCCATCGGAAATCAAATAGGCCCTGTCTGTAATGGATAACGTCTCACGGACATTGTGGTCTGTTAAAAGGATGCCCAGGCCCCTGGCCTTCAGTTCTTTAATGATTTCCTGGGCTTCCGCAACCACAATAGGATCAATCCCGGAAAAGGGCTCGTCTAAAAGCAAAAAAGAAGGATTGGTGACTAACGCCCGTGTTATTTCAAGACGCCGCCGTTCTCCCCCGGACAATGTATAGGCCTTACTTTTTGCCAGATGCGCGATATTCAACTCCTCTAACAAAGAGGATAACCGCCGTCGACGTTCACGCGGACTTAAATTTAAGGTCTCCAATATAGCCATAATATTTTCTGCGACAGTTAATTTGCGAAAAATCGATGACTCCTGTGACAAATAGCCCATGCCCAGGCGGGAGCGTTCGTGAATGCTTTTTTTGGTGATATTATCATTATCAAACAAAATTTGACCTTTATCCGGCTTAATGATCCCAACCGCCATATAAAAAGTGGTTGTCTTCCCCGCCCCATTAGGTCCCAGTAGGCCGACAATTTCTGAGCGGCCCACCGTAATATCTAAACCATCGACAACATTCCTGCTTCCATAACGCTTAACCAAACTTTTAGTTTCCAAAAGATGTAATGGCATTTTCTCCCTCAGTTAAAAGAATTAATCTTGGTCGACCCGATAAGACCAATTTTTGTTTCTCCGCGTCATACTCAGCCCTCTGCGCGTAACTCTTATTTTCTCCTTTTTCAATTTCAACATTTCCAATACATAGCATTCGTTTGATTCCCGACATATCCCCTTTGAAATATATCTCCATGCGGTCCGCGCGTAAAATTTGTTGATCCTGAATGGCAACGACATTATCTTCGAAGACAGCGAATCCTTTGGCCTGTTCAATAATCATCGGGCCATCGCTCGTGATCGTTAAAACCCGGCCTTTCTTTTTTTTCGGCTCTGTGTCAATCCGCACCGTAACATCTTCATGAATCTTGGCCTCTTTTAAACCGGGGCGGGCGTTCATCCCTTTGCCCGTTAAGGTAAACGCTTCATCGGTAATCAGCACATTATCCTCTGTCGTAACCATATCGTTGTTTCGGTCCCAATCTAAAGTATCCGTGATCAACTGTGAACCGCTCTCACTCGTTACGATGACATCCTGCTCCAAGTGCATCTTCCCCGTCTTTTGGTCCAGAATCCCCGATTCGGCAGTCAAATTCATCTTTTGTTCCCCATACATAGTCGCGTTAACATTTGACAATGAGATTTCTGATCCGGAAATATTTGCCGTATCCCCTTTTACATCCCAGGCTTTCTCCCCGTTATCAGCATAGCCTTGCAAATCAAATCCGTGAAATTTTTGATCATTTAATTGCGCGTGGACAAGACTGCTGTGCAGTATAAACAAAAGGCCAACAAAAAAGAAATGATTCCGCCTTAAGGAAGTTGTCATTGAATATTATCCTTTATGATAGTGTTTTAATAATTCTTTCCATTTATTCTGTGTTTTTAAAATAAGCTCGACAATTTCTCTAACAGCACCATCTCCGCCATTTCTTTTTGTGACATAGTCCACATGTTTTTTGACTTCAGCATTCGCGTTTTTTACAGCAACGGCTACGCCGACGCGCCTGAAAATAATGAGGTCGGGGATGTCATCGCCCATAAAACATACCTGGTCTTCAGACACTTTTAAGACACGCAGCAATTGCTCAAAAGCCGCCGTCTTCGGATACGCGCCCTGAAAAACCTGGTCAATTTTCAAGTCTCTGGCGCGGGCGGTCACGGCTCCCGCCGACCGGGCGGATATGATGGCCGTCTTGAAACCGGCTCTTCGAATCATGGCCAGGCCAAAACCGTCATGAACATCAAAAACTTTTATTTCTTTTCCCCGCTCATCAACATTGATTTTCCCATTCGTCAGAACCCCGTCAACATCTAAAGCGAGTACTTTAATTTTCTTTAATTTTTTCTTCAAAGAATCTATCATGATAAATGTCCTAAAATATCCCGGCTTTTAATAAATCCTGCACGTCGAGCAATCCGACGAGTTTCTTTCGCTTATCAACAACAGGCAACTCATCAATTTTTTTTCCCTCGAGCATGTTTAATCCTTCAACAGCCAGACAGTCTTTGTCGATCGTTGTGGGATTTTTCGTCATGAAAAGTTTAACAGGTCGCTGCAACAGGTCAGGCTCGGATTCAATGTGCCGCCTTAAATCTCCATCTGTAAAAATACCAACAAACCGTCCCTTTTCCGTTAACACACAGGCTGAACCACAGCGGGCTTTCGTTATGGCCAATAAGACATCCTTGACTTTGGTGGTGTCTTTAACACGCGCGTATTGAGTGTCTTTACGCATCAGGTCTTCGACAGTCAACAAAAGTTTTTTTCCTAATGCCCCCGCGGGATGGTAAAACGCGAAATCTTCGGGGCGAAAACCACGTTTAACAATCAACGCCGCGGCTAAAGCGTCGCCCATGACGAGCGTTGCCGTGGTCGACGCCATAGGGGCCAACCCCAACGGGCAGCCTTCTTTTTTAACCGACACATCCAGGAGGTAATCACTGTATTGCGCCAATGACGACTCGACATTGCCGGTCATGGCGATCAATGTTGATCCGATCTTTTTGACCAGGGGCAGCAATCTTTTTGTTTCATCGGTTTGCCCGCTTGCCGAAATAACAATCACCACATCATGTTTTGTTACCTGTCCTAAGTCACCATGCACTGCTTCAGCACTATGAAGGAATAAACTGGGTGTTCCTGTTGACGCTAATGTGGACGCAATTTTCCGGCCGATAATTCCCGTCTTACCCATACCCGTTACGACAACTTTTCCCTTGCAACGGATAATCACATCTATGATCTGTTCAAATTCTTTATTGATCTTTTTCAATAAAGACTTAATCGCGTCAGATTCGGTGGTGATAACTTCCTTAGCACTTTTTAATGGCATCTCGTATAACAATTTTATATTAATCGTTTAAAAAAATTTCTATTGCCCGACAAATTATATTTTAGAGGACTTGATAACCAAATCAAGCTTCTTTAATAATTTTAACACTCCCGGAACACGGCTCAATGCCAGAGTGTTGGGGCCATCCGACAGGGCCTGCCCGGGATCGGGATGGACTTCCATAAAAACAGCGGAACAACCGGCAGCGATACCGCACCGCGATAACAAAGGAACATATTGATTCTGACCGCCCGAACAACTCCCTAACCCTCCCGGCTGTTGAACAGAGTGGGTCGCGTCAAAGACAACAGGATAACCATAATCTTTCATGACCTCTAAAGAACGAAAATCAGAAACAAGTGTGTTATACCCGAAACTGACACCCCGCTCGGTTAATAATATCCGGTTATTGCCTTTTGATTCGACTTTCTTGATGATCTGACCCATATCCCACGGGGCAAGAAATTGCCCTTTCTTGATATTAATCACTTTCCCCGTTTGGGCCGCGCGCAATAACAAATCTGTTTGACGGCACAGGAACGCGGGGATTTGCAGGATATCCAGCACTTGAGCCGCTTTTTCGACCTCGGCGACAGAATGGACATCGCTGAGGACGGGAACGCCAAGCGTTTCCTTGATTTCCTTTAAAATCAATAGACCCTCGTCGATTCCAGGACCACGGAATGAAGAAACGGATGTTCGGTTAGCCTTATCGTAACTGGCCTTAAAAATAAAAGGAATCTGCAGCTTTGCCGTTATGGTCTTTAATTGCTTCGCGATTTTAATGGTTAACGCCCTGTTCTCAATCACACAGGGCCCGGAAATAAAAACAAACGGCTTAGCATTGCTCAATGTAATGGGGCCGACCTTAATTGTTTGTTTTTTCCTTTTTGACTTCATGTCAACTCCTTTAGCCGTGCTTCAACTTTAATCAAATCTTCAGGGGTGTCAACACCACATGTTTCCACGTCTGTAACCACTGTTTTAATCCTGTACCCCGCCTCCAGGACGCGCAATTGTTCAAGTTTTTCAATGGATTCCAGCCTTGAAGGTTCAAAATTTCTGTACATCAATAAAAAATCCTTGCGATAGGCGTATAGGCCCAAATGTTTATAGTAAGACATGTCCTGGCCGTCACGGTTATACGGAATGACCGATCTGGAAAAATACAGCGCGTATTGAAATTGATCAACAACAACTTTAACAATGTTGGGATCCGTGACGTCTTCATCTTTCCCGAAGAGCTTGATAACCGTCGCCATAACGCTCGCGGAATCGTTCTGCAAAGCTTCTGCCAACGCGTCAATAATTTGCGGTTGAATAAGGGGTTCATCTCCCTGAATGTTGATGACAACATCCACATCCAGGTCCTCAACCGCCTCCGCGATACGGTCCGTTCCGGAAGGATGCTCCGAGGAGGTTAAGACAACATTCGCTCCGAAATTCTTTGCCGCGGTATAGACGCGCCGGTCATCACAGGCGATTAACACATCATCCAACAACGCACTGCCCTTGACGCGTTCCCATACATGCTGAACCATCGGTTTGCCCGCCAGCGGTGCTAAGACCTTGCCTTCAAATCTGGTCGAACCCCAACGGGCAGGAATAACGCCGATTGTTTTCATAAGATCACTCTCTGTTTCATGCGTTTAGAAATTTATTTAGGGTCGTTCGTAAACGGCCGAGGTAACGTCGCAAATGGATGTCCAATGACGCCCTTTCTTTCCTTCATGTCAGGCGCTTAATCACGCGCGTCACACCGGACACCGATCATTGTTTTAGACTTTCCAGCAATTCATCGCGGCTGATCGCCACGGCCCCCATCTTGCCGACCACAACACCGGCAGCCCTGTTAGCTAACTCCGCCGCCTGCCTTTTATCCGCTCCGGCTGTCAGGGCTAAAGTAAAGACCGATATAACCGTATCGCCCGCGCCGCTGACATCATAAACCTCCCGGGCGCATGTTTGAATCGAATAAGGTTTTTTCCCTTTTTCGAAAAGGCGCATGCCTTCTTCTCCCAGAGTAATCAGCAGGGATTCCAATTTCAAATATTTCAGCAGTTCCTCTCCCGCGCGGTCAATATCGTTGGCCGTGTCCAGGCGGTCCTTATTGACTTTCAATTGATTACCCTTTTGTTCATAAATTTTAATGTTGCGGATGGCATTTTCCGCTTCTTTCTTATTCGGAGTAATGGCGGTTACTTCTTCATAATAGCCGAAATGTTCGACCTTGGGGTCCACGGTAATAATTTTATTACGCGTGCGATTTATTTGCTGGATATCATGGACTAAGTCAGGAGTAATCAGTCCTTTACCATAATCAGAGATAATAATGGCGTCACATATTTCAATATGTTCCTCGATAAAATTATGAATTTTTTTCTTCAGGGATTCATCCGGTTGAGCATTCGATCTTTCTTTATCAATCCGGACAATCTGCTGATGCTGGGCGATAACTCTTGTTTTTGTGATCGTCGGGATGTTCTTGTCTAAAAAAATTCCGGTCGTTTGAATTCCTTTTTTCTTTAACTCCCTCTTTAAATTTTTTCCTTCAAAATCATTGCCGACCCGGCCGACCTGATACACATTGGCGCCCAAACTTTTTAAGTTATGAGCGACATTGGCAGCGCCGCCCGGGGTGTAAAAAGAGGCCTCTTCCAAAACAATCGGAACAGGGGCTTCAGGTGAAATCCGGCTGACCGAACCCTGGATATAGCGGTCTAAAATCACATCCCCGATGACTAAAATATTCTTATCGGAGAATTTCGAGATGTATTCATTCAAAGCAATCATGTCATCCCTTATTGTATTAGATAATACATACTTGTTTGTACCAAATCCATTAATGAATTATTCTATCTCTATTCTGATACTCTTGCCTTAGCGTCGAGAAAAACAGAATCGGGTTTGGCAATTATACCAATTCCATTAAGTAATTGCCGAAAATTCCCATCGTTTTTTGCGAACGCTTTTTCGAAAATAGCGAAGAGAAAACAGAAGAATTATTTATTGAATTTGGTATTAATAAAACGTTCCGATTTTAACACAGTTTAAAAAGTGAGTCAACCGCTTCTAAAACGTCCTGGGGTGGTATAAGTTTAAGATAGTCCGGGTCTGGTTTATGCGCTTTAGAAAAATTGACAACTTTCTTCTTTTTGTAAGCTTCTAATTTATCCGGAGCGACCGAAATGACTCTGGATTTTTTATTGATCGGACACCAGCGGGTGGGATTTATGCCCGGTTCATTTCGGGTAAAAATGGATATAACCGGAGTGTTCAAACTGGCGGCAACATGCACCGGGCCTGAATCATTGGATATCAATATATAACACCGTTTCAATAGGCTAACGAGCTCACTTAACGTGATCATACCGGTTAAATCAAAAACAGGTTGTTTGGTCAATGAAAAAATTTCGCGGGAAATACCGCGCGTGTCCGCGTCTCCGATTAAGACAATTTTCGTTCCATATTGATCAAAAAGCTTTTCGATAATATCGGCAAAAAAGACCTCTGGCCAGCGTTTCGCGGGGTCACTTGCCCCGGCATGAATCGCGACCAGGCGATCTGTTGTCGTTATGTTATTCTGTTTAAAAAAACGGTCAATCATCATCTCTGAGGCTTCATTAACCGACACAAATAAGTCCGTCTCATCTAACTCCTCTTTAAAAAAATCCATGGGAATCCCCAAGACTCTTAAAACATCCAAACAATACTGTGTTTCATGCTTCCGGCCTTTATTGCGGTCATCAAACAAAGGTTGGGTTAATAAAAAACCGAATTTATTATTTTTATAGCCGACCCGCATCGGAATACCGGCCAAAAAACATAATAAATTGGTGCGCCGTTTTGTATGATAAATGATGGCCAAATCAAACTTCCGGGAACGAAGCCCCAGCGCTAATTGAATAAAACCACCAAGTCCTTTATGGACTTTTTTACGATCGTCGACGATAAGTTCGTCTAAATGGGGATGGTCCTCAACCAATACCTGTGTGGATGGACTCACGAGCAATGAAACCTTCGCTTTGGGATAGGCCTTCTTAAGGACCTCAATCGCGGGATTGGTGAGAACGACATCTCCGATCCTGTCTGTGCGGACGACTAAAATATTTTTATAATCTTCCATCCCTTTTTCTCTCCGGCCTGTGTTTCGCCTCTTGGCATAATTGTATATTACGAAAATATCATTTTAAATCAAGTTTATTTTACACATTAAGATCTGACACTGGTCCCAGGCCTCTTTTGCCTGTATCGCCCGCAAACAAGTATGCCCCTGCCCACCCTCTCTGCGCTGACACCCGGCGCAATCCTGATTGTGCCGGATAGCGTAAGCGTCCTCACTCCAGGGGCCATAAAGGACCGGGTTGGTCGGCCCAAAAACAGCCACACTCGGGATATTATGATAACTGGCCATGTGCATGACAGCACTGTCATTCCCGACAAAAAAACAACTGTGCCGAATCAGACAACTCAATTGCCGCAACGTCGTTTGTCCACAAAAATTATAGACTTGATCTTTCAAAGCTGCTTTTATATTTTCCGCGATCGTCATTTCCCGGTTATCTCCGACCAAAACAATCTTAACAGAATATTTATTTCGAATCAATTGACATAATTGAACATATCGTTCTTCAGGCCACCTTTTCGCCTGATCGGCGGCCCCTGGAGACAGGATGATATATTTCTGTCCTTTCAATTCCTTCAAATAAGGATCTGGGACAACAACACCTTCCTTGGGCTGCGCCAGACAATAATCACGCGTTTGATGCCGATAATCAGGAAAGACAGACTTCAGCCGATTCAAATGCTTGAAACGCATATGGTCCTGTTGATGCGGTGTTTTAAAAAAGCTCGTATGATATCGACAGTTAAGAAGGACAGGAATAAATGTCTGCCTGAGGTCGATGACGCAGTCAAATCTCTCACGCCTCAAACTTAAAACAAACCGAAGCCATTCTCTTGCCGATTGCTTTTTTTGAAAGGGATAGACATGCTTAAAATAAGGATTATCAACGAACAAACCCTCCGCTTTAGGTCCCACCAGAAGAGACACGTCCGCTTCCGGCAAATTTTCTTTAACGATATTAATAACGGGAAAGGTTAAAACAACATCACCAATGTTACTTAATGTGATAATAAGAACATTCTGGATATCCGCGATATTATCAGGCAAAATTTTCATAATAAGATCAACAGCCCCCTGATTGTAAACGCCATTTGATGCCATAAAACTATTTCATGTCATGGCATAATTTGATAATCATTTGATAGACATCCTGTACGCTGATTGCCCGCATGCACGTATTCTGGGGGCAATCCAGATAATAACACGATTCCTGGTTACAGCCGATCTCATATTGCAGCACCTCCAGAGGACCGGGCCCTAACGGCCGTGTCAACTCCGGACGTGTCGGACCAAACAAGGCCAAAACAGCGGTGCCAACACTATGGCCGATATGCATCGGGCCTGAATCCGCGGTCACTAAAAGGTCGGAGCGTTCAAACAATGCCATTAATTCGGACAATGATGTCTGCCCGGTTAAGTCAATCACCTGTGAGCCCTGACCGGATATCAGCTGATCAGATAAAACTTTGTCTTTCTCGGCTCCGGAAATAATGACCCGGATATCTGTACGAGCGATAACTCTTTGAAGAAGTTTCCGCCATTGTTCAACCGGCCATCGTTTTAAATTCCAATTTCCACCAGGGTTGAAGACAATAAAACGGTCGTTTTGACTGATCCCGCGTTCTTTCAAAATGTTACCAATATCTCGACGCTGATCATCGTTGACGATTAAGGTTGTTGTTCTGTCATTAACGGGTATCCTATAAGCCTCAACAACCTTAAGATAAATCTCGGAGCGATGTAATAATGTGTAGGGTTCCTGAATCCGATGGGTCAAAAACATTCCCCGGCGCTTAACATCATAGCCCACGCGAACAGGGATGCCGGCCAAATATACCAGCAGTGCCCTTGTCCACGAACGATGCAATAAAAAAACGATATCGAAACGCTCCTTTTTTATGGTCTGTACCAACCGCCATTTCGCCAGCCAGGACCGCTGCTGATTTCTTTCATCTAAACAGATGAAAGCATCGACCCCTTCAATGTGCGCCGCTAAGAGCCGGACTCTCTCGGGAGCCATACAAACTACTCTGGCCTCCGGATAAAATTGTTTTAACGCTTTAAAAATCGGAGACGAAAAAACAACGTCTCCTAACCAATTGACATTCACCACTAGAATATTCTTCATCTTGATTCACTCAGTTTAAACGCTGCCCTGTCGTTATTTGGATTGTTGTGTTATCAGTTCTGAATATAACGCGACCGTTTTGTCCATCATCACTGTTTCCGAATATTGCGTCATGGCTTTGCGCTCTGCCTGACGCCCCAAATCGATTCTCAAACGTGGATCCCGGATCAATTGAATAATTTTTTCCGATAAATCGACCGGATCCAAGGGCTGACAGAATAAACCTGTTACTCCGTCTTCCACCAGATCTTTAAGCCCCCCGACATTTGACACAATGACCGGTTTTCCAGCCGCCTGCGCCTCCATGACCGAAAGACCTAAACCCTCTTTTCGTGACGGCATAATAAAAATATCAATGACAGACAACTGTTCCAGAACAGACCGGGTAACAGAATAAAAGGAAACAAAGTTGTTCAATTGATATCGCGAGACAAGAGCTTTCAAATGGGATTCAAATTTTCCTTCCCCGAAAAGAAAAAGTTTGACCCTCTTTTCTTCCTTAATAACTTCTGAGACCGCCTCAATCAGAATGTCCTGTCCTTTTACATCACTGAGCCGCGCGATAATGCCTAAAACGAGTTCATCAGACAATTGATATTGTTGCCGCATGCGATGCCTTAACTGTCCATCTTTTTCCCGGAATGGAGCAAGGTCAATCCCATTGTGAATGAGCGCGATCTTCTTAACATTGACCTTAAAATCGTCCCGAAGATGTTCCACGACCGCGTTGCTGATGGCGATCACCCTGTTCCCCCAACACGGACAAAGACGTCGGCTCCAACGAGGAGTAAAATACCCATGACACGTCGTTACAACAGGAACCTTCGCGCGCTGAGATACGAAGCGGGCCATCACCTGTGTAATCCGTGTTTGCGGATGGACGCAGTCAATGTTCCGCTCCCGGATAATCTGATTAACACGTGATAAGTTGCGGTAAAGTTTAAAAGACAACTCGGACTTCGTTCGGATATCCAGCACAAACACTTTCACCCCTGCCTGCTCAAAGGCATGTAGCAACTCCCCCCCGCTCGAAACGAGGGATACTTTATGCCCGCGGGCGATTAAACCTTTAGACACGGTTAAGACATAACTCGTTATACCGCCCGTGTTCAAATGAGTTGTCATAAATAAAATATTCATATCACCTGCCCCTTCTGCGCCCTATGAGGGCATATAGCGATCAACAATCTCAGCCACTTCTTCTGGTTGAATATCGCGCATACAACTGTGTGTCAAAATCGGACACCGTCCTTTATAACAAGGAGCACATTCTAACTCTTTTTTAATGACCACGATTTCCTTTCCGGGTGGAAGATGCCGGTTAGGATCTGTCGGCCCAAAAAAAACAATCGCAGGCACTTTCATTGCTGACGCGATATGAAGCGGGGCAGAATCCGGTGTAATAAAAATATGACACTTTTTAATTAAGGCTGCCAGCTGTAAAACATCGGTCTTCGCGATAAACACCGCTGGTTTCGCCTTTGTCAATAATAGCAGTTGATTAACAGCTTTTCGGTCTTTTTCCGTTCCCGTGATCATGATCCGAATATTTTGAGCGGTTAACAGGTCACACAATTTTGCCATATGCTCCAAAGGCCAGTTTTTTGTCTGCCATTTATCTGATGCGGAGATATTCAGCCCGACCAATCTTTTGCAGTTGCCCAGCCATTCAACTTCTAATAATTCTTTCGCATACTTTTTGTCTTTTTCAGATGGCCAGAGTTCTAATTGATATCTGTCATTGTAGTGCACGCCTAATTTATCGAGAATCTGAAATTGATGCCGGACCGCAGGGATGTCATTCTTATAGTCCTTTAAGGCATATGTTAAAAAAAAGCTCCACTTTCCGTTTTTAAAACCATAACTTTCCTGTGGCCAGCTGAGGTACGATAACAGATGGCTCCGCCGGTTATTCTGAAAATCAATAATTTTGTCAAATTTGTATCGACGTAATTTTCCGGCCAATCGAACAAGATTTAACCAGCCGTTCAGGCGATCCTCATGATCATATATAAACAAACCATCCAGGTACGGACACCGCTGTAAAATCTTTGCTGACGCCTTGCCGACCACACAATAAATGTTAGAGCCGGGAAACTTTTTCCTAAGGGCCTTTAAAGAGGGCACAACGAGCACGACATCACCGATTGAACTCATTTTAATAACAAGAATATTCATCGAGGCCACCAATTCTTCATAAACGCGTAACGTTTGCGAACACATGTGCTCAACGGTAAATTTGCTTTTTAATTTTTTTAACGCGGCCTGAACAACCCTTTGAGCTAAATCTTTATCCCGCACGAGACGTAACACTTGAATGGCCATCGCCTCAGGATCTTTCGGCATAACCAATAAGCCTGTTCTTTCATCATCAATAATATCTATCACGCCCCCCACGTTTGTTGCGACAACGGGAACATGCATGGCTTGAGCCTCTAAAATAACCCGGCCGAACGATTCTTGCGTTATCGTCGACAACACAAGCACATCAACCTCCGCTAATAGCTGTGGAATATCTTTACGGTTGCCAAGAAAAGAAACGTTTTCCCGCAGCCCCAACCTCTGAACAAGTTGCTCCAGATGATCTCTGTATGCTTTCTTCTTTTGCGGGGCATCCCCGATAACCAATATCCTGGCATAGGGAACGGTCCGGATAACCTGCGCCATAGCCCTTAAAAAATATTCATGCCCTTTTAAAGGAGTGATCCTTCCCACAATTGCTATCGTGCATGTCGCCCGCCCTTTAACTTTCCGCGGTAAGCGCAGTTTAAAACGGGACAAATCCACACTCCGGGGGATGCAGCGTATCCTCTCCGGGCGGACCTTAAAATCTTCTATCATGTGACGGCCGATGACATGGCCAGGAACGATAACAAACTTAGGCCAACCCATAATTTGACTGAAAAAACGACCCTGATAATACCCATGACACGTCGTAATAAAGGCGGCGTTTGTTTTTCGACAGGCAAAATAAGCGATCCAGGCCGGGACGCGGGAACGGGCATGCACAACATCTATTTTTTCAGCCCGGATAATTTTTCGGACGGCCTTGACCATCTTGAACATCGTCCATAAAGACTTTTTGTGGACCGGTAAAGCAAAGTGCTTTGAGCCTCCAGATTCTAAGTCACGGACAAGCGGCCCTCCATCGGAGATGACGAATGACTGATGGCCGTTCTTCACAAGATACGCGGCAAAATCAATCGTTCCTGTTTCAACACCGCCAACATTTAATTCAGGTAAAATTTGTAGAACTCTCATAACATGAAAATAAGTATCCACAAGGATCTTTCATACTTTGAGCCTTAGTAGATGCTACCGATGATATTGACCATGATATGGAACCCCGCCGACTAAAGCCGTGGTTCCTTTTAATTGATCCTGCGCCGCTTTTTATTCGAAGACCGACAAGCGCCTGTTCTAGATAGGGGTGTTTCCTCCTTCACTGAAGCCTCGAAGGGATCTCTGCGAAGCAGGACATCCGCCGCTGAAGCAGCATGATCCCATTTCGACATTCATCCACGCCTGCCTTTCCCCGGGCAGACAGGTACGAAGGCGGATACATCAATCAAGACTTGAAGGATATCATAGAATGACTTCACATTAATTCTTTAATGGCATCAAAAATGATTTTACGATCATTGACCGGCCTGGTTTGAATTTTATTTTTAATAAAATCAAAGATAGACCGTCCAACCTGGCTGACATTCGTTGATAAAACATAACCCCGTTCATTTAACCTGGAGACAAATAACTCGTGCTTGGTTACCTCACGAGATAAATAATGTTTTCGTTTCGGCGTAAAAACAATCGTTTTCTTGCCAGCTGTGGCCGCCTCGGATATCATTGAAATACTATCACCCGATACGATAACGATATCAGACAAACTCAAAATACCGCCAACCGCCGCTGAAACATTTTCTTTATTGGCGATGATCAGTAATTCACATGCCGGATGTTTTTTAAATTGGCTCAAGAAACACTTTTCGATTGACCGCGGAGTCCGGCGTGATGTTGTGACCAACACACTGGCTTTTAAGCCTGTCGCAACTTCTTTTAATTGATGGATCAATACTTTTATTTGTTGATCAGAAATAAAAACATGCTTCGTCGGCCCACCGATAAAAACACCGATCTTCAGTCTCAAATTCCCCTTCAGGTGGGAAAACCGGGAAAGTATTTGGTCTTCCTGATCTTTTAAATATTGTTCATCGACTAAGTTCGGAGCCGCGTTTGTTTTCACAATATTCGGGCATTTCCGCTCTCGGTCTCTGACATCATGTTGGGGCAATACAATCAAATCAAAACGGTCATACGGCAGGAAACCTGGCTTCATAACCGCGATATTCTTCGCATTGCTGTCCAAAGACAATAAACTGTTCATACCGGCAACAGATGCTCCGGCCGAAATCACGACATCAGGATGGATCGAAACAACAGATTCAAACGACGCTGGTTTCAAAAACAGGTCTAAAAACTCTAAACGCCCTTGATTGATAAATGAATTAGAAAACAGGCTTAACACAGAAAATAACCGCTGCGTAAACAGAGTTTTAAAGTCGATATCCACTTCTTTGATTGTCGCCTCTACTCCGCGTTCCCTTAAAACATCACGCGTCTGCCTGGCGACCAATCGTGACTGATTCAGATGTCCCGCCTTACCGTCACTTAAGACCGCGATAATTGAAGATCTGGAATATTTCCATAGTTTATAAAACCACATATACTCTGATGGATACTCGCAGATATAATACTCCATCATCTTCGCAATTTTATGCAGGTTAACAACAATATCCGTATCAATATGACCCGTATTTTCTAACGCGAGCGGTTTATGGATGATCATCCGGTGATGACCGTTTTCTTGCCGGTGAATAACAGAAAAACATATCGGCACGCCCTTTTTCAGGCCCATGCGGATTGCCCCCACGGAGAAAGGGGTTTGACGCCCAAACAATGACACCATAACACCTTCTTTTCCCCCTTGATCAACGACCATTCCGATGATTTCATTTCGATCCAGACTACGGATAAAATCTCTGGTCCCCATACCCCGGTTAATGACAATCGATCCTCCGCAACTGCGGTATTTATTTAGCAAGTCGTCCAGGCGGCTATATCGAGTTTGGGGCTTAACAATGACCTTGTAAGGATGGCCGAGTGTTGCGCATGCTAAATTAGCCATTTCCCAGCTACCGTTATGCATCGCCAGCAAGATCAAACCTTTGCCCTCCTGGATCGCAGCGGCCACATGCTCAACGCCTTCAACTTTGACAAGTTTATGGACATCCTCAGGTTTATTAAACAAAGGGATTCGAAGCAATTCAATAAAACTTTGTCCATAGTGCTTGAATAAGTCTTTCGTTATAACATTAATCTCTTGCGGGGATTTAAATTCAGCAAAAGTCCGTTTCAAATTAGCGTACGCCTGTGACTTGTGCTTAATATCAAAATAATAACCCATCAGACCGATCCCTCTACCAACTTTCAATGCGAAACGCAAAGGTAATCGTCGAATACAAAATCCTAATGTTTTAACGAAATACAACAGAATCAATTCGGTCATATAAACTTTCTTTTCTGCCTAACAGTTCCAGACTGATTATCAGTGAATAAATATTTATGTCTTGTGGTTTATCCCCTAAAAATTGTCTGAGTTTAACAATGTCTTTTTGTGTCGTAACAATAATTTGAGTTTGGTTTGTCTGACACGATTGAATGATGTCTAAAAAATCAGTTCTATTATAGACATAATGGTCCATAAAGCAAAATGATTCCTTCAGGAATATATTTAAGCGCTTAAGCATCTCCTCAAAGGATGCAGGGTCTGCAATGCTGGTTAACATGATGGCGTCTTTCCCGTCTAAATAATCCAGGGGAAAATTTTCTTGTGAACCTTCGTCCAGCCAGGCTGTCGGCCGATGAACAGATTGAATAACGCCGTTTCTGATCTTTAAATCTCCCAGCCGGCGTGAAATCAGATCTAATTGTGAACGTGAACTATCAACCTTTGTCAAAATAATTTCATCTGCCACCCTCAGTGATGAGATGGACTCTCTTAAGAATCCGCGCGGAAGCAATTCTCCGTTGCCAAAAGGGCGCGTCGAATCCAACAGCACGATATCTAAATCCCTATGTAATTTCCAATGTTGAAACCCATCATCCAGGATAAAAACATCCGCCTTATGATTGTTTAAATATTCCCGGGCGGATTGATACCGGTCAGCCCCTGTCAAAACAGGAACATCTTTGAGTGTGTCTTCTAACTGACGGGCTTCATCGCTGACGGCCGATTTACCGTGAGACGGCTTAAAAGATTTGTCCATGTACCCGCGTGTTAAAATAACCGGTTGATATCCCTTTTGAAAAAAATATTTGGCTAATAAAAACACAAAAGGAGTTTTCCCCGCGCCACCTAATGTGATATTCCCCACACTGATCACAGGCACAGGTAATTTTTTAGCGGTGATAATCTTTAACTGATACGCCCCGCGCAAACTCCACACAATGACCCGGTATAACACAGACAACAACCACAAAAAGGATAACTGCACCCTCTGAAAAAGACGCGGTTCTTTTTCCTGCACAAGATGATTTAAATACTCTTTTATCATAGCCTGTCGTCTAAGGATTTATGGCCAACATCTTTTCAATGTGACCCAAGGTCCTGAGTCCGGCACCTCGATTTTCCGCAACAACTTTTTTGGCTTTCCGCCCCAAAGATTGTCTCAGATTATTGTCGGTCAACAATAGTTTGATATCATCAAAAAGCGTCTCTTCATTGTCAACCTGACGAATAATTTCATTCTCTAAAAAAATCCGCATGACATCCTTAAAATTCTCGGTATGTGGTCCCACCAATGTCGCTTTACCATAAAAGGCCGGCTCAATCATGTTCTGCCCCCCCACACCGGTGAGAGTTTTTCCAACAAAAACAACCGTCGCCAGACGATACAGGTCTCTGAGGTACCCCATGGCATCAACCAATAGAATCTGACTCTCGCGCACGACTCGCCCTTTCACCCGGGACAATCGAACAGGTTCGAAACAGCAAGATTGAATAATTTTCTCAACATCCTGTGTCCGTTCAACATGGCGCGGCGCAAGGATGAGACGCAGATGCGGAAAATCAACCAGCAATTTTTTATAGGTCTGAATTAAAATTAGTTCCTCGCCGGGATGAGTACTGCCGGCGATGAGCAATTGATTGCCGGACTGACAACCGATATCTGTTAATGTTAATTTTTCCGGGGTTGCCGCAAGTTCAAATTTTAAATTACCAACAACCTCAACCCCCTCAGGACGCGCGCCCAGTTTAATAATCCGCTCTGCATCTAATGGGCTTTGCATGCAATAGAGCCCAACGACAGAAAGCGCTTTTTTAAAAAACGATTCAAAACGGGAGTAACCTTTAAACGCGCTGTCTGAAATACGACCATTAATGATCATAATAGGAACCTGATACCTGTGCAGGCAACGGAAAAGATTCGGCCATATTTCTGTTTCAGCAGCGATATAGAGGCGGGGCCTTATAACATGAATATACGTGTTCACGACCCAACTCAAGTCAATTGGGGCAAAAAGAACAACGGCTTTGGATTTCAACTTATCTTGAGCGAGCAGGTAACCCGTTTTCGTCACTGTTGTACAAACAAAAAAACATCGAGGGTATCTTTCAATCAACTGATCAATAAAAGGAAGGATAGAAAGAACTTCCCCAACGCTGACAGCATGAAGCCACACCACCTGACCCGGCCTTAAATCGTTCAGATGCTTCTTCAAGCCAAAGCCTAAACGCATAAACATCCCGCGATGCCATTTCTTTTTCAAAAACAGTCTCGGGATATAAATCAATATCCCCAACGCTAACAAAATATTATAAACAAACATACGGCTGGTCTTTCATTGACACGGGCCGGCTCTTTCTTAAATGAACGCCTTTACGCCCGAGGATGAGCATTGTTATATATTTTCTTCAAACGATCTGTTGTGACATGTGTATAAATTTGAGTTGTTGACAGATTCACGTGTCCTAATAATTCCTGCACGGCCCGTAAATCAGCCCCACGATTTAACAAATGCGTGGCAAAAGAATGCCGAAACATGTGCGGAGACACGTGACACGTTATGCTGGCTTTGTGAATATACTTATTCACAATATTTCTTACACCGCGGCTGGATAATCGGGTTCCAAACTTATTTAAAAACACACTCCGGTTCTTGTGCGTTCGCATTGCAAGGTATTTACGAATGACTTTTAAAGCCTGATCGCCGATCGGAACCAATCTTTCTTTCTTCCCTTTACCATAAACCTTTATAATGTTCCCAATAAAATCCACATGCTCAACATTCAATCCAACCAACTCGCTCACACGGATACCGGTGCTATAAAGAGTTTCCAGTATTGAGCGGTCCCTTAGCCCCGGAACATCTTCGTTCGAAGGACATTCCATCAAACGATTCATTTCATCTTCAGATAAAAAATGGGGCAGCGTCCTTTCCATTTTTGGCGATGATAGTAAAAGGACTGGATTATGTTGAAGATGTCCTTCCCTGACAAGAAATTTAAAAAAACTGCGCAATGCGGATAACTTGCGGTTAATTGTGCGGGCGCTGAAGCGGGCAGAACGCAAATGGGCTAAATACTTTCTTAACACAAAATAATCAATGTCTTCAATTTGTTTTTCATCCCCGACATGACTTATAAAATCATTCAGATCATGACTATAATTTTCTAACGTATGGACAGAATAATTTTTCTCAATTTCGATATAAGTTAAAAACTTATCAACAAACCGGTTCATATATCTATGTCAACTCTCATCAATCGGATTATTATAAAATCTTCCACCTGACCAAAACGACTCTGACCCTGAGTAGCACCAAGTGTTATTATAATATATATTAATAATATATTTAGTATAGTATACAACTTTTCCCTGAGTGGAAAACAAAATAATTAAAGGAAAAGAATTATGCGGAGGTCTTTTCCTTTGAAGAATCTTCATCGGGCAATGTGTTTGTGACGAAAGAACATTTCGGATAGCGGCTGCAACCATAAAATGCGGCACCGCTGCGTGAACGTCTTTTGACCAATTCGCCATCACATTCTTCTTGGGGACATTTTATTCCTAAGGTATACGGCTGGGCATATTTACATTCCGGAAAACCAGAGCAACTCAAAAATTTACCGCGACGCCCCCATTTGATCACCATTTGACGGTCACATTCAGGGCATTTTTTATCCACAAAATTCTGGGTCTTCACGATATTCGCATCAGCGTATTCTAATTCTTCTTTGAACGGGATATAGAATTCCTTGAGCAGAACATTCCTTGAAATTTTTCCTTCCTCAATAAGATCCAGATTCTCTTCCATCTGAGCGGTAAAACCAACGTCCATAATCTTAGGGAAATATTCAACAAGAAGATCGCAAATTTTACATCCCAATTCTGTTGCATGAAAATAACCCCGGTCCCGAACGACGTAATTGCGCATAACCAACGTTTGAATGATAGAAGCATATGTGCTCGGCCGGCCGATACCATCCTCTTCCAAAGCCTTCACGAGACTTGCTTCAGAAAAGCGTGGGGGAGGTTTTGTGAAGTGCTGCGTGGGTTTTATCTCAATCATTTTCAAATCATCATCTTTTTGGTAATGAGAAAAATCTAAAGTCTTATCTTCCTCTTTTGACTCCAGGTCTAAAGTCAGGAAACCATCAAAGACTAAAGTGGAACCGCTTGCACTGAAGAGATATTTGCCCGCCATAATTTCCATACGCCTATTTTCAGAAACCGAAGGCGTCATCTGAGAACTAACAAACCGGTTCCAGATTATTTCATATAAGTTGTATTGATCCCTGTCTAAATAGGCGCGGACATGCTGCGGTTTCCTTAATACATCCGTTGGCCGAATCGCTTCGTGCGCTTCTTGAGCTGACTTCTTAGATTTAAACTTATTGGGAACCTCCGGCAAATATTTTTCACCATAACTTTCCAGAATAAAACCACGCACTTTCTCAATGGCTTCCTTTGAAACATTGACCGAATCTGTCCGCATATAAGTGATTAAACCAACCGGATCTCCATCAACGACCTCGATCCCTTCATACAGCTGCTGGGCTAACATCATTGTCTTACTGGCGTTAAAACGCAACTTATTGAACGCCTCCTGTTGCATCGTACTGGTTATTACGGGTGGTCTGGACTTACGTTTAATTTGTTTCTTGGATATTTTGGAAACAGTGTAGGTCAAATCTTTGAGTTCATCCGTAATTCTTTTCGTGTCCGGCTCATTAGATAACTCAAATTTCTCGCCATCAATTCTATCCAAAGAGGACTCAACGATCTCAGGGTAGTCCTCTTTCTTTAAATCAACCGCGATCTGCCAGTATTCTTTCGGGATAAAGGCCTGTATCTGGCGCTCCCGGTCGACGATGATATGCAAAGCAACCGATTGCACCCGCCCCGCACTCAGACGTGATCCAACTTTTCTCCATAATAAAGGACTAATTTTATAACCCACGATGCGATCCAGGATCCGTCGAGTGATCTGCGCATTGATTCTTTGTATGTCAAATTCCCGCGGGTTTTCAAACGCCTTGCGTACGGCATCTTTTGTGATCTCTTGAAACGTCACTCTATAGATTTCTTTATCCTTACCGATATGTTCTTTAAGGTTCCAACCAATGGCTTCACCCTCGCGGTCAGGGTCAGTCGCGAAAAATATTTTTTTACTTTTCAATGTGTCCTTCTTGAGCTTAGTTAATATTTTCTGCTTGCTGCGAACGACGATCAATTTCGGTTCAAATTCATGCTCTAGATCGACACCTAACGTCGATTTAGGTAAATCAACCAAATGCCCCATTGAAGAAAGAACTTTATACTTTCCTCCTAGCATTTTATTAATTGTCTTAACTTTTGTTGGAGACTCAACGATAACAACTGGTTTTACCATGAAAAAGTCCTTCTTTTTTGTTTTAACGATTAACGTACCAAATAGTACCAAATCCATTAATGAATTGTTCTATTTCAATCCTGATATTCTTTCCTTAGCGTCGAAAAAAAATCAGAAGAATTGTATATTGGATTTGGTCTCACTAGTTGTACAATTATTTAACGTAATTGGTATAATCACATGCCTTTTCTTTATACCTTCTTCTAATAAAAAACTTACCGGGTAACTGATTGATGCATCCCTTCATTTCAAGTTGCAACAATAATACGTCACAAACAGGAAGAGAACAATCAAGCCGCATACAAATCTGTTCAATGTGTAATGGTTGAGCATCATTAAAAACATTTAATAGATAGCGCTCTTCTTCTTTCAATGGAACAACCGGCGCAACGACACTGTGTTCATGTTGTTCAGTATACCGGACCGTAGAGCCAGATTGATCCGCGTGTGTCGCTGATTGGAACGTATTCCATTCATCCAAAATATCATCAACACCCATGAACAGGCGCGCGCCCTGCTTGATTAAATTATTAACACCTTTAGACTGCGGCTGATCAATCATACCAGGTACAGCATAGACATCTCTGCCTTGCTCCAGTGCGTAATCAGCCGTTATGAGCGCGCCACTCTTTGCCGCAGCTTCAACAACGAGGACACCGGCAGATAAACCACTAACAATTCTATTTCGCCGGGGGAAATTAAACGGCTTAGGAAGAGTCTGAATTGCAAACTCTGTGATTACAGCACCGTGATTAGCGATCTCATCTGCTAACCCGGCATTTTCGGGCGGGTATATATTCGCCAGTCCGGAACCTAAAACGGCGACAGTTGTTCCGCTAGCTTTTAAAGCACCCCGGTGTGCGGCTGTATCTATTCCTCTTGCCATGCCTGAGATAATCATCACCCCGGACTCGACTAATCGAGTTGCTATTTTCTCTGCTTGGATCCTGCCGTAACAGGAGGCTTTTCTTGATCCCACAATCGCAATTGCATTTCCAAAACAATCGGGCATTCGCCCTCTTATATAAAGAACAATCGGTGCATCTGGAATTTGTTTTAATATTTCTGGATATATCGAGTCATTTTCTGTAATAATCTCAGCGTGCAGTTTCTTGAGAGCCTGGTACTCTTTCTGTAAAAACTTCTCTTTTGGAAATCTGATGATATTCTCAACTAACTGGTCAGACAGACGTGTTAAGCCTTTTAATTCTGACTGTCGCAGTGTGAAGAGTCGACGGAGTGAGCCTAAAACATCGCGAATTTTTCTTATGCGTCTATTCCCCAACCCTGGAACGGCATTCATGATAATCAAAGCATCTCGTTCAGTCATAATCAATCACTATTGGCAGCAAACGTCCGGTCAGTCAGCACATTATCAACATCCAAGGCAATAGAATAAAGATAACATCAAATAAAAATCTGACAAGAGCAATAATTTCTTATTTAGATTAATGTTAAAATTTCACGACAAACATCATCGATATCTTTATGATCTGTATTTATCGTTATATTTGCTTTTTGATAAAACTCTAATCTTTTTGTTAATAAGTCTTTGATCTTAGCCAACGGATCGTCGACTCGTAATAAAGGTCGGTGCGTACTGTTCTTAACCCGCTCAAAAATCACCGCCGGAGTGGCTGAAAGGTAAATGACCGTACCGTTACGTTTTAGGTTTGAAATATTCCGCGGGTCTAAAACAACCCCGCCCCCGCAATCGATAACAACACCATCCCGACCTGATAATTCTTCAATGACTTCCCGCTCAACCCTGCGGAAGTAGACTTCACCTGAATTTTGGAATATATCTGAAATATTTCTTTGCTCGCGCTCAACAATCAGTTGATCCGATGAAAAAACAGGATATCGAAGCTGTTCAGCAATTTTTCTTGAGATCGTTGACTTTCCGGCCCCCATAAACCCTACAAAACTTATATTTTTCATAGTCAAGAGATAAAAAAAATTGAAATCAAATAAATTTGTTAAAGAAAAATTGTAACATATGAACTAAAGAACTGTCAATGCAATAAAAGAGGTTGACAAATAAAATTCGTTCTTAATACACGAAAATTACTGTCGCTGAAGAGAAGAAAATAAGTGCGCGCCTGAAGGGGTCATACCAAATCCATTAATAAATTGTTCTATCTTAATTCTGAAAAGCAGAATTGGTTTTGGTCATTATTTAATGGAATTGGTATCACTTGTCCGGGACACTGCAATCGCACTGTTCACCAGAGAAAGCAGACCACTTAAAGTCATGGGCAAGATAACCTTGTGTTGTACAATCCGCGGCACAGGCTTGAGCTTTTGATTCAAACTGACTATGGCGCTGCATGGAAAACCAAATAAAATAACCGATCATTGGTAACGCCAGTAATCCAAAAATAATAGTACGAATATTCCCCTGCTTTGTGTTTAAAAAAATCATTGTCTACCCCTTCATTGAACCCGCTAATATTGAAGGCCGTAACCGCTTAAAACCCAGGCAAGAATCTGATCCCCCCAGAACAAACTAATGATAGCACCTAAAACAAGAAACGGACCATAGGCAATGGCCGTATCATTGGTCCGAATTTTTTCGATTATGCCAAATACAGCACCAAAGAACGGAGCAATAAAAAATGTTAATACCGATAATTCCCAGCCCATAAAAGCGCCTATCATTGCTAAAAGCTTGATATCTCCTCCCCCCATCGATTCCTTCTTAAAGAGTTTATCGCCCAGAATACCCATAAGATAGATAGAACCACCACCGATCAGAACGCCTAAAAAAGATAACCATAGGGATTTTAAATGCAACAAATACCATGGGATATCAAGCTGTTCGGTGATATGCAATTCAGGGATGAACAAGCTGAATACGAGCCCGGCACACATTCCTCCGACGCTAATTTCATCAGGAATAATCCGGTGGGAGAAGTCCACAAAAGTAGCTACGATAAAACATGAAACCATAAATAAATACGCGACTAAAGGCCATGTCAGTCCGACCATATGATAAAAGAACACAAACACCAATCCGGTGAATAACTCAACCAGGAAATACCGGAAAGAAAATTTCTCCCCGCAATGTCGGCAACGGCCTTTTAAGAGGATATAACTTAACAACGGGATGTTGTCATACCATAAAACGGGCTGCTTACATTTGACACAATGCGAACGCGGTTTAACAATGGATTTTTCTTCTGGCATTCGCACTATACAAACATTCAAAAAACTACCAATTATTATACCCAGCAAAAAGAAAAATAATTGTAAGATCATATTTATCCCTTTTTATAAAATCAACTGATGAAATTTTTATAATACCAAATCCATTAATAAATTGTTCTATCTTAATTCTGAAAAGCAGAATTGGTT
>JAIORP010000078.1 GCA_021108075.1 Candidatus Omnitrophota bacterium | reverse complement strand
CGTCATCTTACAGAATCTTCGTGGACAGGGATAGATGGGTTCGTTTGACGCTTACTCTTGCTTTACTGAAAAATATTATCGCAGGCTGTCTTAAACCGTCGCCACAACTCATCGGCTTCTTCTTTTCCAGGAACAGGACCGATGGATTTCCATCTTTGTTGAATCTCTTTAACCTGATCTTTGACAGAATGGAAATCTTTCAAGACAACCAATTGTTCAACTTCTTCACATAACAATTGCTTTTCACGCAAATTCAATTTCTGTTGCTGCTTTTTCTGCTTTACAAATTCATGCTGACGCTGAAAAAAGTTGTCATTGGCGGTTTTAAACCGCAACCAAATCTCATCGCTCTTTTCTTTAGGAACCTGTCCGATTTCTTTCCAATCCTCCTGGAGTTTCTTTAATAAAGCGGCCGTCTTCTTCCAATCATCTGATTCGCTTAACGCTTCCGCTTCTTCGCACATCAATTCTTTGCGTTTCAGATTATTCAACCTTTCTTCATCCAATAAATTATAATGTTGAGCGCGTCTCTTAAAGAAAACATCACAGGCTTGTTTAAAGCGCTGCCCCAATTCCTCTGTACGGTCCCGGGGAACCGGCCCGACCTCTTTCCAGTCCTGCTGCATGTGTTTCAATTCATCGCTGCTGTTATTCCAGTCCGTCGTCAAACACAAATCCTCGGCTTTCCGGCAAAGGGCTTCCTTTTTTTCTAAATTTTCTAAGCGGTCTTTATCACGCTGCTCAAAATAATTCCGTCTGCCTTCATAAAATTTGTCTAAAGCCTCACGGAATCGCCGCCATATGTAATCTTCTTTGTCATCAGACACAGAACCTCTGGCACGAAATTCATCCTGTATTTCTTTAACCTCCTCTCCGGCCGACTTCCAATCAACGGGATTCACCAATTCCTCAACGCGCTGACAAATCTCTTCTTTTCTCTTCAGATTATCGCCAAATTCCCCTTCGATCTCATCTCTAATCAGATGAACCTTTTTCAGCAAACTATCAAAATCGCCAAGGGCGTCGACATCCGTAATATAATCCAATAAACGATGAATCTTGTCGATCAAATCCCGCCTTCCGCGATTTTTATTATATTCTAATTCTAACTCATCATAATACTGATTGAGCTTCTCAAACCGCAGGGCATAATACGCCCAGATCTCGTCTTCACTCCGTCCATCAGCCCGTCCGATAATCCGCCCTTTAAAATACTGACAATCCCTTTGGCAGACATTACCTTGCTCATCAATATAGCCCCATTGCTCAAGATGTGACATTCAACCCCCTAATCAAAGGATCATGTTATACCAAATCCATTAAAGATAATTATGAAAAAACGTTGTCAATAAGTATACACGAAAATAAAAATATTTACTAATTCCTGGGTCTAACGAAAGGCGATTTTATCACTCTGTTCACGGACCGTGCTAAACAGCAAAGGAAGGTTATTAATGGGGGTAATATTAATGATAAACGGTGTTAATCCTTCAATTTGAATGGCATCCCACTGGCCGGGATCAGCGGGGATGGGAATTTCAATCTGCGCGCCTTGAGTCTTTAATTTCAGAATATCTGTGTTCATGTCAATACCACCGACATTCCGACCTAATATGGCCGCATCTGTTGTTGAAGGTCCGTCTTGTGTTTTTGCCGCCTGGATGGGCGCGTATAATCTCTGAAGCGGTAAAAGCACGTTTTGATAATGCCGGTCCAGTTCAAACGCGGCTAAACCTTGCTCGCTGTCCGCTTTAACGCGTTCCAAATCAATGTCCGCGATATTTTTAGCGTCGTTCAGCCAGGAAATTGATCGATTAAACATTTGCACGGACAATTTTAAAAGGTCCAGCGAAACAGGTTGGCCCTCGGTGAGGCCACGTTCTAAGTTCAGGGAAAGACTGCTCGCAACCGTTCTGACGGTAGAGTAATTATTGCCGTTCACAGCTGCCAGGTCCAGCAGCATCGGTTCACTGCTTGAAACCAGCACCGCTCGAATCTTTCCCGTCCGTGTAAACCTGGCAATGCTGTTGAGAATGTATTCCCTGAGTACGATATCTTCCGTTGCCTTGCTAAAAAGGTCTGAAGTGGGAATGGAAGATAAAACATCTTGCAGGGATGCGATAATATCCCCGGATGTGTTTTCATCAATGTCCGTTAATCCATCATGTTCCGCAAAAAAAGCATTTAACTGATCCAGGGCCGCTTTCACCCCTGATTGGTCCATCTGGTCCAACACATTCTTTGCGTTCAGTTGGATGATCGCGACGGTCCGCTCGACCAATTTTTCTTCATTCGGGCTTAAGGGTTTTTGTGTGACTTTGTCGGCGACATCCGTCAGCATTGCCAGGTCCGCCCCCCAGAGATCTTCGCTCTCCTGTGACCAGAACGCTTTGATATTCTCAGCATCTCCGTGATACACAAAGCTGTGGCTATAACCGAATTGATGTGTCCGTGAGGAAACGCCCGCTAATTCCGCCAAAATAACTTTCCGGGGGTTACGGCCCATTTTCCATATATTGTGTGGTGAGGAATCGCCCTTTTTATTGTCACGTTCATCATGGACGATCCGCGCTTTTTTGGCTTTAGCCGGGCTGAACAGATTGTACTCGATCCCCCTTTGTTGGGCCATGGATAAGCGCTTCCCATGGCCTTCGGTCTCAAAAATTCCTTCTGATGGGGCTTTAATCAAAACAGATTGAAAATCAATATTATTCATCAGAGCGGAAAACTCTTGATCATATTTAAACAAATCCTTTTGAATATACCAAAAACGTTTGCGTTCGCCGCTTTCGCGATCACGATAAACAATGACAGCATTCTTATCCGGTCGCGCCATCAGGCTTTGTCCGGGACCATAAAATTTTACCTGACCGTCCTTATATGTAAAATAATGCAGACCTTCTATTTCCCCGTTTAACAAGGTCTCCACGCGCGCCACAGCTAATCCACCCAGACCATTTATGCCCAAATTTCTCCGAATATTCTGCGTTTCATCAACCCAGTCAAACCCGGCATACTGATATCCGGCTAAGTAACGCGCGTCAGCCTGCGCTAAGAACTTGTTCACGTCAGCGCTGCTCCCAAAAGGATTGCGGCCAACAGCAACCACGTCGCGTGAAGCAGGGTTCATGGCCGCGGCCGTGTAGACATCCGCTTCATTAAAAGCGTTGACGATGACATCGCCCCGCATACTGGTCTGTTCACCCAATTGCCTCAAGAATTTTTTATGTTCGTCTAATGGCAAAAACTGCTGTCCATCCAATTGCCCGGAGATCATTTCTTCGCGGGCCTGGTAGACAGCGTCTGTCGGGTCCGCTAATCGGGCCTTAAGCGTTTGAATATTCTGCTGAAGTCGCCTGGATCGCATCACATTATAGGCCTCCGCCGGGATCACCTGTTCTGTTCCCGGAATGGCGGCACCCGCAACCCATACATCGTTATTACCTTCCGGCAGCATTAATGGGATGGTCAATTTCCCATCCGGACTGAACCGGATGTTGACGCCGACGGTATCACTCAATAATGATTTCAGCTCTGACTGAAAACGTTCATAACGCGCGGCAAACAAGTCCTCATCCGGCTTTCCCCTGCCGGCATCCAGGCCGATATCCTCATCATAGTAGACATTGAGCAATGCGCGGTATATCGCAGTCATCACCGCATAAACATCCATAAAACCATCCGCCTGTGGAAATTCTTCCGTTCGAAAAGTCGTAAACCACAGCAGTACCCGTTTAGAAATCACCCCGAAGGCATGCACGTCAAAATCAAACTGGTAGGGCATCAATTGCCCCTGATCATTCAGACGGTAAAAGACATTAAAATTAACATTTTGTTCGACAAAGATGCCGCCCGGACTCAGCACCTCTTCAATCACTTGACGGCTTTCCCGACGGACGCTTACATTATTATGATACAGGACATTTAATCCCCAAATAAGATCAAACTTGCCTTCTTGCGCGGCGACATCGCGTAAAGAAAAAAAATCTCCTTCACGCAATTGAATATTATCGTATAGCCCCGGAGCCGCAACCCGTCTTCCCTGTAACGTCCCCCGCGCCTGTCGAACAATGCGCGCGTCCTGATCAAGGGCTAGCAGTTGATAGTCCTCAGGGATAATATTTTGCGCCCGCAATCCCGCAAGCATGTCATCACGTTCAAATAATGTCGGAGAACCGTCACGGCCGAGGCCCATATCAACAAACCGCTTGAATTCTTTTCCTTGAATCTCAACTTCAGATTGAATAATTTCCCGGCTGACCTGGTCCAAATCAGCATATCGACTCGGCCAGGTTTTAAATTCAATATCCGATAAATCCTTTACCGGCTGAACGTTCCCTGTCTGAACGATGGCCCGATCAAGACGCCTAACAAACGGACGCATATCAAGCACGGAGATCTCTTCACCCGCGACATTCCACGCGGTTGTGGCCGCGACCAGGTTGGCGTTTTTCAAACCATTGACCATTGCCACTTTTCTTGACGGGATGCTGCTCATCAAACGGAGCATTCCGTCAAGACGCAGCGAACTGACTTTTTCTCCGGTATTTAACTCCCGTGCGAATGTTATCACTTGATCAACAAAAAACTCAACATTCCAGGCGTCCGCGTAAAGCTCACCGCCCCGGGAATAGTTCGCTTCTTTTAACGTGACCCGCAGCATCCGTTCGGCATCATCTTGCGCGGCCCTTAACAGACGGGTCGTACTTGTGCGCAAACGCCTGGCAATCAATCGCGGTTCATAATTGCCTGGCTCCAATCCCCGGATTGTTCGGATAACATCTTCAATCGCCCGGGCATATTGTTTGGCTGGCGACTGCTGATCTAAAGGAAATGTGAGCATCGCCCGGTCTTGCTGAGCGGCTTGTGAACGGACCATAAAAATATTCGGGTGAGCCCCGTCTTTGACAATGTCCGGCACATTCTCAAGGGCCTCGCCTGCTAAGCCCCTTGATGCCAAATAATTTTGAACGCGCACAAAATACTCATCCAACTGATTCCCCGGCAGGAGCCGCGCGCCATCGCCAATTAACAACCGCCAGATAGCAATGGCGTTGTCGGATGATTTGAGTTTATTTTCTAACTGCTCAAACAACGGTTTAAACTCGGAATCATACATCAACCGCGCCCTGCTCGCTTGAGATTCTTTTAATCCGTCGGCAGCCAGTTTCCGGCGAATAAATTCTGGCGTTTCCACTCCCGGGGTATTAAATAAATAAAGGTCGGCATCCTGAATCCCATCAACTAAAACGGCCTGTCCTGATTGCGGGATCTGACCGGTATCTCTGGCATATTGCACATTCCACGCGGTCAGCAGATTATGCGCGGGATTCGTATCATAATAACTGACACTCGAAGCCCCATAATACAAGGAATACAGGACATCAACACCAACGCCCGGTCCCAGCACATGAACAGACTTGCCTTTAAAAATGTTTCTCTTCTCGGCAAGGGCCCTTTGAAAATCCATACTGGCGGGATCTGTGGGCGAAAAAATTTCCTGATGCGGCCGCACATCAAAGGGATCATACAGAGGATTAGAATAATCAGGTGGATTAAAGGACTGGATTGTTAACAGCTGGAACGCATTATTAAGGGCGTCTTTTCCCGTGGCCTTATTTTCCGGGAAGACCAAATAATCACTTTCATTGACCCCCAGCGTTAATGCCTGCCAACTGGAAATATCAGAAAGCTGACCGGCCCGCATGACGCCTTGAGCTTGTTCCATAATCCAATCTGTGTGCCAGTGGAACGTAAACAATTGGGAGATATCCAGCAATAAATTTCTTTGATTCGTTTCGTCCCTGACAACGATAGCCAATGGCAAGTGATTATAGTCATCAAATCGGCCGTTATAATTTCCCTTCTCGCTTTTAAAAACCATCAGATATGCCCGGGAACTGACCGACACATTCTCAAACAGTCCCATCAAATCTTGACCCTTTTGATTCAACGTTACCGGGAGAAAGCCGTGCTGGTTTCCGCCCTTATCCGTGTGGACATATCGCGGTTCCTGGCCGGTTGACAACGACGCGATGGAATCAATCATTGTGGTAAATGTCGGGAGCCGTTTATTCTCGCCAACTAAATCCCGGTATTTCCCCATCATCGCCGCATCCTGATCAACCGGCACGAAAGTGGAAGGCAGTTGCATCTCACTCGCCACCTGGACCAAACGCCCCCGTTGCTGATACGTTTCCAACATGGCTCGATCTGTCGTGTAAGAATTACCAAATTTCATAACTGTTCCACCTAAAAAATACTTGCGGGGGATGATCGTTTGTGACTGCGGGTCGTACTCTTCCTTTATAAGATGATAGACACCGGCCTTAAAAGCCGTTAAATATTGCTGATAAATCTTGTTCTTAATGTCCTTATCCTCTACGTCAACACCCGTGACTTTATTTTGGTCCGCGTATTTCCGGTTCAACAGGGTCTGCTTGAGGTTTTCCTTATACCATTTTGCTAAAATAACCGCGTGAAAAACCTGACGCAAACGGGAAAAATTTTCCCCTTCATTAACTTCCCGTTCGATTTCGGGCAAGAAGACTTCACGGATAATCGGAGTGGTCATTTCTTTCAAGGCCCTGGCAACTAAAGCGCCTTCTTTGTGGATTTCCGTTTGTATTTCTTCAAAAGGGTCGTCTTGCTGGGCACGCAAAGCAACGTAATCCTGTTCCAGCATCACCTTTAAGTGTGTTTTCAGAATAAGCGCGGTTTTATTTTCCGTGAAGACCAGGGCTTCATCAGGAACGATCCAGACTTTATTAAATGTATTAACCGGAATACTTGAGGTCCCGTATAACTCATAGGCTTTTTGATAAACCCTTTCCCAAAACTTTTCCCCCAATTCTTTTTCAGGATTCATCAAAGAGGCGGTGAATTGTTTTAACAAATAATCCTGCGCTAACAAGTCACGACCCATTTCTGTGATACCAAACTCTTCGGGAATAATCCGGTCTTTCTCGTACGGGGATAAATTCACCCATTGTTCATCTTCAGGAATGGTTAACGCGGCTAAGAAATATTTGATGAGCCGATTTGATTCCTTTGACAGATCTTCCGGTTCCAACCGGTCAAAACCGGTGTCCAGGATAAAATTAAATTGAAAAGGGTTACCGGAGTCGAGGATAAGCCCCTTGAGCAATGCCGGGGCAAACTCATCAGAGACAGGCACCAATGTGCCGGGAACGGGCAAATCAGCGACAGTCTGGGCACGCACAAATTGTTGTGGAACAACGACTTGCAAAAAAAACGCGGACAAAACCACAAAAGATAACCGTTTAAAAATTTGTTTTTTCATGTTTAACGATAAGAAATGTATAAAAATATGATTAATATTACTATTATAGTTTTAATTATAACATGTAATACCAAATCCATTAATACATTGTTCTATCTCAATTCTAAAAAGCAGAATTGGTTTTAGTCATTATTTAATGGAATTGGTATAATTATATCAATTCAAAAATTAGTAATGATTGGAAACATGTATGAATGGTGAAAAAAAACTGTTCGGGAAATCAAGAACGCGGAATATCCACTCAGTTGGAAGATAAGGATAATTGCCGCCACATGAAAACAGCAAAAATATAAATGCAGCAGGCTAACCGGATCACAAAACTGAAACCTAAAAACTGGGCGATGATAATGGATAGAATAGAACCCAGAACACTAAAACCGCAATTCAGGCCCCAGGCCCAGGCAATAAGCTCCTTTTGATCTTCTTTGATCAGCATCAAACCTGACGGGAAAAAGACGCCGAGAAGAATACCGAAGGGGGATAACACAAGAGACGCAAGCAATATCCGGACAGGAAAAGCCAAACCGATAAATTGATTAAAATAATACGGCCAAAACAATTCGAAAACAACGACATAGGCGAGCAGAAAAAAAGCGATGATACCGATATACTGCTTGTGCCACTTCTTAAACACAGGGATCAACATACTGCCTATGCCCGTGCTGATCAGCAAGACCGCTAATGTAATGGAAATGGAATAAATTGGGCTGCCGAAAAAAAGCGTGAAACGCTGCATAAGCGGGATTTCAAGAAACATATATCCCATCCCCAGGCAACAAAAATAACAGATAAAGGCCAGTGTATGTTTGAATGACAACTTTTTTAATTGTTTGACCTTAAAGACGAACAAAGGAACAAAAATAAAAATCAAAATAAAAAAGATGGCTTGAATGAAGGCCAGTATTTGCGTTAAAAAAATCACTGTTCCGGTATGATGACTGCGGTAAATTTTGGTCGGCTGAAAACTTTTGAACTTGTAATATTTATAAAAAAACGGGTTATCATCGGTAATAACAGAAATGTCAAACGGATACTGCCGGGCAAACTCCCGCTCCTTCCCCTGCTTAAAGGCTTGAACATAGTCCTCAAAGTAATTCGGGCCATCGACCCGGTCTGAATCTGAGCCTATTTTTTGTGGTGAGTATAGTAATTTCGTCCCATGGGTCTCAAAGTACGCGGCGATGTCCTTTTGCTCATTCAGTGTGAAAGGGGTCTTTTTAATCAGAATAATCGACCAATTGCCATGCCCGCCGATGCAAACATGGTTCCACGGGCTGGAAACACCCAAATCTTTTAGGGCCGCGAAGGCAATCGCCTGTAAGCGCAAAGTCTCACGAGGCCGCTGAGGAAACAAATGACGGTTAAAATTGATAATCCCCTGGTCGGTTAGGATCGTCAAATAATCCCTTAACGCGTCTTTCGTGTACAGATAACTTTCCGAATAGGCATACGCCCCGGTTGATAAACCGGAAAACGTGTCGACCCCGTTTAAAATGATCAGGTCAAAAGAATCCGGTTCTGACGTTTTAACCATGTGACGGCCATCGACATTTTTAATATACGTATTTTCGCCCCCATAGACTTCTCCCGAATAATGATACAGGACCCCGCCCGGAGCCATCGCGTCATAGGTGGCTGAATTGATTTCCGCGCCAAACACTTCTTTTGCTCCGTGCAGATTGGCCATATAAATATCCCGGCCTCCTCCCGTTCCTATGATCATTGTGCGGGGTTGGCTCACCAAGAGATAGGGCACTTCTATGGGTTGAGAAAATAGTTTGACCCGGGAATGAAATTTCTGCATACCCTTTTCTGACAGATTAAAGACCGGTGTCCCGGCTAAAAAATCAGAGGTAAAATAAGAGAACTCAGGCGGAGGGTCCAAATTGATCATAAACGTCACATTCTTATGGTACATATCCGCCATCACTTTATTATCCGTGATCTGATAAACGTCGGTCCGTCCTAACGGGTGCCATTTGTTAAAAACTGTCTTGTATTGATCTTCATTGTGGAAACCGGGAATCCACTCCCAGCCTTTGGCCGGATCGACGGCGTAATCCACGGGTTCGGGTATGATTAAAAAAACAACCAGCGCGATAAGGCATCCCAACAGGGTCCGTAAATTTTGTCCGCGACTGGACCAAATCCTCATGGCCAGGATAAACGCGACTGAAGCGCATGCCAATATGGAATGAAAAACCTCCAGCGAATCGATCAGGGGGAAAAAAAGATAGGCCCCGACACCCGCCCCGAGCAAATCAATAAAATAAAGTTGATGCATTTTCTTTGGCGTGAGGGCGAATAAATAAACAATCAAAAACCCTATTAAAACAAAAGGAAAAAGCATGACCGTGTACGCCACCAGCAGGTACAAGATGGACTGAACGTCGGAAAAAATATTAACAACATGGCTCACCCTGATCGGTAAATGAATAATCACTTGCGTGCAGATAACAGACAGGATTGAAAGCAGGAACAACATGGTCGACAAGACGGTTTCTTTTTTGAAACTCTTCAGTTTATTTGACAAAATCAAATAAAGGTTAGCGCCGATACCATAACCTAAGATTGAAAAAGGAATAATGATGTAAACAACATGATTCCATGTTTTCAAATTAAGAACACGCGTTAAAAAAAGTTCTAATGTGATGCAGAAGAGTGATATAAAAAAAATGACGACAAAATTAATCATGAACGGGCTATTCCTTTTGAATGCTAATATTCTTGTTTAAACGTCGAAAATATCATAAGGACTCTGGTAATTATACCAATTCCATTAAATAATTTTCAAAAATTCTCATCGATTTTTGCGAACGCTTTTACGCAAATAGAGAGGAAAAATCAGAAGAATTATTTATTGGATTTGGTCTCGCTATTTATACAATTATTTAACGTAATTGGTATTATTTAATGAATTTGGTATGACTTATATGAAAGTGACATTATATCAAAAAAAAGATCGCTCCGCTCTTTTTTATTGAAAACCCTGTGGCATTATATCAGGCCTGGTCAGCTCCCGCACGGGGAGCGACAGGGTATGTGCGACAATCCTAAACAGCCGGGCGAGTTTCAATCCACGCTCCCGCACGGGGAACGACCCTCAAGAATCACTCTGTTCACTGTTCCAACCTGTTTCAATCCACGCTCCCGCACGGGGAACGACATCATAGCCTGCATCGCAGACGATTGTACAGCCGTTTCAATCCACGCTCCCGCACGGGGAACGACTAGATAATCAGCGATGCTAACACCAGTAAAATTGTTTCAATCCACGCTCCCGCACGGGGAACGACACATCCAGCGATCTGCCGACATCCAGCGATCCGCCGTTTCAATCCACGCTCCCGCACGGGGAACGACCTTGCGGCGCAACAACGAGCGATTTATCGGCGTGTTTCAATCCACGCTCCCGCACGGGGAACGACCTATCACTGATTTTTCTGTGATTTCCACGCTTTCGTTTCAATCCACGCTCCCGCACGGGGAACGACCCATGTCATACAGTATAAGGACATGCCTGAAGATGTTTCAATCCACGCTCCCGCACGGGGAACGACTTTTTTTCGTTGATTTGTTTGTTAACGTATTTTGAGTTTCAATCCACGCTCCCGCACGGGGAACGACCTCAGGCAAAAGGACGCCTGCGCAGTGAACGTCGTTTCAATCCACGCTCCCGCACGGGGAACGACCTGATGTTGATAATGATTTATTGGCAACACTTAGTGTTTCAATCCACGCTCCCGCACGGGGAACGACCTTCGTTAGCACTAAAAGAGTTAATAATTGTTTGTTTCAATCCACGCTCCCGCACGGGGAACGACTTTTTGCACGCTCCGTTTAAATGTTGGTTATGTTGTTTCAATCCACGCTCCCGCACGGGGAACGACCCAGGATCAATACAAAAACGCTCCGATTGCGAAAGTTTCAATCCACGCTCCCGCACGGGGAACGACTCTTATATCGTAAGTCACTTACTACGATAAATATATCTATACATAAAAGCGAAACACTTATTTATTTTATATTTTTTATTAAACAAATCTGTCCGGACCCTTTATCTCTTTTATTTCTAATGTATTATAAAAACGCGAACTCCACTCACAAGACCTATCCCTCTTTGGGTTCGCAAATGACTGATCAAAAAATTAAAGGTCCTTGCTGATCAAATCCTTTATTAACACCAACATGCTCCACCCTTCTTCGCCAATTCGCGCCTAAAAAATAAAACCGCAAACTATCTTTCTCTAAATCAACTTCTTCCATTAATCGATTTTTCAAAACAACCCATTGCGCGGGATCAACAATACACTCAAAAATAGAAAATTGCACACGTTGTCCATAATCCTTGCAAACTTTAGCGACACGCCGCAACCTTCGCGGTCCTGTTTCATCCATTGTTGATACATCATAACTAACGAGAACAAACATAATTTCTCCTAACGCCAAATAAATGGAGGGTACCCCTCAATATCTCCTCGAATAAATCGAGCCATTAATAATGCCTGCAAATGAAATAATCGTCCAATCGTTACTTTCTCCTCTAAAAATGGATGCAATAATTCATCCTGCTTACGTGTTTGATACGACACAAGGACCTGTTTTCGTGTATCATCATCCATTAAGACAGAACCACTTTCTGATTGTTTAAATCCTTTTTTGTTAACCTGCTTTAAATTAATCAACGACAAAACAAGCCGATCCGCAAAAAAAGGACGGAACTCCTCCATTAAATCCAACGCCAATCCATAACGTCCCGGACGGTCACGATGCAGAAATCCAACAGCCGGGTCAAGCCCTACTGTTTCCAAAGCGGAACGGACATCGTGCATCAGCAGCATATAAATAAATGATAGAAGGGCATTCACATTATCCAAAGGCGGTCTACGACTACGCGCGTTAAAAATAAAATCTTCCTTTTGCGATACGATCATTTGACTAAAAATACTAAAGTAATCTTTAGCCGCTTCGCCCTCTACTCCACGAATAACATCTAAATTATTTTCACGTCCTAATTTATCCACGGATTGTTTAATTCGATTAGAAATTTTTCGCAATTGTTCTTTTGCTTCACCTTGAGCATGATCCCGAATTGATCTATTGATAACAATCCTGCTATTCGTCAACTTGCCAAAAACAACCCATTTCGCGATTTTCACAGTTTGATCTTTTTGATCCGCCAAACGATATTGCTGACGTCGAAGCAAAACATTCCCGCTGACAGGTCCGGACACACGCGCCAAAAATCGACCGTACTCTGTTAAAAAACTAACCGAAACGTTATTTTCACTACAAAATCCAAGTAAATAAGGACTGCAAAGCACATTACCGAAACAGACAATGGATTCAATCGTGTGCAAAGGAAAACAATGTTTCTTTTTATCCTGCGTCTTAATGACAAGGGTTTCTCCCTCCTTACGCAAATAAGACCCCTGAGACGTTACAAAAAGAGTATTAAGATGTCTCTTCATATTCACTCACCATTCTTTTTAAATATTCTTCTATCGTTTTTGACGCAAAAATTTTCGGAAGACAAATTTCATTCAACGAGCATTGATCGCATTTCTCACAATATTCAGCTTTCGGGGTAACTCCGGAATCAATCAAAGCATGCAACTCTTCACAGGCAAGTATTGTTTTACTTCGCAAGGTCTCATCAAACAAAACATTCTCACGTCTACGTGTCTTTCCATAAAATATCGCGCCTTCCGACAACGCGAAACCTAAATTTAACATTTCTTCCAAACACAATGCTTGCGCGCAAAGCTGCACACGGTAAAAATCATCAGCAACCTTCCTACCCCGCTTGTATTCTATCGGAAAAGGAATCCAAACATTGCCTTCTTTAAGATGAAACTCCACAACATCTGCTTTTCCGATCAAACCTAATCGTGATGATTTCAAAGCCATGCCACGCTCAATTCTTAAATCCCCTCTTCTATCTTGCTGCTCAGAATGAGCTTTTTCATGAATAATACGCCCCTGGGCAGTAAAATAGTTTTCCTCCCATTGTTGTTCCAAATGAACTAAAGCACAACGTCTCTCACAAAACATCAAATGCTGAAGAGCCGATATTGGAAGAAGGTCATCTTCACAATACATTAGTTCCCACCTTTTTGTTCAATTGCTTTCACACTTTTATTGGCAACCAATAACTTCATTTGTGCGATTGCAATCTCATTCAGCTTCTTCAATCTTTCCGATTGATCTTTTCCTTCTGAAATAAACAACGCATTTAAATTTTCCAGGTTAGACAGGCAAATTAACTGTGAAATATTTGCAT
Source organism: Candidatus Omnitrophota bacterium (assembly GCA_021108075.1). Classification (GTDB taxonomy): domain Bacteria; phylum Omnitrophota; class Gorgyraeia; order Zapsychrales; family Zapsychraceae; genus JAIORP01. Next base: position 38,347 of record JAIORP010000078.1, on the reverse strand, counting down.
CATCCCGAACATTCCCTTTTTCTCCAGGATTCTTTTCCCTCCATTCTTTGGCAGTCATACCAAACAAAGCCATATTCAGGACATCGGCTTCACAGGCAAATATCCTTTTTCGCTGTTGCTTTGTCAATTTTTCCGGAATCAAATGCTCTTTGATGGCATCCGTATGAATCACGTAATTAATTTTTGCCAAATTCCGCTTAATATCCCAGCCAAGTTGTTTCTGTTCCGTTTCTTTAAGGCGCTGGAACTCTTTGATCAGGTAGATTTTGAATTGTGGAGATACCCATGACGCAAATTCAAAAGCAATATCTTTATGAGCGTATGTCCCCCCATATCTTCCGGCTTTCGCGATGATTCCAACAGAATTTGTTTTTTCGACCCACTGTTTTACTGAAAGAACAAAACGGTTTAACCCTGCTTGATTTTTAATTCCCTCGAATTCGGGGGAATTAAAATTAGGATTATAGATCTCTTCCCAAATACCAATAAACTCAATCGTATTCTTATTCCGAAGCCATTTTTCAATCAACGCAAGTCCGTTTTCGACATTTCTTACCATATCTGTTAAAGACATGTAATCTTCTTTGTGTGCGGATAAAATTGTAATTTCTGTTCCTTGAACATCTATTTTTGCCATGACACTTCCTTTCAACAGCTAATCATATTTAATATTTTAGCAATTTTTTTTTAATTAAGGCGAATTCGCCACAATTAATAATATCTTTATATACGATATGAGAATCAAAATTTCGCATGACTATACAATGTTAGCCCCATCCATAAAATTAACAAAAGATTCAACTTTTAATACACCCGCCATATAACCGATAAAATTATCATATTCAAGATTCCATTTATAAATACCTGTGCGTGTAATAATTTCAGGAATTCGAAGTGCTTCCAATCGATAACCCCATATCCGCACGGAACCTTTCTGAATTTCTCTCCAATCGACTTTCTCATATTTTTCAAGGCGCTGAACCAAATTGTCATCAACAACAACTAAGCGTGTATCATTTGAAATAACTCGAAATTCTTTTTCTACTTGAGGAAATCGCATTTGTTTTTCTTTTTCACTTAATGCACTAGAAAATTTTCCAACCAATCGAACTTCTCTTTTAAGGGCTTCCGTGCAAAGGCTCGGAACAATTGGTGTTTGTGCTTCACAATACTCTTTAAGTACTTGTATTGATTCTTTTAAACCTGGATTTAATTTAAACAAACATCCTTCCAAAAGACAAATAGTCCAAACTTCAGCATCTTCATCTTTCACGGAACCTTGTCGATTCACCCTTCCAGAAATTTGTAAAAGAGACACTAGTGATCCCATTTCTCTAACCCCTGAACGAAAAGAAAAATCAACCCCTGATTCAATGCAGGACGTAGCAAAAACTGTCCAATTCTTGTCATCTAAATTTTCCAAACGTAGTTTAATTCTATCTAAAACTTTATCTCTATCACTCGGACAAAGTGCAGTTGAAAGATGCTCTACCGACTCTCTTCCAAATTTATTCTTATATGCCAATGCTGCTACCGCGGCACTTTGCACTGTATTCAAGATAACAATACGTGGACCGGGCAACGCTGAAACAAAATTAATCAAAGAATCTGAATCAAGGTGTTCTTTATGATAACGATACTGCACTCTTTCCCTTTCAGACGATAAAAGTTTTTCTCTCAATACATCCGGTACAATTTCTGGAACTATCGGAAAATTCTGATCAAATTCAGGTATTTGCCAAAACCGATTAAGTGAACCAGAAGCAAGAACCCAATAACAACTCCACTCCTTTGCATAATATTTCATCCACTGCCAAGCTAAAGGTAATAATTTAACAGGGAGTGCGGCATGAGATTCATCAACAAAAATAGCACTACCCGGAAAATTATGTAATCGTCTTAGGGTAGCCGGACTATTTGAAGCGAGTGTTTCGAAAAAAGCAACAGCTGTTGTCACGATGATCGGAGCCTTCCAAAGAGCCGTCAAATGACGGCTCTCTACATCCTGAAAATCAGCACGATGATGAAGCTCAGCTACAACATCTTCAGGATTCTCTCCGGGTAAAACAAGCGCGTCTCGATAAACTTTAACGGATTGAGTAATAATATTTATAAATGGAAGAACAACTATTATCCGGCGAAGACTTCGCTTATCCGCTTGCACTAAAAGATGAGCCATTACTGCTGTCGTTTTCCCCGTTCCCACAGGACTATCGCAAGAAGAAATATCACTCTCAACTATTGAATTACGACATGCCTCATACATTTCCCCTCGAAACTTCGAACGCTCATCACCATCCTCAAGTTTGGCAATATATTGATCAAGTGCAGCAAGCCGTTCCGCAGAATTCAAGGGAACATTCTTTTCTGCCTTTGGATATTCACCATAATGAACTGCTGTATCGGTATGATCACCATCTACCAAACATGAAAGTGCTATACGAAAAAAAAGAGATGGATTTCCTTTTAACTCATTATCTGAATTTTTCTTAGGAGCTAAACCTGAAACAGCCTGATTATGATCTTTAACCAATTGTATCAAAGTTTCATCCACTCTTTTACGAACTGAATCATCACGAAAAAAGTTGTCCCCTTTATTGCTCTCTTCAACAAAATCAGGAAGCCCAATATGGTGGGACTTAACTAATGCCGCAGGCAATGCTTTATTTTCAACAAGCAACTGAGCCGTTCCGGCATCAGTATGCTGCACTGGCAATCGCTTTACTTTTTTCTTACCTGACAAAACTGCTTGATTTTCTTCATCAAGCTTACCAAGATCATGATATTCCGCTGCATGATGAACAGTATCAATAAGCAAGTCTCCATCCAAAACAGAAAAAGAAGCCGCTACTTCAGCCGCATTAAATGCCCTTGATACCGTACCACTGACATGATCAGCATAACCCTGAACAGGAATACATTTCTCTGATTTTTCGCTATGCGCTAAAAACATCAAAGCGTCTCCATCAAATCCACACAGCTCTCAAGTTTATTATTAAGTTCTTCAGGTAAATTGTCCGGCACGTCATAATCATTCCATGATGATGATGCCATTGAATCATCTCCCTTACGCCTTGGAATCAGCGCATCAATCAGCACATAATCCGCACAACTTCCAAGTGCGTTTTTATGTTCCATGTACCACGCGTGACGAATACGAACATCTGGACGAATAGCCGAACGAGTGTGGTCATACGCGTACGGAATTAACGCCTTAAGTAAATCAATATCATTTGTTGTACATCCGGATTTATGCGCGTGGCTGGGATTAATATAAAAAGGCATACAATAGACACCATGTTCAACGATACGATAGGCAAGAGGCGCCATTCCTTGACTCTTCCCTTCTTGAACTCCTGATTTATTGGTGTTCGTATGACGTACTATTTGAATTGGGGCAACGGACAACCCCATCACAAATTGGGCAACACCTGTCTTGATGTATCCTTTATTACCACCCGATTCAAGAAAAGTATTACCGAAAAGACGCGCATCCCAATACTGTTGAACAAATTTGCTATTTAAAAATTCAGCTTGATCAAAATCCTCTATCTTTTCCCCCATTTCCTTTTTAATGACGTTTCGATCACGCCCCCGCGATTCAAGAATCCGAAAGTTATCAGGTTCCAAATTTAAGCTTGAACAAACATTATTAAATACAGGGCCATCAGTATCTTCCATAAGATCTCTCAACTTTCGCTTAAAGGAAACAGGTGAAATCTCCCCCAATCCATTAGGACGTTGGCGAGGATCACTTTCACGATCCGGGTCACCGTTCGGATTTGAATTAACTGCTTCTATTATCAAAAGACCTGTTACACGTTTTATTTCTGTACTCATTGTTATCATCTCCTTTTAATTTGTTTTCCCGGATAAAGTAATTTCGTCTTAATTTGAACTCTTCTTTGGGTTTGATGCAAGGTATCCCAGAAGTAGTTGAGCTCGTTCTGCGTCATTGAATCGTAAAGGAAGTTCATGCTTCGATAACTCTGCGGCTACTTCACCATAAAGATTTATAAAATAACCACTAAGCCTTCCATTCTCTTTTCTCTGAAATGTTTGAGCCCATCCGTAATACGGCTTAAGACGCAATGCCAATTGAGCAAGAGCTTGCACGGGACTCTCAAGAGCCGCCGTCATCATGCTATTACCAATTAATTGTGACGGCAAATCATCACGTACCTCTTTACAATAAAGGGCGTGAAGTTCATCGGCCAGTTTAAGCATTCGACCAACTAAAAATGGCACATTATTCATATAATTCTCCTTTCTAATACCAAGCTTGTAAAGTAGCAATCCTAAAATAGACGGCATTAATAATTTTTGATGATCATATCCTTTTTTAAATGAAATAATTTTCCCCCTATGCAAAGCATCACCAAGAGACAAAAACAACCCCTTTCCATTTTGCAAGCAGATTGAAAAAAGATGTAAAACAAACCGCTCTGATTGCTCATCCAACATCAGGTTTATCCCTTCAGAACGAACAACAAGAGGTGTTTCACATTCAGTTGTTCCATCCTGTTTCCAAATACGATTAAGACATTGTGCAATCTGTAAAGGAAACGGCACTCGCAACGCTACAAACTCCCATTGACCTTTTTGATCACCCCATGAGCGAATATTAATATCTGGAATATTCAAACAACCAACTTCCCATTCTTTAGCCGCATCAACAAGTCGTTGAGCCGTGTAATTTCGATGAAAAACTATTTTAGTTCGCGCTTTATCCATTTTCTTAAGAGAGAAAACTCTAATCTCAATACCTCGAAGATCAGTTGCTGCACCTTTAAGCCCATCAATAACATCTTTTGCAACATTAGCAAACCTGGCTCCTACATCATCTCTCTTTTGAGCACCAAAACATGCCGCAAGTTTAAGGGGAACATCGGGTAATTGCTCAGGATACGCAAAAATTAATTCTTTTGCGTCCGCACGTCCCCAAGTTTCACCTTCGCGTGATTCTGCACCAAGCCATTCCAATGCACCTTTAGCCTTTTTTCGACTTTTACTCCCAACGGGAAATGATACAGCATCAATCTTTCCATAACGAAACTGACAAGGAGATTCACTATTCATCGCACGAAGTTTCACATCTGCAATGATCGGCAATTTCACACTAGGAAACTTATTCTCATTTTCCGGAGATGTTACCCCATAAGCATCAATTACATCACACAAGTCTGTTGATTGTACTGGTTGATTTATTAGTACATCATTCATCAATTCAACACTTTTTAAATGAGCAACAGGAAACTCTTTCCAATCAGATATATCAAGAAAAACAGATACTCCATCATTTTTTGATTTCTTTCCATCATCGCCTTCATTAATCAATACTGACAACAATATTTTTGCCTGATCCCCCTCTGTAATCGCCTGCCAAAGATAATCTTCTAGAACTTCTTTAAATCCTTTCGGAAAAGGATTGTCACAACTATTGCCATCATCATTTGCCTGCGGAAATCTTGATACCCGATTCAATAGCTTACGTATCGTCACAGCCATTTGGGAATCGTCAGAACCAAACAACACACCCAATTTTTCAGGAACAATCCTAAGACATTTGATAAGCTTGTTTTCAATTTTTTCATCCCAGTTGCTCGATTTTATTGTGCACCATTTTCTCAGTTGCAAAACATCAATATCCTCTTTACCATCACGCCATAATTTTAACCGTTTTTTTTCATCAGCACCTGTTATTTGATAAAACGGCTTTATATTGAATCCCGGAAAGGAACTACCATTATCTGGTTCCCATTTACGTAAGATAGAAACCAACTCTTTATTTAAAAGTTCTACAGAATTAATAGTTCCATCCTTAGTAATACAAATTTTATAACATGGCTTCTTAACAGAAACTTTCGGTAAAAGTTTTAATTGGGCATGCCATTCCTTCGGCTGAATATTCATTTCATCCAAAATATCAGCCAACTGACACAATTCATTCAGCATGAGCAACCTCCTTACAAGGAAAAATCAATATTCCATTTTTAATAGAAACATTTTGATCAAAAGAAAAATTAACGTCAGACGCGTACCCATTTGAAAAAACTTCTCTCAGCATAGACGGTATTACCGTACTAATATTTTTCTGCACAGCCGTCTTTTCTCTAAAAGGCCCCCAATAACTTGATCCAAATTCTTTCCACCCTAAAAATGGAATAGAAAAACATTGCCCCCGTTTAAGACGACGATTAAAAATAGCTTGATAAGCATGCCCCGGCGACGTAGTTCTTCCATCCCAACATCTAGCGGATTCTGAAATCTTAATATTTGATTGCCGAACAACTGGGGCAACCGTAGCATAGAGACGATAACAAACATCAATAAGCGGTGTTGCTAATAACTGAAAACCTCCCCCACTTTTGACAACACCTCCTTTTCGTAAGGGTCCCCCATAATTGGTTTGATAATTGTGATACTGTAAAGGCATACAAATTTCAACCTTAGTAGGCTCTATTTGCACCGCAGGTCCCCATAAAACAGATTCAAATATCCCCTTCGCCGCTGAAAATGTAGGAGCCGGATAACTGACTGGACAGTCACCTGTATCTGGACGAGTCCACATGGCTGTATTGCCTGATATCTCCATTTGTATAGAATACTTCTTCATCTCAATAACCCTCCTTCGTGTTTTCAAGAACAGTCCACAAAAAAATATTTAAAAATGATCGCCTTCTAAAATAAAAAAAAGGAAAGACAAAACCCATGCCTACTCCGGCATTACTTCTCTTCCCCGCCAGACGGCTTCGCGAATTCTCCTGCTTTTTGAGAAACATTTTTTAAATGTTCATCCAGCGACTGCCACTTTTCTACAGGTTGACCTTCCAGACTATGAGCAAAATATCGCATGAAACACCTTTACGGTTATTCAATTCATTCCGGTCCTGTCATCAAGACGGTCCATTCTTAAGATCATCTCTATGGTTAATATCAGCATAACCCTCAAGATAAACGACCCCTTCCCGTCCGTTGATCTTTACGGTCTGCCCGTTTGATAAATGTTTGAAGCAATCCCTGACAGCCATGACAGCGGGCAAACCTAACTCTCGAGCCGTAACCGCGCCATGCGATAACGGCCCCCCCGATTCAGTGACAATGCCGGCGGCTTTATAAAATAACGGCGTCCAGGCCGGATTCGTCGTCCTGGCGACCAAAATAGCGCCGTCGGGCATTCCTATAAAGTCCCGCGGGCCACGCACCAGATACACGTCACCTTCACACTCTCCCGGACTGCCCGGAACGCCGATAAGAACACCTTCTTGAGCCTGAACGGCGGGTTTGGTCTGGTCGAAAGACCAGACCGGTTCTGTTTTTTGCGCGTCGAGAAATGCCTGTTTTCTCACGGCCATCTTTCGCAGTAAATCGGATGACAGGCCGAATGATTCAATCGACTCGAATTCACCGCGCTCCAGGAAAAACAAATCAAGAGGGTCTTCCATCTCTGTGCGGGCTTGAACAGCCCGGCCAAAAGCCTTGATCGCGCGGCGGGCAAGCTGATTAATCCGTGTTGTCTGAAAGTGTTCCAGGTCATCCAGGAATGTAAAATTAATGGTTAAGCGGATGACCTCGTGCAGGAAAAAATGCAGGCTTTCCGGGACCTGCTCATATAAATGTTGACTCGCCTTGAGCTGATCCCTCTTTATTTCCCGTTCCTGGTCCACCGGTCTCAAAAGTTTTTTTGATGTCGCTGTCAGCAATATCAAATCCAGGACAACTTCCGGGACCTCGCTCCATGTCGGTTGATAATAATCAAAACTAATTTCACGATGGCCATAACGCGCTATAAAATCATTAAATTCTTTCAGGAAGCCCGGAAACGCCTTCAGGTCCGCCATCATATTCTTCTGGTCGCGGTTCTTTAATAGCGAGGCCAACGCGGAATCACCCTTAACGATTTGTGCCAGGCGGAAGACTTCTTTATTAATCTGACCTGTTTTCGTTTCCGACACGGCAATAATCTTTTTTAATAAATCATGCGCTTCAAAAGCGTCCCCGGTCACCATTTGGATCAGACCGGCCAATGTTTGCGTTAATATGGCCTGCGTCATTGAGATCGCGATGTTCGGTTTAAAATAATCTTTCGCGAGCTGAAAGATATCCTGAAAATATTTCTGATACCGCGCGCAATCAAACGCGTCAAATTGTGTGGCGCGTAATTCTCCTATTCTTAACAAATACTGATCCAGGTCGCGCATCCAATCCTGCGGAAGACTTTGAACCCATTGATACTTTTCCCTGATCATCGGGATTTCCCGCGTCAATTCATCAAAATTTTTCGCGTAAAAAGGGCGATACAACGCCATTAATTGAACGGCATTCTGATTCCCGTAAACATAATGATTTTTCAGACAAAACCAGGGCCGGGTTGGAAGGTGAATATCCATCAATGTTAACGAATGCTCCAACGAGCAATTAAAAGCGTCTTCAACATAAGACCAGGTTAATGGTGTCAACGGCTCAGGGAACCGTTCGGCTGATTCGTCGCGGGTCAGCCGGCAAGGAATCGTTGTTTGCGGCCGGCTTTGCAGCAAAAACAGCTCTGTGTCCTTAAAAACCCACTCGATATCCTGCGGCATGGCATATAAACGCATGAGCTGTCCGGCCTGCCGGGCAACCTCAAAAATTTCTTCATCATTTAAACAGGGCGCTTCGCGTTGCCGGCCTTTCAACTCACATCTCTGTAGACCGACGTCAACGGCTTTCAACATGTAGTCCTTTTCTTTGACCCTGCGCTCCACGATCGTCTGACGCGCCATGTCAACAACCCAGGAATCGGTGATGGCCTCTCCCCCGACCACAGATTCACCAATCCCATAATTCGCTTCGATGAGAACATGTTCCATCTTCCCGGATACAGGATCGACCGAGAAAGCCACTCCAGCCTTATCACCCGGGACCATCAATTGGATGACCACCGCCATGGAGGCCTGCTCTTGAGCGAACCCTTGATGCCGGCGGTATAAAACCGCGTGATAATTCCATAACGACGCCAGGCAGTCCTTAATTTTCGTTTCGACTTGAAATACCGGAACGTTTAAAAATGTCTCATGTTGTCCGGCAAACGCGGCTCCGGATAAATCTTCAAACGTTGATGAAGACCGCACAGCAAAACGCGCGGATTCATCAAAAGACCCGATAAAGGCCATCATCTCATCCACGCACAGTTTGGTTAGACCGGTTTGCCGGACGGTCTGAGCGTGCCGGCGACATTGACGCTTAAGGGTTTCTTCATCATCAAAATTAAACGGCAGGGGCGCGTCATAATTTTTCAGGTAATATAACGATTGAAGAATGATCGCGTCAGGAACATTCAATCCATTTTGAGTCAGCTTCTTTAAGTTATACCCTTTTCCCCCGTCTTCCTGAATGCTCCCCGGGTCTGATAAACGGCTAAAAATCATAAACACTCCTTGTTGTCCTGTACACCGATAAGGGATAAAAAATTCCACGGCTGAATCCTATCCGTAAGCGCGTGTGACCGTCTCAGCGGTCCCTTATCTGAATGATTGATTGATAAATGTGGTCCGCCTCGTCCATGAACGATTGCCGCAACTTTTCCTGACGCGTAAAAACACAAAACGTGCGTACTCTTTTTAATGATACAACGGCCCGGCCGGAATAAAGAACGGTAAAATAACCGCAGAACATAAAAACAAATATCATCAGAATATACCATGGACTTATCATCATTAAAAGCACAGCGATCACCACGTAATAGACAAAAAATATACCAAACCCTGTAATGACATAATTCGTCGCCCAATGGTCCCGTTCTGTCGATAAAATATTCGCTATCATTCTCAACGCGTATAAGGCGGGATAATGCAAACAGTATCCAATCATAAACAGCGGCAGGCCGAAAAATAACAGCTCACACTCCCGAAAAATAAAAAAGGCCGCCTTACCCCAATGTAAAGGCAAATACAATTCATGCAGACTGATCCCTAATCGATTCATTTGTTTGCGTAAGTGATAAACCTTTTGCTCAAGAACCCGGACTTCAGGTAAATCCTTTTTCTCATAAAAATTGCGCGCGAAGGTCTGGACCACCGTTAAATACTCATCCCTTATCGGATCGTGATAACCCAGGGGCAATGGCTGCATTTGATGCCCCTGATACAAATCTGCCGCCCAGGAAACAAGGACCAGGTCACGCGTCCGTTCAAAATTGACGGTCAGCGCTTTAACAGCCTCTTCGATAACCTGTGTCAAATCACTCGACCGTGAACGCGGGTTCTGTCCTTTCCATTCAAAGACATCAATGGGCGTTCCAATATTAACAACAACGCGGGAGCGAAATTGATATTTCTTCTCATAAAACAACCCCACCGGCAGTATTTTTAACGCTGGCCCCTGGGCATATTTCTTACAATATGTCAGCGCGATATGGGCGGCCCCGGGCATGAAGGGAATCATCCCGGGATCATTATGGCTTCTGCCTTCCGGGAATATGCAGAGATCATTTCCGGACTCCATGACACGCGCGCATTCTTCAATGGCTTCAATATTTTTACGGCGGCTTTCAAACGCCTTATCATCTTGAGGGCGATGAAACGTAATCGCGCCTAAAAAACGAATAATAAATTTCAAATAAGGATTTTTCAGCAATGTGGCTTTGGCCGTGAATTTTAACGGGCGGTCCAATCCCGCGGAAATAACAAACGGATCAATAAGGGCATTGACATGATTGGAAACCACCAGAAAAGGGGTGTCTTGCTTGAGAGGGGTATGACCAAAGACCTGGATGTCTTTATAAAAAATCTTCAGAATAAACCTCCAGAACTGCGGGAGGAAATCCCGCGAGTGAAATACGGACCCGACTCCCGAGTGCTGATCTGACATGTTTGGATTGATCTTTAACGCCGTATTCACGGCCACAGTCGCGATGACAAAACCGGCGATTAAGTCAACGAAATAATGATAACGCAAAAGAACTGTCGCTATTGATATAAATAAAACGATAGGAAGATACAGTAACCCACGCAAACGGTTAAATTTCAAATCAAAGTAACAGATAAACCAGGAGGCGCCCACATGCAAACTTGGAAACGCGCCATGTGGCCCCCCACAGCGATCAATAGCGTCTATAATCATTTGATGAAAAAACCCGCCATTGACAAGAGGCGCGGTAAACAGGCTGTCATAAAGAACAATAGGACCCCGAGCGGGGACAAACAGATAACCTAAAAAACTGATACTATAAGTCATCGCGAACGCCGTAATAAATATCTTTCTCTCTGCCGCGGGGCGCCCTAAAGAAGAAATAAATATTGAAAAATATAAATACGGAATAAAAACAGCATAAAAAAAACTAAAAATTTGAAGCGTGGCGGGAGAAACAAACCTTTCGGCAAATAAGACCGGCGATGCCCCTAAAAAAATCAAACGGTCGAGGTCGTCTAAGATAATATCCCCATTAAACGGGATCACATCAAACGCGAGGAAAGCCAGTACGCAGTACAAGCTCAGTAAGATATTAATTGTCAGCAAGGATTGAAAAAACAAAGAAATTTTTGGACTTTTCAGCCGATCGAACACATACGTTAAAAAAAGGTACAAAACGAGTAAACCTAAAATCGTCGTCAGATGCCGGCCGACAGGTTGGCCCAGTATAAACGAAAAAAAACTCGCGAATGTTATAACAAGAAGAATGCAAATCGTAAACCATTGGTACGGTTCAAAATTAAACCTTAACCTCAAAAGGCAGCCTTCTTGTTTCCGGGTAGAAATCATATAAACGGATTAATAGTTTTTGCTATCATTCAGATAAGTCCAATTTCAGTGAATCTCCTCGGAACAGAGCTCAGAGGAATTCACTCCATTAAAAAAGCATAACAGACTGGTCAACAAAGCACACAGGTTCCTTTGATTAAACATCCTCGCCTCTCATTTTAATTTAGTTAAACGGGCAACTCATGTCTCTTCATCCCCTGCGGATTCAAATGAATACAGAAAAACGGCTGCCTCCTCCCCGTCATAAGATTGCACACATTTCGCGTTGGCATTAAATATGCTTAACAGGAAATCTTTAACGTCCGGGCGGTAATGCGATAAATACAGCCAGACGCGACGTCCTTTAAAAAAACGGATTGAGTTTCTATTAAATTGGTACAATTCCTCATCCTCACTACGATGGATTGCTTTCTTTAAGTAACCATCATATCCAAAAATATAATATTCATGGCGCCCCCACATAAAGGTTTGCCCCTTTCGGGAACTCAAATGATCATTCATGCGAATAATATTATTCAGATAAAACGCGCCATGGGGATTAGGCTCATGAACCTGCTGTATTTGACTGACAATATCCAGACTATTGAGATAATACATGAACGGGTACTGCGCGGATTGATTCAATAAAATAACATCTTCGGGCTGGATATGATTCTTCAAATGTACCAGACTCTGACGATTTTCCGTCTTTATTCTTGTCTGGACGGCTTTCTGCCAAAAGAGAGCGAAAAAATGACCACTTATAAGAAAAAATAAAATAAGCCCGATAACAGAATAAATCTTATTTTTCCTGGAGAAAAAATGACCAAGGCCAACTGAAATGATCATATAAACGACCGGAGAAATAAATAAGATTAAACGCCGCCAATAGGGATATTTTTGAGCTATCGCCATAATGATTAATAAGACGATAGGCGAGATAAAGACATACAGCAATGTTTTATCTTGCCGGAACAGCAAATAACAGCCCAGCACAAACAAAGACGCCGCCAATACAGGATGACCAAAACCGACAGGGTCTCCAAGCATGTTCAATGTCGACTTCAGAAACCACGCGGACACCTCACCCCAATCATACGATGATGGAAACGCGTGAAAGCCCCGATACATATCGAGGATATAATCATTCGTAACCATATTCTGAAGAACTTTCTCATGAAGCATGAAAAAGTTTTTAACCCAGGCCAAATTGACCGCGAGACAAACAATCATTTCTCTTTTATTAAATCGCTTAATAAGAATAACAAAAACAACCAGCGCCAATGGAGGATAAACAAACAATGTCGCATTGGACAGCCATAGACTAACAAGGGCAGTCATGCCGAACAAAAGATGGTACCGCTTGTTGTAATTGTTCCGCCGCATCAAATCAAAGACCCAGAGTAAAAGCAGGGTCGCTAGAACATCACTTGAATAGGGTTTCAATTCGACTGAATAATAAATCAAATACCCGGAAAAAGACATATACATCATCGCTATCATTTGAACAAATCGAGAAAAATGTTTTTTTGTATAGAAGTAAAAAAGGATTAAAGAGAGCACCCCCGCTGTTAGTGGAAATAACCGCAGGGCCATTTCGTGATTGCCAAACAACGCCACATTGACCTTGTTGATACAAATGAAAAAAAGCGGTGATTGCGGTTGATCCGGAAGAATAGGAATAAAGCGCAAAATATGCGACCAAGACCGGTTGACAATTTGAAACGCGACATAGGACTCATCCAACCAGAACGATTGGTCTTTCAAGTAATTACAAATACGGATTGCTACTCCAAGACAGAGAAGCAATAACACGATAAAACGCTTAACCCGTTCTCCGAGAATTGTCTTGTATGTTTTATCAGACATTGCGTATTGAGTTTCTAATCATTGAGTGTATGGATTAAAAAACACGGGCAACAATATAAGTATTCCGGGACTTACATCATTCCACCGTAATATAAAGAAATCGTTTCCTGCTTTCCTTTTAAAAAAAAACAGTTATAATAAAGCAAAATTAATCAAAAAACCAATTATACCAATTCCATCAAATAATGACCAAAACCAATTCTGCTTTTCTCGACGATTTAGCGAGAATATCAGAATTAAGATAGAGCAATTTATTAATGGATTTGGTATTACACGAAAGCTATCCCATATGCCCTATACAGTGTTCTTATTTGACTTTGATGGCACCATCGCCGATACATTCGAGCAAACGGTTGTTATCTGGAACCATTTATCACGAACTTTTAGATTCAAAAAAATTGAACCCGAAGATATTCCATTCTTAAAAGATTCAAATTCAAAAGACATCATCCGGTATCTAAAAGTACCCGCCCTCCTGATCCCTTTGATTGTGTCCAAAGGGAAAAAAGAAATGAATAAAGTGATCAACGACATGGAGCCAATACAGGGATTAAAAGAAATTTTGCTCAAGATCAAATCTGAAGGCTATGAGATCGGGATCTTCTCATCAAATTCTAAAAAGAATGTTATGGAATTTCTAAACCGTCATGATCTGGATATATTCAACTTCATTTACACGTCTGCAAAGATCTGGAAAAAAAATAAGGGATTAAAACGCTTCATGAAAACAAATAACTACGATGCCTCTGAAATTCTTTATGTTGGAGATGAAATCAGAGATGTCCAGGCAGCGCAAAAAGCGGGTGTCCACGTTGCGGCTGTTTCCTGGGGTTTTAATTCCGGATCATCTTTAAAAAAATATAACCCTGATTATTTATTGCAGACACCCCATGATCTGATTCATGTCTGTCAAATCAATCATCCGGAATATTCATCGCCCATCAAATCTTAACGCCCCCATTCACAGGTCAGGATTGACTCTTTTTTACTGCCGTCCTTTGCAGTTGCCCCTCAAGATGTAATGTTTGGGTTGGAAACGCGAACTCAATCCCTTTCTTTTGGAACACTTCTCTAATCTGAAAATTGATATCCTGCTGTATGTCCATATACAGGTTGTAATCCGCCCCCAGAACGTAATAAACGATTTCGTAAATCAAACTGAAATCACCATAGGAAAAAAAATGCGCGCGGTCAAAACGTGTTTTCTCAATCCCGTTGATCGTATCTTTCAATATCTCAGGGATCGCCTTCATCCTTTCTAATGGAGTATCATATGTTACGCCAAGCTTAAAAACAACCCGGCGGTGTTTCATCCTTTTATAATTCCGAACGCGCGAACCGGTCAAATCACTATTTGAAAAAATCAATTGTTCTCCGCCCAGACTGCTGATACGCGTCGTTTTAATCCCGATATGCTCAACAACACCCATATAATCTCCGATAATAATAAAATCACCAATCTCAAAGGGCCGGTCAAATAAAATGGCGAAATAGCTGAAAAGGTCACCCAACACCGCCTGGGCGGCCAGGGCCACGGCCACACCACCAATTCCCAGACCAGCGATAACCGCTGAAATTTTGAACCCTGAGTTATCCAGAAAGAAAACAGCGGCGCCGCCCCAGACAACAAACTTGACTGTTCTTAAAATCCCCTGCAGACTTTGACGCACCGCCTCACCATCTTTCCGGCGACGGCAATAAACGCTAAAACTGTAATCTATTAATATCGTAATGAATCGAGCGACAAATAACGTCAATACAGCCGTGCCAGAAACATCTAAAATCTTTCTTATTTGATCGTGAAGGTTCAACGTATTTAAACAAACATACAGCAAACCAATATAAAGCAGGGGCAGAGCGATCCGTTGAACAAGGTTAACGACAAAATCATCTATGGATGTTTTCGTCTTCTCAGCCCATTTTGTCAACCGGTTAAGAATAATGTGTTGGACCACCTTAATAACCAGGCAGCCAACCAAAAACAAAAAGACCGCGATGACATACTCCGATACCGTGTTATTCAAAAAAGAAGCCTGGAGAATTTGATTCATGACACATTCCTTTCTTTTGTTTAAAGGGAATAAATTTGTATATACCACAATCAATACTTTTTTCTATAGTAATGAATATAAAATGCATTGTAAAGCTTTGATATCAATTTGACCTGTTCCCCTGAAACGGCAGCATGCGTCAAGATTATCTTTTTTATAAATTGACATAACAGGTGAATAAAGCTATAAATAATATAAATAATTTTTGACCCTGTTGAACCCGGAAAACGCGATTGGGATCACCTACGAAGGCGAAACTCGTCGCAATTGCCACGTTATGCTCAGGGTTATTTCGTGAAGCGTATCGAGATACGGTGAACGAAATAACCCTCGCAATGCCTCGCACTTGCAATAACGACTGCCTTCTCGTTACGATTCCAATTGCGTTTTCCGGGTTGAGAAAATCGGAGGCCCCATGGATCACAGACCCAAAATTCTATGTGTTGATGATGAAGTAAACATCTTGAGATGTTTACAACGTGCTTTTCGAAGTGAGCCCTACGATATCACAACCGCGAACAGCGGACCTGAAGCACTGGAAATCATGGAAAAGGATAACTTCGATTTAATTATCTCTGACCAACGCATGCCGGAAATGACGGGCTCAAAGCTGTTGAAACAAGTCAAAGAAAAATATCCCCACGTCATCCGCATCATGTTGTCCGGCTATAGTGACTTTGACAGTTTGGTCCAGGCAATCAATGAAGGTGAAATTTTCCGTTTTATTTCAAAACCCTGGAATAACAGTGAATTGACATCCATCATCAAAATGATTTTTGAGCAAAAACGTATCGTCAATATTGCTAAAAAAGAACTCGAACATGTCTCCGAATTAATGAATTTGTGTGAAAGTATCGAAGTCACTTCAAATGATTCCGACGGGACAATTGTCCTGCATCTAAAAAACGGTGAACAAAGTATCCCTGACGGATTAGTCACAAGTGCCATTAACGCTATCTTAAATGTGCTCGGCATTGATAAAGATAAAAATCCTGAACTCGTCTCCGGCTCAGTCTCAAGGCGGGAAAATGGCGTTTTGATCACAATCAACCTCGATGGTGGTGTCATCATTAAACTGGAATTGATTCCTAATACCTGAAAAGTGGCATAACGGGTGTTTACGGCAGGATATTCATTATGTGCCCCTGTTTCGCGTCTATTTGAAATAACACCCGGCGGTGGAAAATTGTCCACCGCCGAAACAAAGTCACTGATAAAGGGATAACAAACCACGCTTATGAACTTTACCGGAGCACTTTAATTTGTTGCTTCTTTCATAATATCAAACATGGACTTTATAAAATCGGCCGAAGCAGGCAGGTTGCCGTCGATATACATCGCGCCTTCATATAACAATTCAATACACCTGGCTAACATCGGATCGGTGCTGTCGGCAATGTATTTCCGTGACAGGTTCTGAATCAACGGATGAGACGTATTGACCTCCATGATCTTTTTCGTTACAGGAAACTGAGCGTCCCGTTGCATAAATTTCATCATCTTTTCCATCTGAGGATCCATCCCGTCTTTACTGGCCACCAGGGTCACCGGTGAGTCGACCAGGCGTTTGGAAACGATAACATTGCCAACTTTATCATTAAGGGTGTCTTTAAAAAGAGCGATCAATTCATTGGATAAGTTATCCTCGGGTTTTTCAACTTTGTCTTCCGGAAGCAAGTCAATGTCTTCTTTATCAATAGATTTTAACGGCTTCTTATCATATTCGGTAATGGTGGGAACGACAAAAACATCAACAGGGTCACTCAACAACAAAACGTCAATCTCATTCTTTTTAAAGTACTCTAAATTGGGGTTGCTCTCCAATACGCCGCGATTGTCACCGGACAAGTAATATATCGCTTCCTGCTTATCTTTCATTCCGGCAATGTATTCTTTCAATGAAATCAATTCTCCACCTGGTCTGAGAGATGTTTCAAAGCGTAAGAGTTCAATAACTTTGTCCCGATTGTTGTAGTCTGAGTTCACGCCGGTCTTAAATAAGGGTCCGAAACTTTTGTAAAAAGTCATATATTTTTCTTTATCTTTATTCACCCAACTTTTCAAGAGATTAAGAATTTTACTCGTCAATATGCTGCGAATTTTATCCATGACTGGACTTGATTGAACAACTTCACGGGAAACATTTAATGGTAAATCAGAGGTATCAACGACACCTTTAACGAACCGCAAATACTCCGGCAGAAGGTCTTTGCAATCATCCATGATTAAAACTTTATTTGTGTAAAGATGGATAGATTTTTCCTGTTGCATACGCAAAAGATCGACCGGCGCGGTTTTAGGAACAAAAAGCAACGCCCTAAAGTTTGCTCCAGTCCCTTCGATATTTAGCTGCAGATGCCCCAGAGGGTTGTCAAAATCATTCGAAATAAACTTATAGAATTCATTTAACTCGTCATCCTTAATATCCTGGCTGTTTTTACGCCACAATGCCTCCACGGTGTTGACTCGTTCTGTCCCTAGATTTATCGGAAAATCAGCGAAATTTGAATATTTCTGGATGGTTGATTTGATGGTATACTCATGGCAAAACTCTTTTGCTTCATCTTTAAGCTTAAAAGAAATTGTGGTCCCTCTATGATCTAAAGCGATCTCTTCGACGGAAAAATTTCCTTCACCTTTTGACGTCCATCGATAACCTTTTGAATCCCGGTCCGCATGACGGGTTTCAATGGTCACTTCATCCGCCACCATAAAGACCGAATAAAAGCCGACTCCAAATTGCCCGATCAAATGCTCGGACACAGTGTCTTTACCTTCTTTAACTTTATCAAGAAAATCTAACGTTCCGGAGCGCGCGACTGTTCCAATATTATTGATCAACTCATCCTGCGTCATCCCTGTTCCTGTATCCGAAATAGAAAATGTCTGCGCCTTTTCATCGATCGTGATGGTTATGGCCAATTCCGCCTCTGCGTCAAGGACGTCTTTATCGGTCAACAATCGATAACGTATTTTATTTAATGCGTCTGAAGCATTAGAAATTAACTCCCGCAAAAAAATCTCTTTATGTGTATACAAAGAGTGCACGATGAGGTTCAATAACTGCTTCATCTCAGCCTTATATTCAAATTGTTGAATCGTCTTACTTTCTTCGGTCATATCGCTCTATACTCCTTATTGATACTGGTTGGTTTTACGGCCCGATGGCGTTTATTCAATGTTCATCAAACGATACATATAATAATGAAAATATCTAAATTTTCAAGAAAATAAATTTTCAGCAACTATTTACCACTTTTCAAATACAATCATGATAAAATAAGCCCCAAAATAAATGTGGCATAAAAAAGTCTTTAGAAAGGAGCACACGATATGAATACATTCTTTAATGTCATTTATTCCCTGTCGTCCGGATTGATCGGACTCGTCCTCTTTGTTTTGATGGTATTCACCGCGCTGATGTTCTTTGATTGCCTGAGAAGAAAATCTGGTTCCTTTAATAATGTTTTTGATGTCCATTCAGGTAAATACGACAAGATCATTTGGCTGGCCATCATTATCTTCTCTGCAAAATTATTTTCGATCGGCGGTATTGCTTACTATGTGTTTGAAAAAAGAGCCGCTTCATCAGAAAAAAATTAACATCATCAGAATTCTAACGCCATTCTCTGCGACGTTCACACTTCGCGATAAACGCGGCGGACAACGAACGTGATCGGGCATGTAATAACTTTTGCCTGCCCTCCAGATTGCGGGTATAGATCAAAACACACTTACCAACATGTTTATTCCATTCTTTGACAAAGTATTCCGATTGTTGTTTATTACCACTGATCATGTTCGGGACAGCGAAAAAATCTTTTCGTTTCAACCATAACAAAGACGTCGCGCACTCAATAAAATAACGCGGGTTGTCAACCGGATTAAAAATCTCTTCGATAGCATCAAGAAACAATGATTGCTCGTATGTTGTGGCTCCTGTCAAAGCACATTTAATAAACCCATTCCGGTCTACTTCGCTGACCATTGTCACCTCCGTCAAGGGAGTCTTTATCAATCGCATATGGCTAAAAGTTCTTAACACGATCTTGGCAATTTGATTGATACTTGAAGACACGGGTAAATGTTTACAAAACAGGATAATCGATTTTACACAATAAGGCAGCATAACAATAAAGCCGAATATAAAAGCGATCCCGAAAAATTTCCACACAGCGTGAAAGTCCGCCCCGTCTAACGGATTATACGACTTCAGCATTTCCGTCGTGAAATACCCCCCGAGGTAAAGACCCTGCAAAAATACGGCAAGAATGGTATTCATTAAGGTCACGTTTCTGGGAAGCCGATACGATGGGCTCTTCACAAAATCTAATAAAGAACTGTTGTCCGTTCCTGATAATAACGCCTCACCCCAACGCTGCCGCATCTCTGAACGGTTTATCGCTCTTTGACGGTTGGCCGTGTTCCATTGTTGAATCTCCTTCTCCGTGATTAAAACATCGTTCAGACCAAACCGCTGCATCCCGCTCTCAATAACGGGTTCATTATAACCAACCCCCACAAAGGATTGAAATCTTCGTTTCATAAGAAGCCAGTCGTTTTGAACGACAGCAGGCTCCTCCTCGACGCATACCAGATGCCAGATGTTAGCGGTCTTATCGGGATGATCCGGTAAGCAACGGATAGCGCGCCCACGCATCTGGTTCGATAAAGTAAACGACCCCACAAAGCTGGCCAGGATCAGCGTGTTCACACAAGGCGCATCCCAGCCTTCTCCAAGCAATGATTTGGTCCCGATCAAAACTGTTATTTTTCCCTGGACGAACAGTTGTGTCATGACCTTTACAATTCGCTGTGTTTTCCCCGGGCCGAGCTCAAAGAAACTATACTGGTCATCGTGATGACACGCTGTTATTTTGATCCGGGTCTCGTCCATGTGTTCTTCCCGGCAAATTGTCTTCACGTCCGCGGTTATCTTGGTCGGAACAATCACCAGACTTCCGCTTAAGATTCCCAGATGAATGTCCTTGAACCCGCGCCGTCTTAACGTCTCAAATACAGGGACCACACCCATTCTATGAACAGGTTGCACGTCATCCTTCCCGTCAGGCAGATCATCCTTTCGTATATAATCCGTTAAAATGACCAGCCGTAACGCTGCCCCAAGGGATTCCTGTTCAAGCTCAACAATGTTCGCGATACTATCTAACTTCGACAAACTTTGCGAGACCAACCGCTCCATGTCTTTTGTCTGCTTCAATAAAACTTTCCGGCCTTCTATTACGCCCATACGTCTCAGGTCATGTTCGACCTCTTGAAATGCCGACACAGCATACCCCCAATCATTTTTATACGTGAAGAAACAACCGGACAATAAAATCTCCATCCACTCTAATGTTATGGGCGGTATTTTCGAATGGGCAGATCCGGTAAGAATCTTCAGTAAGACAGAGTAACTCTGTGGGCGGGCGCAGGACATAAAAACAATCAGAGAAGAGAAAAAAGCCGGGTCATTTAAAATCAATTCGATATTTTTACGCGGATGGCACAGGAGCGGATGCGATTCAATCACACTGATAAAGTTACGATGAGTCGTTAGAAAATCGACATATTGCTCTATTTCCCGGCGGGAATTTAAAATCGCATCCCTCTCAGACGGCCGAGGAAGAGAAAAATACAAAAAATCTTGATGCGGGCACAGGTTCTTTTCGCGCACAAGCTCCGGCACAGAAATTTCTGAGTCAACAGGTCCGCACAATGTCTTATAACGCTGCCATTCTTCATATCGGGTGTCAATCGGGGGCGTCGCGGTCAAAGAAATACATTTGGGTTCGTCTAACGCCCGCTTTAACGCCGTGAGGCTTTGCCACCACTTGTTTCTTAAATGGTGAGCCTCATCGATAATGATCGTGTTTATCCCCAGTTTTCTGATCCGCTGACAAAAATCCTCCCAGGGCCGCTCGACAGCGGGACGATCGCCCTCCTGGTCTTTTACGGCAAGGGTTAAGACCTCTTCGGCCTCAGGCTCCTCATCCGAATCCCGGCGGGAGTAAAGAGCGTGCAACGATTGGTAGGTCAGGACCGTTAAAACAGCCGGTTGCCGGACATCTCTAGATATCTCAAAAGGCAAGCCGCTATCGGGACAAAACATCTCCATAAATCGGTCCACCCATTGTTCTCTTATCGCCAGGGTTGGAGCTAAAATTAAAGTGGGTTGACCTAGACGCAACATAACTTCCAGTCCCAGAATGGTTTTACCCGAGCCAGGGGCAGCGATAATATGCAGACATTGGTCATCTAAATGCTTACCGATCTCAGACAAAACTCGCGCCTGATAGGGACGCCAATTCTTTTGAAACTGGATGTTCGCGGGAAAAATTTTATTTGTTTCTTTTTTGAGCATAATCCGAAATTATATTTTAAAGAAGTATTTTAGTAAATGTAATGCTCCAACCGGTCCGTCAAAGTAAACGGATCAAAAACATCCTGAATCTGCCGGGCTTTCTGTTCAAATTCCTTTGCTTTCATTTCGTTATCGATTAAACCGTAAATATTGCTAAGGTAAAGAAAACTATCGCGCAAATTCGGGTTTCGGGCAATGCTTTCCTGAAAATATGTTTGCGCGACCGGATATTGCTTCATTTCAAACGCGGCATAACCGGACCAAAAGGAGAAAAAACCCGTATCATCAAATTGGGAAGAAATTCCGACCCTGGCATATTGCAGGATGGACTTGACGTTTTTCGTATGGTAGGATCCCATGACGATGAAAATTAAAGAGTCCCGAAACCCCGCTTTCAATTGCTGACTTAATCCTGCCGCGTTATTAAATAAAATGGCCGCCATCGGTGTATATATTCTCTTTGAAGAGACAATCAATCGAATAGCAAGGTTAGCTTCACATTTATGCGCGACCTTAAACTGATCAATGGCTTGTTGGTATGATTTCCGTTCATAATAAATCCGCCCCCGGTTAAAATAAAACCAGAAAAACCTCGGATAACGGGCTATCGCTTTTTTATACAACGCCAGCGCCCGTTCAAAATCACCCAGTTGATAATGACAATACGCAGCCATACCTAACGCGTCAAGCTTATCGGGGTACAGGGCGATAATCTGTTCATGATAATCAGCATAATACTTAAATCGACTCTTATTTAAAATCGTCAAATTCCTGCTGTAGTCTGCCAAATATTCAAAGTCATTAATCGTTAACTTGCCGCGGTTCAGTTCAACAATAGGATTAACTTTCACAGCTCTGTCTTCATCATAAAAATTTTTGTTCATATGATACAGACCCAGCACGAGCAAGTAACCGCAAATGATTAAGAGGACCGTTCTTAACAACCATCCGCCTATCCGTCTTAACATACGTCCCTTCTTTTTTTGATCACCTTAAATCCCGATGATAATCCATATCGAACCACATAGCAAAAAATAGACTCTGAAATCCGATTGAAACACTAAACATCCAGGAAAGCAGTGTTATCGGCGGGAAATATCCGATAAAAAATTTTACGATCACCGCGCGGGCAAACAGGATCATACTGGCGAAAATCAAAAGAAAACCTAAGAGATAGAAAAAAATAAGCGGGTGAAAATCCCGGATGATGTATTTTTCTTTCAAACGCCATAAAAAAAGTTTAAACAGCAACCAACTGATCGTAAATGTAACAACCCTTATTTTCATGTTTGATTTCTCTCCGACATTGTAAATCGGTTTGACAGGAACGTCTCTGACTTTAAAATTACAAACATTTAAGCGGACGAGCAGGTCATTGGGCTGTCCATACCTTTTATACATCTTATCCCAATCAATCGTCAATAATGCCCGCCTGGAGATGACGGTATAACCTGTCTGTGAATCCGCGACCTGCCAGTATCCCGAAGCGATCTTTGTTAAAAAAGATAAAACCGCGTTACCGAAATACCGGACCCGGGGGATCTTGTTGTAGGCTTCTCCGGTAAAAAGGCGGTTCCCCTTGGCATAATCGACGTCTTCTTCAACCACCGGGTCCAAAAGCGACGTTAAGTCCGAGGGATCCATTTGTCCATCCCCATCCATTCGAACAGCAATATCAATGTGTTGATCCCGCACCCATTTATAACCAGTCGCTAAGGCGCCACCACAACCTTGATTGACTTCATTTTGCAAAATGACTAAGCGTTTCGGCATAGTCTTTTGACATTTCTTTAACGCGTCAAAAGTATAATCTGTGCTCTGGTCATCGACGGCGACAATAAAATCAACATAAGATGGCACGGAATGAATCGTTTTTACAATCAATCGTTCTTCATTATAAATGGGAATCACAACTGCGATTATCTTTGTTTTGTACATAATCTGTCCTTATTGTTCAACGAAACGGTTATAGTGAAATATTTAACGCCTTTCTGACCATATATTTTAGAATAAACACACTCATAATAAAAGAAATACTCGTAGCTATTGCCGCCCCATAAATCTTATACGGCGGGATTAAAATAATATTCAAGACAATATTGATCGCGACAACACAACCGATCATGCATGTCTGTTTACCGGCAAAACCGGCTTGAGCTAATAAGCTGCTAAAGATATAATAACCGGAAAAAAACATCATCCCAAACATTAATATCATGAAAATCGGCCAGGCATCCCAATACATCTCTTGCCCGGGCAAAAATAAAATCAAAATGAGAGGATAGGCGATGATCGCCAACAGCCCCAGAGCAACCATAACGGGATACGCCACTTTTTTACCATTTTGAATGAATATTATTAAATCGTCTTTGTTCTTTTTTAGATAAAGTTGAGTTAAGACCGGATTAATCGTCGCCCGGACGGCAAACATCAATTGCACAAATCCTTCGACTAAAATGGCGGCAAAGCTGTATATCCCGACCATATAATCTGAAGAAAAAATACCCAGCAATAAGACATCAACGCGTGTGTTCATCTCATATAAGGCCCCACCCAGAAAAGCCTTGAGTCCGAACTCTAAATGCCTGTGACACCATTCCCTGGCACAAGCCCAGCGCATTCCCCTGAAGGCAAACCGAAAATAAAAGAAATTGATCAAAAACAAACAGATCTCTCCCGCGCTGAGAAGAACGGAGATCAACATCCCCGGCCATTGAATAGTGATGAGCACGCATAGCCACGCTAAATAAAGGCAGAGACGCAGTGCCTGCAAAACAGCGTAAGCCTTCATCCGCCGCATCCCGTTCAAGGCCCCGATTAACACTTTGTTGATACTGGCAAACAAAACCCCGGGCACAATCAACAAAAAACTATGCGCCATCACAGGGCTATCAAACATTATGCCGACGAGGTTTTGCAACAAAAACGCGCATAGACAAATCACACTCGCGTGACAAAAAGTTAAAAAAACCGCCGAGAAAATAATGGGCCCCAGGACCTCCTGATCCTTAAGATGTTGAGCGCCATACTTCACCATTGAATGATGAACCCCCAGGACAGCCAATTGCGTCAGGATAATATAAAGGGCGAATGTCTGGTTAAAAACCCCCAACTCCCTGGGTGAATAAAATTTCGCGATTAAAAGATTTAACATCCCGCCACTGACGGCAATGACAACAAAACTCATGATGTTCCATAAGATGTCTTTACTCAACTTGCTTGAGCGAAAAGGCAAAACGTTTCGCATATCAAACATCATCAACGCTATCCTTCGTTCGGGCCAGGACCATTACCCAGGGTAACGGTTTGACCACGCTCTTAATTGTTCCGAATTCTTCAATCAACATTCGAAACTGAGTCGGACTCCAGTGATTGATATGGCCGGGAGTATTGCCACCGTCGGAGACATACCGCCCGCGCATAACGTTTAACACGCGCCAAAGGGGTTCGTTAGGGACCGCGACAATAACATCGCGGCGGCTCACACGAAAAAGCTCGCTTAAGGCTTTATGATAATCATCAAGGTGTTCCAGGACTTCTAATAAAATCACGCAATCATAAGACCTGTCCTGGCGCTGTAATTCATAAACCGACTCTTGAATAACCTTGATTGGAAATTTTGTCTCCTTAAGTTTTTGGACAAAACGCGTATCATACTCAGACGCTTCAAAGTGCTGGCTTTTTAATAAAGATGAAATGCGTCGCGTGGATTCGGCTGCCCCGCATCCGACTTCCAGAACGCGGTCGTCGGACTTTAAACGGTTTAACATCCCTGCCAATCCGGCGTAATAATAATTAATGAGGTGCTGTGTGATTGGATTGCGACTTTGATATTCTAAGAGACACCAATCCCATAGCTCATCGGCTGTTGCTTTCTCAAAATCTATCTTTCGCACTGGACCTCCCTTCTTTTTTAAAAAACCCGGACCCTGTCTGATAATACCAATTACGTTAAATAATACCAAATCCATTAATAAATTGTTCTATCTTAATTCTGAAAAGCAGAATTGGGTTTGGTCATTATTTAATAGATTTGGTATAAATGTACAAACAGCGAGACCAAATCCAATAAATAATTCATCAATGAATTTGGTATTAATACATTTTTTGTATTTGATGAATCCGCTTCATCGCCCCCAGCCAGTCGATTTGAATAAGCTGACAGTATTCTTGAAAAGTGTCATAACGAGGCCGGTTATCTTTTGTAATATGCTCCAGTGCTTCTTGACGGTCAATAACACCGGCCCTGATTTGATTGCTGCGAAAGGTGTCATTCTCCGTGAAACCCGCGACACTGTAGTAAATATAATTATAAAACGGAGCGGTTCCATCGCCAATCCTCCACGTTGACTCTGTGTCAGGCGACAATTCCCATTTGTATTGGCCGATCAGGGTGTCAATAATGTCATCTTCATTCCAGGGGATATACTTAAACAAATTGACATATTCATGCGAACCCTTGCTGTAATAAGACACATAGGCCCAGACCGTGTCAAAAATTGACGCATTCATATACGCGGGATTCTTGATAAATTGTGTCAAATAATATCCGATCATCTTTGTTTGATTGATATAGGACATGGCGTAGGAAAGCTCTTCTTTTTTCTCAACCACGCGGCAGAACCCTGTCTTAAAATTCGTTTTTTCAAACGCGTTCTCCGCCATAACCAACAAAGGGATCCGGGTCTGTTTCCTGACCTGGTTGGCATAGTGAAAATACTGCTTATCTCCGGCCATAAATAATGGAATCATTCCCAGATCCGGTTTTTTCAACCACGCTAAAACATTCGTCCTGATATTCTGACGTTTATGTTCGATATCGGCTGAAACGATAATGTGTTCGATCCCAAGTTTTCCGCATAACCGTGCCTGGTTACGGCGGGCCAGATCCGTGACCATCCCCCAATCATACGTAAAGGCGATCGGATGCATGCCTTGAATTTCTTTAAAATAATGCAGCGCGTAACAGCTATCCCGGCCACCACTTAATGAAATAATGCAATCCGGCTGGTGGTCTGGACGGCGGTAAGATTCAAGGAATAACGTTAATTCCTGTTCACCCGGCGTATCAAACGGATGGTATGACCGGCAATAGGAACAAATGCCCTCTTCATCAAAATCGATGAACGGCATTGTCTCTGGAAGCACACAGCGCCGACAACGCCTCAACCGCGCGATCCTATCACGACATTCGTCATAATGTTTCCGAAACTCCGGGGGGACTCGCGTGATCGGGTTGTGCCGCCCGGGCGGTGTTTCCGTTTCTTGTTCCGGGGTGACATCCTGAATATTTATTCGACGCTCCAGCCTATTAACCGGAAATTTCTCGGCGTGGTTCTCCGTCAGATCAAAGACATGATAGGACAAATCCTCAATGCCGACCAAACATCCCTGCCGCGCTTCCAGATGAAGGACTTGAAAACTTCCCGGTTGATCACGTCCGAACTGTTTGGCGATAAATTGATTCAATATAAATTCTTCCGAAGCGAAAGCAAAAAAATGATGCTCCGGATCGAAAGCCAAATATAACGACCCATTATTTGTTGCCAGGGCCAGCACATTAACGTCGTCAAACAATACCGCGATTGAGGCATTCCCTTCAATGGCCTGATAGGTCACCCGCAGTGCCTCGGACAAGCGCCCTTTATTCAATAAGACCTGTTTCATCCGACCGAAGATAACTTCCGAGTCGATCTCACATTCACGCTGGACGTCCGGCATCCCGCGCCACAATTCATCGGCATTGACGATAATCCCGTTATGAACACCAATGATATTATCCTTGCGTATCGGCTGATTATTCGCGTGCACCAACTGCGAACCATTTGTCACCAATCGCGAATGTCCAATGGCCGCAAGAGGCATGCCATTATTCGCGCTCCATAGCTGATGATAGGCCCTGGAACGAATCATCCCGGAAGCAGGGCGCGGTTGTTTCAACAGATATATCGCTTGATCCGTGCGCAGCGCTATACCCGCGGCTTCCTTCCCTCTCGTCTCCGACAGGACAAATAACCTGTTGATCGATCGCTTAAAAAAGTCCTTATCAGACAACGTATTCTGGGAAGCGGCAAAGCCGAATATCCCGCACATTAAAGCGCCTCCGTATGAGAACTCTCGTCGATAACCCTTTTTCTCTGAAGCGGAAGAAATAACACATAACAAACAAAAGGAATCACATAGAGTATCATTGTTTTGATCAACACACGAAAATCAAAATAGATATATTCCCGGATATATACATCCTGGATCACATCCATTTTACTTAAACAAACAAGAAACAAATACAAGAAATACATGATCCCTTTTTGAAAAATAATTTTGACCAATTCGAAAGGCTGGAATAAAAAAATCTTCCACACCTCCACCTGATAAAAATTATTTCCATATCCAGTCGCGTCAAAGTATTGTTGATAATTCGCTAAATTTAATGCCTGGCGGCCCTCAAACGCCAAGACGGATAAAACAGGCAAGATCGCGAGCACGACAAATAAGAACAGAGCCTTAGGCCCCCATTGGTCTTCAAACTTCTTTAAACACAAAGCAAACGGATACACGAGCAGGGGAAACAAAGACGCCATAATATACCGGTAGCCATACCACCCCCCCTGGGTCTTC
Organism: Candidatus Omnitrophota bacterium; assembly: GCA_021108075.1. GTDB lineage: Bacteria > Omnitrophota > Gorgyraeia > Zapsychrales > Zapsychraceae > JAIORP01. Next base: position 9,727 of record JAIORP010000078.1, on the reverse strand, counting down.
CACATCATGACAATGTATAAATTTACAAGCATGGGCAAAAGCATGACGGACAAAAATTTTCTTAGCTCAACTTTTGAAAAAACTAAAAACCCGAAACCAAAAAACACAAACGGCATGGTATAGACCATACCCCAATCAAGCCCGACGAGGATATGCCACAACCGCTTAAAATAAAATAATACCGGCTTTAATGTCGTTAATTTCTTTAAATGGCCACCATATCCAACATCATCATTGTTGATGTTCGGCAAAATTTTGAATAATACGATCATGACAAACGCGGCAAAAAAGATGGGAATCACTTTTTTCCAAAAGGCCCACCGCAAAACCGCTTTCCATCGGTCAAAAGATAAAACAAGCGGCCAGGCGACAGCGGAAAAAACATTGTTAAAACGAACGAGATAAATTAAACCAATCAAGACGCCAACACCAAACCTCGTCCATAAATTTTTTAGAATATCAACACGGCGTCCTTTTAACAGCAATAAATAAACCATACAACTCTGGAGAAAAAATTCAAACACATGTGAAAAGATTGGCCGGCGATAAACAAACAAAGGAATCCCCTGACAGATAATCATGAGGATAATCGACCATGACGCGTATCTGTCAGGCACATAACGGACAAGTCCGTCATATAATAACAAACACCCTAAAATAAAATATAAACTGGAAGCAAAAACGAACCCGAAATGGGACCAACTCTTTTTCGTGCTATCAAGGGTCCTTTTCTCAACAATCGGAGCCGTTTCAAGTCTGTCTAAAAGAGAAAACCCAAAAACAAACGGAGCCGCCATTAATCCCGGCCCGATACTTCCGAGCGGCGTCACGCCACTCTGAAAAAATTCCTTTTTATAAGACGGAAATTCTCCAAAGGCAATCGCCGTGGAATGCGCGAAATAATCCCAGTCATCGTCGGAATACCAGACCCCGTGATATTGCATCCGGTAGGGAGAAAACAAAAGCACGGCACAGATAAAGATGGCAAGGATAACTTTACGCAATCATTTCTCCTTATAAAAATTTTAAAAATACATGACCATCTGTGATCCCCTTAAAGCAGCGTGGCGATGACATTCCAATCAATACTGACTTTATTACTGACAATGACACCCCCGTGGTCCAGCCACTTATGCCAATAAACCCCGAAATCTTTTCTATTGAGGATCCAACGGCCGGAAGCATTTAAAACAGTCTTTCCATGTTCTTCTTTTAAATAAAGATGAAAAGGAAAACCCAACTCCTTGACTATTCCATGAAAGTTTAACAGGCCTGTTACATAGTAATGGTCTTTATACTCATTCACAATCTGACTTTTGAATTCAGCATAAGGAAAAGATCGGACATCCAGCATGCGGGAAGATTTCGCAATCCTGTCCAGGGTGCCATGGGAAGAAACGAGACTGTTAAGGTCAATCGATAAAACAACAGAGCTTTCTGACACCTCCCGCGGGTCAAAATCAATCAGACCTTGAAACTGTCTGAATCGCGGTTTATACTCCCCGATAACGGTATAACGGATGACGCATTCCACGAGGGAAGCTTGAGAGTCAATCTGATAAATTTGTCGAGCTTGAATGGATGCCGGTAGCAGAAAAAGAATCAACGCGCTCAAAAAAAATAACCGGGATACCGAAAGGCGATCCGCTATTCGCGCGCTCATTTCTAAAATATTTACCGTTAAATGAACAAACGGATTTAACAGGCACCGGTCATCCGCGACACGGGCAACCTGTCGCGCTTGAAATATCATACCCCGGGCATTGACAGGAATAGTATTCATATCGATCAATCTTTAAAACACAAACCAGATAAAAAAACTGGCTCTTTAGACTTTTGAGTGGGTAAAAATTAATAATTAATACAAATTATAAATTTGGTAATTAAATTTTTTTTGTATCTGCGGTTCCTGCCTGCGCAGGAATGACACTCCGTTTTTGTCATTCCTGTGGAGCGAAGCGGAGACAGGAATCTCTTTTGGAAATTAAATATCCACTATGACCCGGTCTGCAAGCCAGGAGGACAATCCGTTAAGTATAATTATACCAATTCCATTAAATAATGACCAACACCAATTCTGCTTTTCAGAATTAAGATAGAGCAGTTTATTAATGGATTTGGTATTATCCACATTTACCCACTTAAAACTTTAAAGAGCCAAAAAACTTTATATAATAATCCGGGCATCGACAGCAAAACTACCATTTTGATTTGTGATCAACGGATTAACATCAATCTCTTTGACATGCTTTGCCAGCTTTTGGATCGCGCATAATGTCTGGATAATACTGGGCTTATCCGCCTTAATGCCCCTAAAGCCTTCTAATATTTTCTTTGATTGAATATCGCCTAATAATCTTTCTGCTTCTAATTTACCAAAAGGAACGACGCGAAAAGCGACATCCTTTAAGACTTCGACGAAGACGCCCCCCAGCCCGAACATAACGACCGGACCGAATTGCGGATCATGACTTAATCCGACGATACACTCAATACCCGTCATCATCTTAACGAGGTTAACACCCCGGATATCAGCCTCAGGGGCCACTTCCTTAACATGATTCATCATCGTGTTAAATTTCTCACGCAACTCGTCTTCATTCTTAATATTCAAGACAACACCACCGACATCTGTTTTGTGAATAATATCCGGCGAGGTTATTTTCATCGAAAGAGGAAACATTCCCGTAGATTTCTCAACAGCTTCATCCACTGTTGTGGCAAAAGCCCACTTTGGTGTCGGCACGCCGCATAATTCCAGCAGACGGCGGGCTTCATGCTCAAGGAGGACAGAACGCCCTTCGTCCTTTATCTCTGCTAAATAATCCAGGACTTCTTGCGGGGTTTCAATATCGAGCTGATGATCCTTGGGCCGATTTGAAATTTCTTTCCATTCATATAACACCCTCAAAGCAGAAACGGCCTGGTCAACAGCATCAAAAGACGGAATATTATTTTCATTCAGGAAATGCAATGCTTCCCGCGACCTTTCACCGCCAACCATGGCAACGACCAATGGTTTTTGTCTTCCTGATCCCTGATATTCCGCTTTAATCGCTTCAGCAATCTCCATGGGATTTGTAACCGCTGTTTCACAATACAGAACAATAACCGCGTTAATTCTCTTCTCGGTGAATGCCACATGAATCGCGTCACGGTATTGTTTTCCGTGCCCACCTCCGGTAATATCAATCGGATTTTTTGTGCTTCCAAACGAGGGCATTGTGGCCCGAAAACGTTCCTCCAACCAATCCGGGTCCTCAATCAAATTTATACCCGAGGCTTCGCACTCATCCGTCGTGGAAACCCCAATACCGCCACCATTTGTGATAATGATCGCGTTATTTCCGGCTGGCTCCGGCAGCGAAAACGCCCGCGCCCAGCCAAAGGCCTCGGTAAACGTTTTTGCCCGCAGGACACCCATCTGGGAGAACGCGGCATCATAGACCTTATCTGAACCTGCCAGTGAACCCGTGTGTGAAGCGGCTGCTTTAGCTCCGCGTTGCGATCGGCCGACTTTTAAAATAATAACGGGTTTTTTAATGTCCGTGGCTAAAAATTCCCGGCCCTTCTTTAATCCTTCCATGTAAATTAAAATAACATCGACGTTATCGTCGTTATTAAAATGCTCAATTAAATCGCGTTCTTCCAAATCAGCCTTGTTCCCCAGACTGTTCAATGTCGCCAAACCGATCTTTTCCATAACGGTCCAACCCATTAAGGCAATGGCCAGAGCACCACTTTGAGAAATAAAGGCGATCTTACCGGGTAAGATGTCTGACGGGCCAAAACTGGCATTTAATTTAGACGGGGCATACAACATCCCGAGAATATTGGGGCCCATAATCGACATGTCATTTTCATCGGCAACACGCTTAAGCTCCAGCTCACCTTCAATATTTCCGACTTCGGCAAATCCAGATGTGATAATCGCCACATTTTTAATGCCTTTCTCGGCACATTCTTTTAAAGCTCCGAGAACTAACGGTTGCGGGATTGTAATGACCGCCAAATCAATATCTTCCTGCACATCAAGGACCGATTTATAGGCCTTCCTGCCCATGATCATGTCGTCTTTTGGATTGATGGGATAGATGCCCCCCTGAAAGCCACCTAAAATAACATTATTTAAAATTTGATACCCGATCTTAGCTGTATTCGCCGACGCCCCGATAATCGCGACACCGGATGGATTATACAAACCATTTAAATCACGAACCTTAGTGGGAACATCTCCTTGAAACATTTTAATCACCTTTCTTTATGACTATATATCTAAATAATATTATTAAAATACCCCAATAAAAAAACGTCTTATTTTAACAAATAAATCTTAATTTGCAACTATTCAAAAAAAAACTTTGATTGAGGATCAATTCCTTCTGACCCGACAGCGCCTGAAGTGGGGTAACGTAGCCCAAAAAACGATGCGGGTCATTATTTGGAAGTATAATATGAAAAAATTAGAATTGACGTGGTATTTAAAATATTTACTAAAATAAAAAGATTCTTAGTCAAACCATTGCGCTTATTTAATATTATACAATACTACTTTCCATTGATCAGGAGCATCTTCCTTTAAAATAACTTCCTCCGTAACTTCTTCAAGACTGTATTTAGAATTATATGTGAGGACAATATAATTAGCAGCAGGCAAATTTTCAATTGAAGATTTTGATTCAGTATTGACCAAGGTTCTTGTTTCTAAATTGCCATACGGAGCTTTTAAAGCTTGCGTCCTAATCCCCCAGGCGAATTGATTAAACATATTTTTTAAACCTTGCGATGATGCCGTCCAACTCTGGTCATACTGCTTCGCATCAATCAGTTGCAACCAAGAATCTGCCGCAGTCTGGGCATCTTGTGCAAATGCTTGTTGAGCAGAAAAAACTAAACAGATGAAACATAGTAATGTGATTAAACATATTTTTAATTTCATTTTTTCATCCTTTCGCTAATGATGATTTAATACTTTAATATTCATAAGAAACAAGCATTACCAAATACCACCTATCATTTTCATAAACTGCGGGTGAACAAAAACTATCGCCTCCACTCCAGTCTTTATATGGGACTACGTAGTTAATACATAACAAATCTGTTGGCTGAACAGGAAAATAAGATTTATCACTGTGTTGATTTTCTCCATATTTTTCCCACTTAATGTCAATAGCCATAGCATCCTGATATTCACTAAAATAATTATTAAAGTGAGGGACATAAAAATCATTATGATATTCATTTGCTTTTTTTATACAATATGGATGATATGCTTCCACCATCATCTCCATAGATTTATTTTGTATTGCTTTAATAACATACTCAGCAAATCCACCTTGAGAATGTAAACTGATTTCTTCTAGGACTCTATTTTCTGCAATCCTAAATTGAATTCTTGAAAAAACTTTTGAGAAATCATCAAAACGTTGTTTTGCTTCTTCGACAGAAGAGGCATAACGGTTAACAAAATATGCACTAAACATTTGAAACTCAAGAAAAATATCAGAAGACCTGTTTTTAACTCCAACCTCTTCAAAAATTTGATATGTATATTGAAAAAATTGCTCTTTTCCTAAGCTTAAAAAAACTGTATCTAATTTCTCAAATAATGCAGCCTCATTCGAGGCACTTTCAGAAAGCAGGACATTCTCAAGAAGGAAAGACATATCTTCGAATATCTCTTTTTTATTTTGAGAAATTTGTTCGGAATGTGCAAATCTCAACTGACTTATCAAAACGATGAAAAGAATTAATATTTTTAAATATTGTTTTTTATTCATATTATTTCACTTAATATCCAACTTCATTAAAGAGAACAGGTGCTGTAACGAGTTGGCCGACATTGCCGTTCCCATCGTAAAGATAGGTGTAGGAATCGGTTCCCGAAACCATTGACAGCAAACCGCCTGCGCCGCCCGCTCCCTGTAGAGATTGAGAAAGATCCAGACCCCAGACGGACTGGACGTTGCATTTCCGCAGTTATGCGGTTTTGGACGCGATTAGCGTTTTATCTGATGATTTTCGGGCTACATTTACTCCAGTGAATAAAACGAATTTTTGTTTTTTGAAATTTAACTTCACCCTCAATAATATTGTTAAACACAAATGCTTTTGTAGTATTTGGATATTTTCTTAAAAATGATTCTAAGCCTTTCGGGACAAGCATCTTTTTAATATTACTTTTGATTTCAATAGGAATGGGTTGTCTGTCACGGATCAGGACAAAATCAACTTCTCTTCCATTACGAGTCCGCCAAAACTTAATATCTTCATTTGGCATTAAATTTGAAACCAAGTTCAAATATACCGCACTCTCTAAAAGGCACCCTTTATCTTCACGCTTAGAAAATTGTCGAAAATCTTTTATTAAAGCATTTCTCATACCAATATCATAAAGATAATATTTTTTTGATTTTTTTAATTCATTACCGAGATTTCTGGAATAACTAGATAAAACTCCTAATACAAATGTGTGTTGCATGATATCAATATATCTTTGAACACTTCGAGATGTTAATCCTATTTCTCGAGATAAACTATCAACGTTAACCAAAGATCCCTGAGACTGAGCCAATAAATAGAGCAACATATTAAAAGCCCTAATATTCTCTTCTTTAATTAATCCCTTTATATCCTTAATCAAATAAGTCTGAACAAGTTCACTCAAGTGATACATTCGTTCTTGCTGGCTTTTCTTATTGATAACACCAGGTAGTCCGCCAAACCTTAAATAATATTCATGAGACTTTTTCCCAATTTTTGTTTCAAGTTCATGCAACGATAATGGTGGAACTTTTATCAGAAACCTTCTTCCTGCCAAGCTTTCTTTCAGGTGCTTATGAATTTCTATTGAAGATGATCCAGAAGCAAATATTTTAATCCTATGCTTGCTGTCATATATTGCTTTGAATATTTTTGAAGCATTCTTCAAATAGTGAAACTCATCGACAAAAATAATACGTCCAGATTTTGATAGCAACTTATACACTTCTGTGTCAGGTTGATTAAATCTAATAAGAGTCTCTGGGTTTTCCAAATCAAAAAAAGATGTTTGAATTTTATCTTTTTCTATTCTTTTTTTTAGCCATTTTAGAATATAAGACTTCCCTACTTGCTTCGGGCCAAGAAGAATAACCACTTCTTTCTTCTTTATTTGGTCTTCCACAATTTTAAATAAATCTCTGTCTATATGCATAATGCAATTCTATACCACCTGTATAGAATTGTCAATATATTGTTAAAGAAATTTAAATCACAGGAGGATTAACATGCAATTTTCAAACAAATTTATCAACTTCTTTACTCAAATTTACAACTCTCATCAACAAAACAAAATCGCCTTTCTTAAAGTTGAAACCCAAATCCTGCGCAGCAAATGCCCTTACCGACGAATGGTGCTCACTGATAAGGAACGTAACCGCCTGATCAAATTCGGCCAACCTCTTGGTGGAGATATCAAACGTATCATTACGATTGTCAGCCCTTCCGCTTTTTACAGTTGGATTCGTAAACAGCGTAATCCTGATTATATACCCCAAAGACGTGGCCGATCACGCAAATTTACCATCGCTATTAAAGAACTCATCGTTGAAATGGCCAAACGCAATAAATGGGGCTACACGAGAATCATCGGCGAACTCAAGAAACTTGATATCATCAAATCGTCCAAAACTTCGATCAAGAATGTCCTCATCGAATATGGGATAGATCCTTTAAGCATCCGATCTGAAGACACCTGGGATCAGTTTTTGAAAAGGACATTCCAAACATTATGGGCGTGTGACTATTTTGCCAAGACGGTTTGGACTCCGTTCGGTCGAAAAATATTTTATTGCCTCTTTTTCATCAACATCAAAACCCGTAAAGTCCACATTGCAGGGATAACAACCCATCCCAACAACGAATGGACGCTCACTCAAATCGAAAAACTTCACATGACCTTTAACGAAGAACTTTTTGGCAAGGCCGTGCTGATACGGGATCGTGACAATAAATTCTCACATGAATTTGACCAATTTTTTAAAGACTTAAATATTGACGTTCTAAAAATACCTTTTCGTTCACCCAATATGAACCCTTATGCGGAATCGTGGGTCGCCACGATTAAACGAGAATGTTTGAATCATTTTTTTATTTTAGGAAAAATTCATCTCGAGCATTTAATCTATGAGTTTGTCAATTACTATAACCATCATCGACCACATTCATCGATGAACCAGGCGATATGCTTTAGCTTATCGTCATAAGGTGATGCGATAGAAATCGCGATGGTTCAACGCGATATCATGAATAAAAATCACCGCATAGTAATTATGCGGAGTTTTCTATCATAAAAATCTCATTGAAACATTGAGATTTTCAGATCAAAACCCCTTGTTACGAGAAGCCGATGCTTCCCGCTTATATGTAAAAATCCTCGCGAGACCGGTGCTCGGAGGATTGATTCATGATTATTATATAGAATAATTTTTTAAAGGAAGGATGTATCGCAACTTTGCAGGAGGAGTGTGTTTAAAAATTCAACATTATAAACAACTTGATCTTTTTCAACTGCGATTGAGCGCAATTCCACAAATTTGTCAACGCTAAAAAATCCATTTTAATCCGGTGATCTAATTTTTTTACTCTCCTGAATAAAAAAAAATATTTTTTGACAAATTTTTCTCGAAATGTTTTTTACGCCTACAGGACTCCAACTGTTAAAGAAAAGCGTGAATTTTTCCCAAAAAAAATTCCCTTCCATCAATTAACCAAAAGGCCAATTGACCTTTGAGGATTGTTTAAACCGCGGAAAAATGTTTCCATCCTTCAAAAAATATTTAATCCATAAACAACATGTTGTCAAATTGAGACTTGACCCCTTAACCAATATTATTACTGCATGTCTTCTGTTTGGTCATTTTGATCCTTTGACCAGCCCCCATTTGGGGGCTGGTCGTTCATTTCCTTTTTATGATTACGGATAACATCTATATACTTTTCATCAACACCAAGCATATCGAAAGAACTAACACCATCCTCAACGATATTCTCTTTCATCAGTACTGGCATTCGTGGATGATCAGCCAAAATATTTTTCCTAATTGATTGAGCCGAATTCTTCATCTGATTAGTATACAAAATTTTCACTCCTCTAACCATATTGTCAAAAACATGTAAAATAACAGCCATACCTCTCTCATCATTTTCATGGAACACATAGATTAAATCTTGGGTAGGAGAGCCAAATATTATTTGAGGTTTTAGCAGAACATTTTTACTAAAAAGTATTTTTGGATTCCATCGGGCATAAAAAGGAATCCATTCACCACTTACTATTCCTGTCCTGTATTCGTCATGAGAAGGTATATATACATTTACTACATCCTCCCAATAAACAGCTGGGTCATACGCATTCCAAATAACTATTGGACCACATATACTTAGAACAACTAGCATGCATATTATTAATTTTTTTTTCATTTCACCTTATAAGTTAACTAGTTCATTTTGATGGCCTTAATCAGGAAGAACGATTTGAGTAGAAGGAGAAATTACTTGAAACGAACTACTAGAGTTTTGTTCATTTCCTTCATTATCGGACGAAGCTAACGCCCCGGTCGAAAGAACTTCATTCCCATAAGGATCATACTCGTAGTGAGCTTCGGGTAAACCCGTCGATGAATTAACAAGTTGTCCGACGTTGCCGTTCCCATCGTAAAGATAGGTGTAGGAATCGGTTCCCGAA
>JAIORP010000015.1 GCA_021108075.1 Candidatus Omnitrophota bacterium | reverse complement strand
TATTAATTGGGAAGATTTGAATGTCGTGACAGACGCTGGAATTAACTGGGAAGATTTGGAAGTTATGACAAGGGCGGGTATCAACTGGTCTGACCTGAATGCCTTGAGTGACGCAGGTATTAATTGGGAAGATATTGAAATGCTGACAGAAGCCGGTGTGAATTGGGAAGATATCGAAGTCCTTTCGGAAGCGGGTATAAATTGGGATGATTTAAATCTTCTAAGTGATGCGTCTATTAATTGGTCTGATTTACAAACGATGACGGAAGCGGGAATCAATTGGTCGGATATAAATGTTTTGAGTGATGCAAGCGTTAATTGGTCTGATTTGCAGGTTATGACCGACACGGGAATTAATTGGAGTGATCTGGATGTCTTAAGTGACAGTTCAATTAATTGGTCTGATATGCAAGTGATGACCGAGACGGGAATCAATTGGTCGGATATTGATGTTCTTAGCGACGCGGGAATTAACTGGTCTGATCTGCAAGTGATGACACAGGCCGGTATTAATTGGACTGATATCGATGTGCTTTCAGAAACGGGCATCAATTGGGAAGATCTGGAAGTTATGACAGAGGCGAGCATCAACTGGCAAGACATTTCCACATTAAGCAACGCGGATATCAATTGGACGGATTTGCAGGTCTTGTCTGAATCAAGTGTGAATTGGTCTGATTTGCAGGTCATGACACAGAGCAGCATTAATTGGTCAGACCTGGATGTCTTGACGGATGCGGGTGTGAATTGGAGCGATTTACAAGTCATGACCGATGTGGGAATTAATTGGAGTGATCTTGATGTGATGACTGAGTCGTTAATAAACTGGAGTGACTTACAAGTGATGACGGAAGCGGGAATCAATTGGTCGGACATCGATGTATTATCGGATACAGGCATCAACTGGTCTGATCTGCAGGTCATGGCCGATGCGGGTATTAATTGGGAAGATTTGAATGTCGTGACAGACGCTGGAATTAACTGGGAAGATTTGGAAGTCATGACCGAAGCGGGTATCAACTGGTCCGATATCAATGTTATGTCCGATTATGGTATCAATTGGTCAGATCTGCAGGTTATGTCAAACGCCGGTGTGAATTGGCAAGACATTGATGCGCTCAGTGACACGGGCATCAATTGGAGCGATCTGCAGGTTATGTCAGAAACAGGCATTAACTGGTCGGATATAGATGTCATGTCTGATCTTGGCATTAACTGGACTGACATGCAGTCGATGACACAGGCCGGAATTAATTGGGATGATATCGATGTCTTAACAGACTCGAATATCAATTGGAGCGATATTCAGGCCATGACACAGGCCGGAATTAATTGGGAAGACATTGACGTGCTTTCTGATACAGGAATTAATTGGGAAGATATTAATGTGATGAGCACGGCGGGCGTCAATTGGGAAGACATCTATACCCTTAGTGAAACAGGCGTCAATTGGGCAGATTTACAAGTCATGACTCAGGCTGGTGTGAACTGGTCGGATATTGATGTTTTCAGTGATGCCGGAATCAATTGGCAGGATATTGAAATCCTTTCAGAGGCAGGTATCAATTGGGAAGATTTAGGAGTCATGACGGAAACAGGCATTAACTGGAGCGATTTGGAAGTTATGACGAAGGCAAGCGTCAACTGGCAAGACATTCAGGTGATGAGTGAAATCGGTATTAATTGGAGTGACTTGGATGTCATGTCGGAAAGCAGTATCAATTGGACAGACCTGCAGGTGATGACAGAATCCGGGGTTAATTGGTCTGATATCGCGCAGATGAGTGATGCCAGCATCAATTGGACAGATATTCAAACTTTATCAGACGCAAACATCAACTGGAACGATCTGGATGTTTTAAGCGACGCGGGCATTAATTGGAGCGATTTGAACGTGATGACGCAAGCGGGTATCAATTGGAGTGATCTGAACGTCTTAAGCGATGCGGGTATTAATTGGGAAGATTTAGAAGTGATGACAGAGGCCGGGATTAATTGGACGGATATCGATACCTTAACTGAGATCGGGATTAATTGGTCTGATATGCAGGTCATGACAGAGGCAGGTATCAATTGGAGTGATATTGATGTGCTGACCGATCAAGGAGTTAACTGGGATGACTTGCAGGTCATGACACAATCGGGCATTAATTGGAGTGATATTGATGTTTTGAGTGACGCGGGCATCAACTGGGAAGATTTAGAGGTTATGACAGAATCCAGCATCAATTGGTCTGATATTGGCGTCATGAGTGACTCGGGCATCAATTGGCATGACATGCAGGTCATGACCCAATCCGGAATTAATTGGTCGGATATCAATGTCCTTTCTGATACGGGCATTAATTGGGAAGACCTGGAGGTTTTAACAGAAGCGGGCATTAATTGGGAAGATATTAATGCCTTGAGTGATGCGAGTATCAATTGGAGTGATCTGCGGGTCATGACGGAAGCAGGTGTCAATTGGTCGGACTTGAATGTTCTGAGCGAGGTTGGCGTCAATTGGAATGATATGCAAGTCATGACTCAATCCGGCATCAACTGGAGTGATCTCGACCTGATGACAGAGACAGGCATTAATTGGAGCGATTTGAACGTGATGACACAAGCGGGTGTCAATTGGTCAGATATCGATATTCTTTCTGATGCGGGCATTAATTGGGAAGACCTGGAAGTCATGACAGAAGCCAGCATTAATTGGAGTGACCTGAATGTCTTAACAGAAGCGGGCATTAATTGGGAAGACATGGAAGCACTGTCGGAAGCAGGTATTAATTGGGCGGACTTTGATGTGATGAGTGATACGGGCATCAATTGGTCGGATATGCAAGTGATGCACAGTGCGAACATCAATTGGTCTGACCTGCAGGTGATGAGTGAAGCAGGTATTAATTGGAACGATATAGACGCGCTTTCAGACGCCGGAATTAATTGGAGTGACTTGCAAATGATGACCGACGCAGGTGTTAACTGGGCTGATCTGGACGCCTTAAGTGATTCCGGTATCAATTGGTCTGATTTGCAAATGATGACCGACGCAGGTGTCAACTGGGCTGATTTGGACGTCTTAAGTGATTTCGGTATCAATTGGAATGATATGCAAGTGATGACAAATGCGGGCATCAATTGGCAAGATATTGATGTCTTGAGTGATGCGAGTATCAACTGGGAAGATTTACAAGTGATGACCGAATCAAGCGTCAATTGGGATAATTTGCAGGAAATGACACAAGCGGGCATCAACTGGACGGATCTCGACGTGATGTTGCAATCCAATGTCAACTGGGATGATTTGAGCGTGATGACTGATTCCGGTGTCAATTGGTCTGATTTAGCGGTGATGACAGATGTTGGCGTTAACTGGGATGACTTAGATGTCCTGAGTGATACGGGCATTAACTGGAATGATTTAGATGTCATGAGCGATGCCGGTATAAATTGGGATGATCTGCAAGTCATGACACAGGCAGGTATTAATTGGTCAGATCTCGACGTGATGAGCGACATGGGCCTTAACTGGAGCGACCTTCAGGTTATGACAGAGTCCAATGTCAACTGGAGTGACCTCAGTGTTCTGACAGATATTGGTATTAACTGGGCAGATATGCAGACGATGACGCAAGCGGGTGTGAATTGGGCAGACTTAGATGTCTTAAGCGATGCGGGCGTCAATTGGGAAGATTTAGAAGTGATGACAGACGCGGGTATCAATTGGGCGGATATCAATGTACTGAGCGATGCGGGCATTAATTGGTCAGACCTGGATGTTTTAACAGATAAGGGCGTCAATTGGAATGACTTGCAAGTGATGACAAACGCGGGTATTAATTGGACAGACTTGGACATCATGGCGGATGCAGGCATTAATTGGGAAGACATAGAGGTCCTGACGGAGACGGGTATCAACTGGTCTGACCTGGATGTTCTGAGTGATTCCGGCATCAACTGGAACGACTTGCAGGTGATGACCGAATCAAGCGTCAATTGGGATAATTTACAGGAAATGACACAAGCGGGCATCAACTGGACGGATCTCGACGTGATGTTGCAATCCAATGTCAACTGGGATGATCTTGGGATCATGACCGAGTCCGGTATTAACTGGGCTGATTTGACAGCGATGACAGAAAAAAATATCAATTGGAGTGATCTGCAGGTGATGAGCAACGCAGGCATTAATTGGTCCGATTTAGACATGATGAGTGACGCGGGTATTAATTGGAGCGATTTGAACGTGATGAGTGACGCCGGCGTCAACTGGGCTGACTTGGATGTGATGAGCGACGCGGGCATTAATTGGACGGATCTGCAAGTCTTAAGTGATGCCAGCATCAATTGGAGCGACTTAGATGTCCTCACTGATACGGGTGTCAATTGGAATGACTTGCAAGTGATGACAAATGCGGGAGTGAATTGGTCTGATCTCGATGTGATGAGCGACGCGGGCATTAACTGGGAAGACGTGGAAGTCCTGTCGGAAGCTGGTATTAATTGGGCTGATTTCGACACGATGACATCCGCGGGAGTGAATTGGGATGACCTTCAGGCTTTAACTGCCTCAGGTATTAATTGGAGTGATCTGCAAGTTATGTCAGAAACTGGCGTTAATTGGTCTGATTTAGATGTGATGACGGAATCAGGTATCAATTGGAGTGATCTGCAGGTCATGACCGAAGCGGGTATCAATTGGACTGACCTGGATGTTTTTTCAGATACCGGTATCAACTGGAGTGATCTGCAGGTCATGTCAACAGCAAACGTCAATTGGACAGATCTGGATGTCTTAAGTGATGCGGGTATTAATTGGGAAGATTTGGAAGTGATGACCGAAGCGGGCGTTAACTGGGATGATCTCCAGGTTCTTTCAACACAAAGCCTCAATTGGGAAGACTTGGAAGTGATGACTGAATCCGGCATCAATTGGTCAGACTTAGATGTTTTAACCGAACAGGGTATTAACTGGCAGGACTTGGAAGTGATGACCGAAGCGGGCGTTAACTGGTCAGATTTGAACGTGCTGACTGATGCGGGCATCAATTGGGATGATTTGAGCATTATGACAGATACCGGTATCAACTGGAGTGATTTGCAGGTATTAACCCAGGCATCTGTTAATTGGAGCAATCTGCAGGAAATGACCGAAGCGGGTATCAATTGGACGGACCTGGATATTATGTCGCAAGCTAATGTTAACTGGGCTGATTTGGGTGTGATGACAGAATCTGGTATCAACTGGGCTGATCTTGATATGATGAGCGATGCGAGTATCAATTGGAGTGATCTGCAGGTCATGAGTGCCGCGAGTATCAATTGGTCTGACCTGGATGTCTTAAGCGACATGGGTGTGAACTGGAGTGACTTTCAGGTCATGACGAGTGCCGGAGTGAACTGGTCTGATTTGAATGTGTTGTCAGATGCAGGGGTGAATTGGGAAGACTTAGAAGTGATGACCGAAGCGGGTATTAATTGGGACGACTTGAATCCCTTATCAAACGCGGGTGTCAATTGGGCCGATCTGCAGGTTATGACAGAATCAAGCATCAACTGGAGTGATTTAGATGTCCTTTCTGATTCAGGCATCAATTGGAATGACATGCAGGTGATGACCTCAGCGGGTGTCAACTGGTCTGACCTGGATGCCCTGAGTTCATCTGGCATTAACTGGGAAGATTTAGAGGTTATGACAGAGGCCGGAGTCAATTGGGCTGATTTAGGCGTCCTGACGGAAGCGGGAGTGAATTGGGAAGATTTTGAAGTGA
Organism: Candidatus Omnitrophota bacterium; assembly: GCA_021108075.1. Classification (GTDB taxonomy): domain Bacteria; phylum Omnitrophota; class Gorgyraeia; order Zapsychrales; family Zapsychraceae; genus JAIORP01. The sequence continues at coordinate 47,804 of JAIORP010000015.1, read as the reverse complement.
TGACCGAAGCTGGTATCAATTGGGCTGATTTGAATGTGATGAGTGACACCGACATTAATTGGGGTGACTTGCGGTCCATGACAATTGCCGGGGTTAATTGGGCTGATTTAGGCGTTCTGACGGAAGCGGGAGTGAACTGGGAAGACTTAGAAATTTTGACGGAAGCTGGCATTAACTGGGCTGATTTGAATGTCATGGCCAGTGCCGGCATCAATTGGGAGGATCTGGAAGTCTTAACGGAAGCGGGTGTGAATTGGGCGGATTTAGACGCTTTATCAAACGCTGATATTAATTGGAATGACCTGCAGGTCATGACGGACGCCAATGTGAATTGGAATGACTTGAGTGTCCTGAGTGATGCGGGTATCAATTGGGGAGATTTTGAGGTCATGACCGAAGCCGGTATTAATTGGTCTGATTTGGACGTCTTGTCAGATGCGAGCATCAATTGGAGTGATTTACAGGTTATGACCGAATCAGGAGTGAATTGGGCGGATTTAGATGTTCTGTCCGATATGAATGTTAATTGGAGTGACCTGCAATTGATGACTGAAGCCGGAGTAAACTGGACAGATCTCAACAGTTTGACCGTCGCTGGAATTAATTGGGAGGATTTGGAAACCATGACAGAGTCTGGCATCAATTGGGCTGATATTGATGTGATGAGTGATACAAGTGTTAATTGGAGTGACTTACAGTCCATGACGACAGCTGGTATTAACTGGGCTGACTTTGATATTTTAAGCGACGCGGGCGTGAATTGGGAAGACTTACAGATTATGACCGACGCAGGGATAAATTGGTCAGATTTGAATGTGCTGACTGATGCGGGTATCAATTGGGAAGACCTGGAGGTCTTAACGGAAGCGGGCATCAATTGGGACGATTTAGGGGTGATGACCGAGAGCGGTATCAACTGGGCGGACTTAGATATCCTCACTGACGCCGGTATCAATTGGAGTGACCTGCAAGTCATGACGGAAACACATATCAATTGGTCTGATTTGGGACTGATGAGCGGCGCGGATATCAATTGGAGTGATTTACAGGTTATGACGGAGGCCGGCATTAATTGGTCTGATTTGGACGTCTTGTCAGATGCGAGCATCAATTGGTCTGATCTGCAGGTTATGTCAGAAACAGGTATCAACTGGAGTGATCTTGATATCATGACAGAATCGGGCGTGAATTGGGGAGACTTACAGATTATGACTGATGCGGGCATTAATTGGGATGATTGGACTGTTATGAGTGAAGCAGATGTCAATTGGGATAGTCTCGGTGTGATGAGTTCATCAGGTATTAACTGGAATGATTTGCAGGTCCTGACCGATGCGGGCATCAATTGGGCTGACCTGGACATCTTGAGCGACACAGGTATCAATTGGAATGATATGCAAATCATGACAGACGCTGGTGTGAACTGGTCAGATTTAGGTGTCATGACTGAGTCTGGAGTCAATTGGGACGACTTGAGAGTTTTAACGGAAACAAGCGTGAATTGGGTGGATCTGGAGAGTATGACAACATCCGGCGTGAACTGGGAGAGTCTCCATCAGCTGTCAACATCCGGCGTGAATTGGGACGACATGGCCTCAATGACTCAAGCGGGTGTCAATTGGAACATTTTTTCAGATGCAGGTGTCAATTGGTCCGATGTTCAGGCTATGAGTGAAGCGGGTATTAATTGGGAGGATTTTGGGCGGATGACATCATCCGGCGTGAATTGGGAAGATTTTAATGTGCTGACAGACGCAGGCATCAATTGGGATGATTTGCAGGTGATGACAGAAGCGAGTATCAATTGGGATGGTTTCGTAGACATGACAAATACCAGCATTAATTGGAGCGATGTTCAAGTCTTGAGTGACGCGGGAATCAACTGGTCTGATATTGATGTCATGTCTGATACAGGTATCAACTGGGAAGACTTAAATGTCCTGAGCGAGGCTGGTATCAATTGGAGCGATCTGCAAGTCATGACTGAAAGCAGCATTAACTGGTCTGATTTAGACATCTTGACAGACGTGGGTGTGAATTGGCAAGATTTGCAGGTGATGACAGAAGCCGACATCAATTGGCAGGATTTAGGTGTCATGACAGAAGCCAGCATCAATTGGAGTGATTTGCAAGTTATGACAGAAGCCGGCATCAATTGGTCTGACTTAGATGTGATGAGTGATACCGGAGTTAACTGGTCTGATTTAGATATTATGAGCGACGCCGGTATTAATTGGGGTGATTTAAGAATTATGTCTGATGCGAGCGTCAACTGGGATAACTTACAGGAAATGACCCGGGCCAGTATCAATTGGTCTGACCTGGATGTTATGCTCGAGTCTAGTATCAATTGGGCTGATCTCGGTGTGATGACCGAGACAGGTATTAATTGGGCTGATTTGGATGTCCTGTCGGATATGGGTGTTAACTGGCAAGATATGCAGGTGATGTCCAATGCGACGGTCAATTGGGATGATCTAACGGTTATGACGGGAGCAGGCGTTAATTGGTCTGATCTGGATATCCTGACAGAATCTGGCGTTAACTGGAGTGACTTAAGTGTTATGACCAGCGCGAATGTTAATTGGAGCAATATCAATGAAATGAGTGATGCGGGTATCAATTGGAGCAATCTGCAGTCATTAACATCTGCGGCTGTCAACTGGAGCGATTTCCAGGTTATGTCAGAGGCTGGCATCAATTGGAATGATTTTGAAATGATGAGCACGGCAGGCGTGAATTGGTCGGATCTGCAGGTGTTAACAGAAGCAAATGTAAACTGGGAGGACTTAAATGAAATGAGCACTTCCAGCGTGAACTGGGAGGATTTATCATCACTCACCTCTGCAAATGTTAATTGGAGCGATTTCCAGGTTATGTCAGAAGCGGGTATTAACTGGAACGACTTTAATGTACTAACAAGTGCTGGCGTCAATTGGGGCGATTTCCAGGTTATGACAGACGCGGGGATCAATTGGTCTGACTTAGATGTGATGAGCGACATGGGCGTCAATTGGAGCGACCTGCAAGTGATGACCGACACGGGCGTCAACTGGAGTGACCTGCAAGTCTTGACCGAGGCTAATATCAATTGGAGTGATCTTGATGTGCTGACAGACGCGGGTATCAATTGGAGTGACTTGCAAGTGATGACCGAGGCCGACATCAATTGGAGCGATTTAAGTGTTATGACAACGTCCAGTATCAATTGGATCGATTTGCAGATGATGAGTGAAACCGGTATCAATTGGAGTGATTTAGATATTATGACCGACGCCAGTATTAATTGGGTGAACATGCAGGTCATGACAGATGCGGGTATCAACTGGAGTGATCTCGACGTTATGTCTGACATGGGTGTGAATTGGAGCGATTTGCGTGTGATGTCTGAAGCTGATGTTAATTGGTCTGATTGGCAGGTGATGAGCGAATCCGGCGTTAATTGGGCGGACATACAAGTCATGAGTGAAACGAGCATTAATTGGAGTGACCTGCAAGTGATGACCGACACGGGCGTCAACTGGAGTGACCTGCAAGTCTTGACCGAGGCTAATATCAATTGGAGTGATCTTGATGTGCTGACAGACGCGGGTATCAATTGGAGTGACTTGCAAGTGATGACCGAGGCCGACATCAATTGGAGCGATTTAAGTGTTATGACAACGTCCAGTATCAATTGGATCGATTTGCAGATGATGAGTGAAACCGGTATCAATTGGAGTGATTTAGATATTATGACCGACGCCAGTATTAATTGGGTGAACATGCAGGTCATGACAGATGCGGGTATCAACTGGAGTGATCTCGACGTTATGTCTGACATGGGTGTGAATTGGAGCGATTTGCGTGTGATGTCTGAAGCTGATGTTAATTGGTCTGATTGGCAGGTGATGAGCGAATCCGGCGTTAATTGGGCGGACATACAAGTCATGAGTGAAACGAGCATTAATTGGAGTGACCTGCAAGTGATGACCGACACGGGCGTCAACTGGAGTGACCTGCAAGTCTTGACCGAGGCTAATATCAATTGGAGTGATCTTGATGTGCTGACAGACGCGGGTATCAATTGGAGTGATCTGCAGGTGATGAGTGACTCAGGGATCAATTGGGCTGATTTGGACATCCTTTCAGACGCCAGCATTAACTGGACCGACTTACAGGTATTGACAGAGTCAAACATCAATTGGAATGATTTTGATGTGATGACGGATACAGGCATTAACTGGCTTGACATGCAAGTGCTGACAAATGCCGATATCAATTGGAGTGATTTGAACGTCATGTCTGATGCGAGTATTAATTGGGGTGATTTACAGGTCATGACCGATGCGGGCATCAATTGGTCGGATCTGGATATCTTATCAGACGCGGGCATTAATTGGAGCGATCTGCAGGTCATGAGCGAAGCGAGCGTCAATTGGGCGGACTTGGATGTCCTTAGCGATACCGGTGTCAATTGGAATGATTTACAGGTCATGACCGATGCGGGCATCAATTGGTCGGATCTGGATATCTTATCAGACGCGGGCATCAATTGGAGTGATTTCCAGATCCTGACCGATGCGGGCATCAATTGGAGCGATTTAGATATTATGACAGACGCGAGTATCAATTGGGGTGATCTGAATGTGATGAGTGATGCCGGAATTAATTGGAGTGATTTGAATGTGATGACCGAAGCCAATATCAATTGGAGCGATCTGCAGGTTTTAACAGAGTCCGGAATTAATTGGAGTGATTTGGACGTCTTATCCGATGCGAATATCAATTGGAGTGATCTGCAAGTGATGAGCGAATCAAGCATCAATTGGAGCGACCTTGATGTGATGAGTGATGCGGACATCAATTGGAGCGATTTGCAGGTCCTGACGGAAGCCAGTATCAACTGGGGTGACCTGGATGTTTTATCAGACGCGGGCATCAACTGGAGCGATTTAGATATTATGACAGACGCGGGCATCAACTGGAGCGATTTAGATATTATAACAGACGCGGGCATCAATTGGAGCGACCTGCAGGTGCTGACAGAATCAAGTATTAATTGGAGTGATTTGGACATCTTATCCGATGCGAATATCAATTGGACGGACCTGCAAGTGCTGAGTGAGTCCAGTATCAACTGGTCAGATTTTAACGTGATGAGTGATATGGGTATTAATTGGAGCGACCTTAACGTGATGAGTGATGCAGGCATCAATTGGAGCGATTTGCAAGTCCTGACAGAGGCGAGTATCAATTGGGCTGATTTGGATATCATGAGCGACACGGGTATCAATTGGGCTGATTTGGATATCATGAGCGACGCGGGGGTTAACTGGACAGACTTACAAGTCCTGACAGAAGCGAGCGTCAATTGGAGTGACCTGCAGGTGTTGAGTGAGTCCGGCATCAACTGGTCTGATCTCGATGTGATGAGCGACGCGAGCATTAACTGGTCGGATTTTCAGGTGATGACAGAAGCGGGCATCAACTGGTCTGATCTCGATGTGATGAGTGATCTGGGCATCAACTGGGCTGACCTCGACGTGATGAGTGATGCCGGAATTAATTGGAGTGATCTGAATGTGATGACCGAAGCTAATATCAATTGGTCCGACCTCGACGTGATGAGTGATACAGGCATCAATTGGAGCGATTTAGATATTATGACAGACGCAGGTATCAATTGGAGTGACCTTCAGGTGATGACTCAAATGAGCATCAATTGGAGCGATTTAGAAGTTTTAACCGATATGGGTGTGAACTGGGAAGATCTTCAGATCATGAGTGACACGGGTATCAATTGGACTGATTTCAATGAATTGACAAATGCGAGTATCAATTGGACGGATTTACAGGTTCTGACAGAGACGGGAATTAATTGGGATGATCTGCAGGTGATGACCGAGTCGGTTATCAATTGGTCGGATTTTAGTTTGATGACCAACGCGAATGTTAACTGGACGGATCTGCAAGCCATGAGTGATATGAATATTAACTGGGGCGATTTACAAGTTATGGCTGACGCGGGTATCAATTGGGGTGACCTCGACGTGATGAGCGATACGGGCATCAATTGGACGGACTTGCAAGTTATGACAGAATCGAGTATCAATTGGAGTGATTTGCAGGTACTGAGTGAAACAAGTATCAACTGGGCAGATTTTGACGTGATGAGCGATGCCAGCATCAACTGGACGGATTTGCAGGTTCTCAGCGAATCCGGCATTAACTGGACAGATCTTCAAATCATGACTGATGCGGGGGTTAACTGGAGCGATTTGAACATCATGAGTGATGCCAGTATCAATTGGACGGATTTACAAGTCCTGACAGACGCCAGCATCAATTGGAGCGACCTGGACATCTTATCCGATGCGGGTATCAATTGGTTCGACCTCGACGTGATGACGGACGCGGGTATCAACTGGGGTGACCTGCAGGTGATGACGGACGCCGGTATCAATTGGAGTGATTTAGATGTCATGAGCGATATGGGCATCAACTGGGGTGACCTGCAGGTCATGACACAAGCGAGCATCAACTGGACGGATTTGGGTATCATGAGCGATATGGGCATCAATTGGGAAGATATCGAGGTCTTAACAGAAGCGGGTATCAACTGGGCTGACCTCGACGTGATGAGCGATATCGGCCTGAATTGGAGTGATCTGCATGTCATGACAAACGCCAGCATCAATTGGACGGACTTGCAGGTCTTGAGTGAGTCCAGTATCAATTGGAATGACCTGGATGTGATGAGTGACGCCAGTATCAATTGGACGGATTTACAGGTGATGAGTGAGTCCAGCATCAATTGGAGCGACCTGGATGTCTTATCCGATGCTGGTATCAATTGGGGTGATTTTCAGGTGATGACAGAAGCGGGCATCAATTGGGCTGATTTAGATGTCTTATCCGATGCTGGTATCAATTGGGGTGATTTGCAGGTCATGACAGAGTCGTCGATCAATTGGAGTGATATAGATGTGCTGAGCGATGCGGGCATTAACTGGGGTGACTTTCAGGTGATGACAGATGCCGGTATTAATTGGAGTGACCTGGATGTGCTGAGTGACACGGGCATCAACTGGAGCGACCTGCAGGTGATGACTCAAACGAGCATCAATTGGGGTGATCTCGACGTGATGAGTGACGCGGGTATTAATTGGACAGATCTGCAGGTCTTGAGTGAATCAAGTATCAATTGGGCGGACTTGAATATCATGAGCGATGCCAGCATCAACTGGACAGACTTACAGGTCTTGAGTGAATCAAGTATTAATTGGAGTGACCTGGATGTGATGAGCGATTTGGGCATTAACTGGAACGACTTGCAAGTGATGACCCAGGCCAATGTCAATTGGCTTAACTTAGATGTGATGAGTGACGCGGGCGTTAACTGGGATGACTTGCAGGTGATGACAGATGCCGGTATTAATTGGAGTGACCTGGATGTGCTGAGTGACACGGGCATCAACTGGAGCGACCTGCAGGTGATGACTCAAACGAGCATCAATTGGGGTGATCTCGACGTGATGAGTGACGCGGGTATTAATTGGACAGATCTGCAGGTCTTGAGTGAATCAAGTATCAATTGGGCGGACTTGAATATCATGAGCGATGCCAGTATCAACTGGACAGATTTACAGGTCTTGAGTGAATCAAGTATTAATTGGAGTGACCTGGATGTGATGAGTGATATGGGTGTGAATTGGAGCGATATCCAAGTGCTGACGGAAGCCGGAATCAATTGGAGTGATTTGGGCATTATGAGCGATACGGGCATCAACTGGACGGATATTCAGGTCTTAACGGAGTCCAGCATTAATTGGAGTGATCTGGACGTGATGACCGATGTGAGCATTAATTGGACAGACTTAGAAGTCATGACCGAAGCAGGTATCAACTGGGCGGATATTGATGTGATGAGTGATATGGGTGTGAATTGGGCGGATCTGCAAGTCATGACCCAGGCGAGCATCAATTGGAGCGACCTGGATGTGCTGAGCGATGCGGGCATTAATTGGCTGGATATACAGATTCTTTCTGAAACGGGCATCAATTGGGGTGACCTTGACGTGTTGAGTGATGCGGGCATTAACTGGACAGATCTGCAGGTTCTCAGCGAGTCGAGTATCAATTGGAGCGACTTGCAGGTGTTGACGGAATCAAGCATTAATTGGTTAGACGTTGATGTGCTGAGCGATGCGAGTATCAATTGGAGCGACTTGCAGGTGATGAGTGAGTCAAGCATCAACTGGTCTGACATCGACGCGCTTTCAGACACGGGCATCAATTGGTCCGACTTGTCCGTGATGACCCAGGCGAATGTGAATTGGTCTGATTTGAATGTTTTCAGTGAAGCGGGTATCAATTGGGAAGATTTTGAAGTGCTGACCGAAGCAGGTATCAACTGGGCGGATTTAGATGTCCTCAGCGATGCGGGCATCAATTGGACAGATCTGCGGGTTTTAAGTGAGACAGGCATCAATTGGTCTGATCTCGACGTGCTTTCAGACACGGGTATCAATTGGTCCGACTTATCCGTGATGACCCAGGCGAATGTGAATTGGTCTGATTTGAATGTTTTCAGTGAAGCGGGTATCAATTGGGAAGATTTAGAAGTCATGACCGAAGCGGGTATTAATTGGGCTGACCTGGATATCTTAAGTTCTGCCAGCATCAACTGGGCCGACTTGCAAGTGATGAGTGAGTCAAGCATCAACTGGTCTGACATCGACGCGCTTTCAGACACGGGTATCAATTGGTCCGACTTGTCCGTGATGACCCAGGCGAGTGTGAATTGGGCGGACTTGGATATCCTCACGGAAGCAGGTGTTAATTGGGAAGATGTCGAAGTTCTTACTGAAGCGGGCATCAATTGGGCGGACTTAAACATCCTCAGTGACACGGGCATCAACTGGACGGATTTAGAAGTCATGACCGATGCTAGTATCAACTGGACAGATTTGCAAGTTTTAAGTGAAACAGGTATCAATTGGTCTGATCTTGACATCTTCAGTGATGCGGGCATCAACTGGAGTGATTTGCAAGTTATGACTGAATCAAGTATCAACTGGACAGATCTGCAAGTTTTAAGTGAAACAGGTATTAATTGGGAAGATATTAACGTGCTCAGCGAAGCTAGTATCAACTGGAGCGACCTGCAGGTGATGAGTGCGGCCAGCGTCAATTGGACGGATTTACAGGTTATCAGTGAAACAGGCATCAATTGGGACGATTTTAGTTCTATGACCGGGTCGGGTGTCAATTGGAACAATCTGCAGGTGATGAGTGACGCGGGTATCAATTGGTTGAACATCGATGTGATGAGCGATACAGGTATTAACTGGAACGACCTGCAGGTGATGTCCGACGCTGGCGTGAATTGGTCTGATTGGCAGATGTTAACGAACGCAAGCATCAATTGGACGGATTTGCAAGTCTTATCCGAAACAGGTGTGAACTGGGATGATATTTACAGTATGACAAATACAGGTATCAATTGGTATGATATCGACGTGATGAGTGACGCAAGCATTAATTGGTCTGGTTTACAGGTGATGACAGAAACCAATATCAATTGGTCTGACCTGCAGGTGATGACAGACGCCGGGGTCAATTGGAGTGATCTCAATTTTATGAGTGACGCGGGTATTAATTGGGATGATTTAAGAGTGCTTACAGACGCGTCCATTAATTGGAGCGACCTTGATATTTTAACCAGCACGGGCATCAATTGGGTGGATTTGAACCTGATGACAGATGCCAGCATTAACTGGTCAGATTTACAGGTGTTGACGGAAACGTCGATTAATTGGAGTGACCTGAACGTGATGAGTGCTACCGGAATTAATTGGAGTGACTTGCAAATCATGACAGACGTTGGTGTGAATTGGTCTGACCTCGATGTTATGAGTGACGCGGGCATTAACTGGAATGAACTGACGGTCATGAGTGAGGCAGGCATCAATTGGGCTGATATCAATATTCTCAGTGATGCCGGAATCAATTGGGAAAGTATCGGAGAGTTAAGTCTTGCCGGTGTGAATTGGTCTGACATTGAGATTATGAGTGACGCGGGCATCAATTGGGATGGCATGGGTGATATGTCTGCGTCGGGAATCAATTGGATTAATATCGGCGAATTATCGTCTTCAGGTGTTAATTGGAGTGATATTAGAATCATGACAGAGTCAGGAATCAATTGGACGGATGTGGGTGTCTTTTCAGAGTCAGGCATCAATTGGGATAATATCACGGAGATGTCTCTTGCGGGTGTGAATTGGGATGGGGTCGACGCATTAGGTAATGCCACAGTGAATTGGGATGGTCTGTCTGTCCTCTCTTCAGCCAACGTGAACTGGGATAATTTCAGTGAATTATCGGCTGCGAACGTCAATTGGCAAGATTTAGCGGTGATGTCAGATACTGGTATCAATTGGGATGATATCGGTGTGTTGAGCAATGTTGGTGCGAACTGGGATAGTCTGGGAGACTTGACGGATGCGGGTATCAATTGGGACGATTTTGCTGTCATGACAGATGCGAATGTGAATTGGGATGATTTGAAGTTTATGGCAGATTCTAAGATCAATTGGATTGATATGGGCTCCATGACAACGGCCGGAGTCAACTGGGAAGATTTAAGCCTGACCGGCGTGAGTGGTGTAAACTGGCGAGATATGGCTATTATGTCGTCGAGCGGCATCAACTGGAACGGATTGGCTTATCTATCTAATAATGCGGAAACACTGGTCTCTAATGTCGCCAGCATCCTCAGTGTCGTTAACAATTTGAATGCCCTGGTGGGAACATCAACGGATGCTTCAGGAGCAAGTACTCTGTTTGGAAAAATACGGGAAATCAAGGAATCCGTGGTCGCCGCCGGAGGAGCCTCCGTCGCTGATACTGTCGACCGCATTGAGACATTAATCGGGGGCACAACAGACACAGCGGCCAGCAACACGGTTTTTGGAGATTTAAAAGAAACACAGGATTATGTTGACACATTAGAAACTTTATTGGGTTCGACAGCGGACGCGGAAACAGTAGAAAGTGTTTTTGGAAAACTGAATTTTATATCAGACTCTGCGAACAGCGCTAAGAACAGTGCCGGCTCTGCTTTATCCATCGTTCAGGAAATCAAAGAAGATTTAGGGGTTAATGGTCAAACACCGAATATGTATGATCGTTTAGATGAATTAGAAGGGGTCATAAATGAAGTCGAGAACATTGCTGGTGAAATAGCCGATAATCAAATTGATGCTGACGCGGTGGCACAAGAAATGTTGAATATTTTAGGTGATCTCGTCAATCAAAGCGCTGATATGATTGGACTTGAACTCGAAGTGAAGGACTTGACCTTGCAAGAACTGAAGAGCAGTGAGAAGATCAATGATAAGTTAGAAGAAATTGATGCGAAGTTATTGGCCATCAAAGAATCCATGGAAACAGACGAGATTATCATCAAGACATGGTTTGAAAGTGATTAATGCATATGTTTCGGCAAATTGGTAAAAAAGTTCTGCCCTGCCTGGCCAGCTTAATCTGTATTCTAATATTAGCTAGTCAAGTTGTTTATGCTCAGGTAACGGTAAATATTTTAGCGGTTAACGGCACGGAACGTCCCCGGTTAAAGAAGATTAAGTACCCCCTTCCGCGAGAATTGAAATTAGACGATATCCTCGACACGGCCGGACTTAAGATTGAATACGATGTCAATGCGGGGCAGTACACGGTTATCGGTGAAGTCGATTTAGCGCCGAAAGAAAGCAAAACTTTTAAGGTTCGTATTCGCGATGTTTGGAATATCGAAGAGGAACATATCAACCAGATAAAGGATCAGGCGGAAGACAGTGTTAAGCCGTTTGAGGATACGGAATACTATGAAGGCGCCCAGCAGCGCAAGCAACATTTATTTGAACGGTTAGATTTTATCCTCGCCCAGCAAACAGAAGTCGCTGATAATGTTGAGAAGAGAATCGACCGGTATCGCATTTACATTACAGAGATTGATGACATTCGACGGAACGCTTTATCGATTGATTTCTGGCGGGGTAAAGAGGCGTTAACGGATTATCAGAACGTCGTTAAATTTGTTGTTGAAGTCGAAAACCCTTTTGAAGGTAAGAACCGTAAGATCGCGGATAAGTATTATTTGCCGCCGGAAGTAAAACCGGAACATTTTGTTGAGACGCAGGGTTTTGATTTGCGATATGATGTCGTGAAGTCGCAAACATATCTGACAAAAGAGATTGAACTAAAGCCCAGGGAAAAGAAAAAATATGTTTTTGAGATTTTTGATATCTGGCGTGTTCATGCTCAGGATATTCAAAATTTAAAAGATCGCGCGAATAAAAGTTTTAAATTATTAGAAAAGTCGAAGTACAAAAAGACGGCGGTCTACCTCATTAAGAGTATCGCTGAGAAGCTCGAAGCGATTGAAGTGTCTCAAAAGATAGAGAGGAGCATCAAAGAGCATATAAGTGAATATCGTGTTAATGTGCAGCTTTACGAAAGTGCTAAAAAGGATGTGGAGTCTCTGGAGGATCTTCTGAACGCTTTAAGGGAGAACTTGGAGCGTAGCCCTCTGAAGAATGTGTTGGCGAAAATAAAGCAGTTGCAGGACGTCGCTGACATCGCCGAAGTCATTTTTGATAATAAGCCGTCGGTTAATAATGTGACGGTGATCATTATTTCTATGATTAGTGTTGTTGGTCTGTTCATGATCGTTCATTACGTAAAATGGGGACGTCAAGTTAAGAAATATAAGAAAATAGAAGAAGACAGGGCCGATGAGGAGTAAGTCTTCAACCAGGAGGTGTTGTGCGTGGCTGAATTAAAATATACGGAAATAGGACGGGTTAAAAGCATCCGGGGATGTATCGTTGTTGTCGTCGGGTTTAAGCATTGCATCAATGGTCAGTTGATCCTGTTCGGTTTTGGGACGAAGGGTATGATCCTCGGTTTTAATGAGGAAGAAGCCTATGTGTTGATCATCAAAGAAACAGAACAAATCCGTACAGGCGATGAAGTCCGGGCGTCCTTAGAACCGTTTAAAGTTCCGGTCGGTGAAAAATTTATAGGCCGCATTGTCAACTCGCTGGGAGAAGCCTGTGACAGCCTCGGCCCCATTGAACCGGATGATTATTTTTCCATATTCCCCTCGGCGCCGGCAATATTAGAGCGGCAGCCCCTGTGCTATCCGTTGGAGACAGGCATCAAAGTTCTTGATTCCATGATCCCCGTTGGTTTAGGGCAAAGGGAATTGATCCTGGGCAACAAGATGACGGGGAAGACAACATTCATTACCGATACCATTTTGAACCAGAAACGCACAGAAATTATTTGCATTTATTGCGCCATTGGCAAGGCCCGTTCTCAACTTGCCCGTGTCGTGCAGTTGTTCCAGGATCATGAGGCCTTTGATTATACCATCATAGTTTCAGCCCCAGCCTCAAGTCCTCCGGGCCAACAATATTTGGCGCCTTATGTGGCCTGTTCTCTGGGCGAGTTTTTTATGCACCGCGGCCAGCATGTTTTTGTCGGTTTTGACGACTACACGAAGCATGCGTGGTGTTATCGTGAGATATCATTGCTTTTGGGGCGGGCGCCCGGGCGGGATTCTTATCCGGGCGACATTTTTTATCTTCACTCAAAAATGATTGAACGCGCTTGTTTTCTGGATAAAGAGCGGGGGAATGGTTCCATGACGTTCTTACCTATCGTCGAGATTCTTGAAGGAGACTTAACGGCTTTTGTCCCATCCAATCTGGTCTCTATGACAGACGGCCAGATCATGTTAGATTCCGCTCTTTTTGGTGAAGGTCAAAAACCAGCTTTGGATTTAGGTTTGTCTGTTTCACGCGTTGGTACAAAAGTTCAGTGGCCCATTGTCAAGGAATTAAGCGGACCGCTTCGATTAGAGTTCCTTCAATACCGTGAATTGCAGAAATTATCAAAATTGCGAACGACAGGTTTATCTGAAGAGGTTCAGCAGAAATTGCAGAATGGTGAAATTTTAACCCAACTGCTGCGTCAGGATAAAGACAGTCCCGTTCCTTTAGAGGGGCTTATTTTAATTTTTTATGCTTATTCTAAAAAGTATTTACATAAACTAACAATTCCGGAAGTCAATATTTTTCAGGTAGAAATTTTTGAATATGCCGAACAAAATAATCCGGACCTGATTAAGCTTCTGCGTGAACGGAAGAAACGCGACGAAGAGATTGAAGAAGGATTAAACGTCATTTTGGATGCCTATATCGATGCATTAATTTCTAAAAGAGGAAAGGAAGAGCCAGCGTCTATGGAAGAGGATGATATCGTGACGAATATCGCTCAAGATGTCTTGAATGAAGCGGCTCAGAACACGAAATAATGTCAGTAGCGGCTAACTTTAAATGTATTGTTTTGAGTCCAAGAAAATTGATTTATCAGAATGAAATACAAAGTATTTTTTTGTCTGGGGATCAAGGCGAGTTTGAGATTTTAGCATATCATTATCCTTTGTTGTCCGTTATCAAGCCAAGCAATTTGATTATCAATTGGTCAGAAGCCATACCCATCCGGGGTGGCGTGTTGCGTTTTTTTGCTAATGAATGTGTCATTATGGTTGAGGATGAGATTAAGAAAAAAAAGAAGAATAATTGACGGTGTTTGATTTGCTCAATAATTAACGAAGGAAGGTTTATGTTAGCGGAAACATTTATTATTCTCATGATCATAGTCATTACGGTGCTCGCCCCGACAGTCGTTTTTGGTTTTATTGCCACGGCGGTCATCAAGGCGCATGCTCGTAATCCCTCGGCAACGAGTAAATACTTAATGGCCATGTTGATCCCATTAATTTTTATTGAGTCTGTAGCCATTGTTGCTATATTAATTATTTTTCAACTTTTCGGAAAATAGGGCATTGCATATGGTTGAATTTGATCAGTGGCGTGAAGCAATTATTTTTTGTTCTATCGTCGGCATTATTGTTGTCATCCCGTGTTTCTTAACGGCGAAAATGTCGATCAAGATGATTGATCAATTGGGGCGCTATCCTTCAAAGACACCATCAATTATTATGAGTATGTGTATCCCTTTTTCTGTGCTCGTATTTCTTACATATTTTTTCTTGTTGTTATTTTATCATTTTTTTTCAAGCTGAAAAAAGGAGTAAAGTCCTATGAGTGTTAGTATGATAATCATTATTTTTTTAATCGTCATGGCCATGGTTGCCAGTGTTGTCATCTTTGTCATTTGGATGGTGTTTCAATCAAAGTCGGACGGGACAATCAAGCGGCTGAATGAAGAAATTTCCAGGACCAACGCCCGTCAGGCCGAGTTGAATCAGAAGATCCGAAAAGCTGATGAAGAACTGCTGAAGCGGCAAGCGGAGGCGAGAACGATTTCCGATCAAATGCAGACTCTGGCAGAAGATGAGGCTAAGGCAGAAAGAGAAAAGATTATTAACAAAGCTCGTCGGGACAGTGAAGAGATTATCGAGAAAGCCCAGAACGCGAAAGAAAAGATGAAAAAAGAGCTGGAACAGAACATCGACTCTAAGGCGCTGCGCTTTTCTGTCCGCATTCTCGATGAAATATTAACCGAGAAAGCAACCCAGGCTTTTGAGACTGTGCTCGTTGAGGATTTCATTGAGAAACTAAAGAACGTTGAAATGGACCATATTACTGCGGAGATCACTGAAGCGGAAATTGTCACATTAAAACCCGTCAGCTTAGCTTATCAAAAACAAATTTCTCAAGTCATAAAGAGTAAACTGGGCCGGGAACTTGCCATGAAGGCCTCTACCGCTAAAGAAACGGGTTGCGGGGTGATATTAAAATTTGGCAGTATGGCTCTGGACGGGAGTTTAAGCAGCGCCATAAAAGAAAAAGCGATCCTCTGTCAACAAGAGATTGAGAGCCGATAATAGACCATGGGAAAAGCGAATAAAGTCAAAGTGGAACTGCGCGACGCGGTCGAGATGGTCGACCTCATTCAGACGTTAAAAGATATTGCGGACAATAAATATTTTACTTTAGTGAACCAGCGGGATACTTTTAAGCGGTTTGGTGAGTCATTTACGGAGTTTTTTCGTTTATTAGGCTTGACAGAAGTGACGCATCCTTTGTTGAAGAATGACAATCCGTCCGTCGGCATTATTGTTGTAACGGTTGAAGGGAGTTTCTTAGGAGACTTTAATTCAAAAATTATACGTATGGCGATCGAAGAGAGCAAGTCCTATGACAATGCCAAATTTATTGCCGTCGGCGGGAAGTCTGTTGATTTGTTGCGGCAGCAAGACCCGGACGTGAAATTGTTTTCCAGGATGGAAGAGCACGGCATGTATGAGACGGCTTTGGCAGTTAAAGAATATATCGTTGATGAGATCATGGGCGGACGCTTAGGCCGGATCATCATTTATTATGCCTTTTCGAAAAGTTTTGAGACGATTAAACAAAAGAGTTTGCATTTATTGCCCTGTGTCGATTTGTTAGAACAACAGAAAGAGCAGGTTCAAATCGTTGAAGACGTGATTATTGAATCTAATCCGAACGACATTTTAGGCTATTTAGCCAATTTGTGGGTCATTACACGCATGTATGAGATTTTTATGGAGACGTTGATTGCCGCGGCCGCAGCACAATCTCAATTCCTGGATGATAGCGTCGATAAACAGAAAAAAGAAAAGAAAAAGACATTGATGAAATTCCGCAAGGCAAAGAAAAGTGATATCGATAAGAGCTTGAGGGAAACTTTCTCAGCTAGAATGATGACAGTCGATAACTAAATGAGGGGTATTAAGAAGGAGATGGGAATTTGAACGAGCAAGAACGACCTGAAGAGTTAAATAAAACTCCTGAAGACGTTAACGCACAACCAAAAGAAACGGCTTCTCAAGCGGACTCGCAGACCGCGTTCCGTGACCGGGAAGAAAGACGTGGTCGAGGTCGTGTTGTATCTGTTCAAGGACCGATTGTTGATTGTTATTTTGATAGATTTGAAGACATGCCGGGTTTGTACGACATGATTGAGTGTTTTAACGTGGATGGCCGAAAAGTTGTTTTACAGACAGCTGAACATTTGTCCGGTCATGTTGTGCGCACAATTGCTTTAATGGAGACGTTAAATCTCCAGTTGAACCAGGACTGTTTCAACACTTTTCAACCGATCACAATCCCGATGGGTGATGGGTGTTTTGGCCGCGTTATGGATGCCTGCGGAAACCCCCTGGACAGCGCCGGTGAATATGATTGCCCGACGCGCGTTCCGACACGGTATTTACGCAAGGAGGATTCCTTTGACCTGAGAAACAAAAAGGGAGAGGTCGCTGAAGTCCTCGAAACAGGCGTTAAATATATGGACCTTTTATTTCCCCTTGTCAAAGGAAGTAAGACCGGTATTCTCGGTGGCGCTGGTTGTGGGAAGACCGTCGTCATCCTTGAGCTTATTAACAATATTGTCAAAGCCCACGGCGGGGCTTGCGTTTTCGCCGGGGTTGGAGAACGTATTCGGGAAGGGAATGAGCTTTATTATGAGTTGAAGGAAAGCAACTTGCTGCAAAATGTCATGCTTGCTTTTGGTCAGATGGACCAGCCTCCGGGTGCGAGAAAAGAAGTTGTTAATGCTGGTATTTGTCTGGCCGAATATCTTGTTTCCAAAAATAAAGACGTGTTGTTGTTCATGGACAATATTTACCGTTACATCCAGGGTGGACAGGAAGTCTCGACGCTGTTAGGTCGTGTTCCAGCTGAGACAGGTTATCAGCCGACGCTCGCTTCCGAAGTCAGTGCCGTTCAGGAACGGATTTGTTCGGTCGATGGCGGCGGGTCGATAACCGCTTTACAGGCTGTTTATGTGCCGGCGGATGATATGACCGACCCTGCGGTTGTCGCGATTTTTAGCTATTTGGACGGGGCCATTGTTTTGTCGCGTGATCTTGTCCAACGCGGGATGTATCCGGCGATTGATCCGTTGCAAAGCTCATGTACAAACCTTGACCGTACTGTCGTCGGTAAAAGGCATTATGATATTGCTCAAGAGGTTTTGGTGCACTTTAACAAACATAATTCCCTGAAGCGCATTGTCGCGGTTATCGGGGTTGAAGAATTGAATAAAGAAGATCAATTTATTTTTACTCGCACAGAAAAATTATATAATTTCATGACACAGCCATTCCATGTCAGTGAGGTGTTTACCGGCAAGAAGGGAGAATATGTCACGATTGAAGAAAATGTCGAAGGCTGTGCAAAAATTATAAATGGTGATTTTGATAATTTAAAAAAGGAAGATTTTTATATGATTGGCAAAGTTCCAAGGATATAGATATGAAGCATATCAACCGTCTATTGCAGGATGCCTTGGTTAAATATAATGTTTTATCCTCAGAAGAAGTTAGCAATTATTTAACAGAGGCTCAATCTGCCGACGAAAATCTTAAAGAATATTTATTGCACAACGGTATTGTTTCTGAGAAGCAAATCGTCATCGCCCTGTCTCAATCATTATCGTTAGAGGTTATTGACTTTAATACGGTCACTGTTGAGCGCGCAGTGGTTGACCTGGTCCCGGTCCGGTTTGTCTGGTATTATCGTTTCATGCCGGTCAGGCTTGAGAACCGGTTGCTCACAATTGCCTGTGCTGATCCTGTCGATGTCAGAATCCAAGACGAGATTCGAACTCACCTCGGCTACGATATCCATGTCGTCTTGACGGAACACAGTCAGTTGATTGATGCCTTGAAGACCTATTATGGCTTCGCATCAGATACAATTGATAAGATGCTGAGCAAGGACAAAGTTGTTGGACATAAATTGACGGGATTTTTTGACCAGGAAGTTGAGGACATCGATAGGACATCGGAAGACCCGACGATATCCAGCTTGGTCAACAAAATTATCCTTGAAGCCTATAATAAAAGAGCGACCGATATTCATATCGAGCCGTATCGTCATAAAGTCCGTTTTCGTTACCGCATCGACGGAGCTTTGGTTGATGCGCAACTGCCGGACAAAGTCCGTCATTTCCTTCCTCAAATATTGTCGCGAATAAAGATTTTAGCGAATTTAAGCATCACCGAAAGAAGATTGCCACAGGATGGCAGTGCTGTCGTGAAAACGAAGGATCAGCAGTTGGATCTGCGGATTTCAACGATGCCGACCCCGCGAGGAGAAAGCCTTGTTATTCGTGTCCTTCCGACAAAAGTTTCTTTTCTGAGCCTGGAAAATTTGGGCTGCAATCCAGACAGCATTTCAAGAATCCGTGGATTGATAAAGAAACCCCATGGCATTATCTTTATGACCGGACCGACGGGAAGTGGCAAGACGACAACATTGTACGCGTGTTTAAAAGAAATCAACTCCCCTCAAAGTAAGATTATTACCATTGAAGACCCGGTGGAATACGAGATGGAAGGGATAACACAGGTCCAAATTAATCCTAAGATTAAATTTTCTTTCTCGACGGGTCTAAGAAGTCTGCTGCGTCACGACCCGGACATTGTCATGGTCGGCGAGGTCCGTGACATTGAAACCGCTGAGATGTCTATCCGCACGGCCTTAACGGGCCACCTTGTTTTCTCGACGTTGCACACGAATGATGCGGCAAGCGGAATCACACGTTTGATAGACATGGGCGTTGAACCTTATCTCGTGGCTTCCAGTGTTGAAGCTTTTGTCGCCCAACGGTTAGTACGGGTGATTTGCCCAAAATGTAAAGTCCTGGATGGGGATGTTCGGGATGAAATTAAGACAATGATGGTGAATGCTCTGCAGCTGCACTCCCCCGGCGAGGTAATTATTTATAAAGGAAGCGGATGTGATTACTGCAATCATACCGGTTATTATGGCCGGGTTGCGATTTATGAAATTCTTTTTTTAAATGATTCGATCCGGACGGCTATTTTAGAAAAGCCTCGTTCGAATTATATCAAGTCCATTGCCTTAAGAGAAGGATTGATCACGCTAAGACAAAACGGATGGAAGGCGGTGATGCAGGGCATCACAACGCCTCAGGAAGTTATCAATGTTACGGTTAAGGATGAAGATTCTGACGTTGCCAAAGAACAACCGGTGATCGGCCATGTGGCTGCGATCAAGACGGTTGAACCAAATGTCAATGAGCTCCGGCCTGTATCCATTAAAGACAAAGGGACATGGACGACAGAGCAAGAATATGAGTCAAGAAATTATCAACGAATGAAGGTTCCTGTCTCGGTTCGATATCAGTTGCTGAAACGTGATCCCAATAATCCTGAGTTTTTATTGTCGGATGGAATTGAATACACGGCAGTAACATCGGATGTCAGCGCGGGTGGATTGCGGTTTTTGTCTAAGACCATTTTCCCCGTCGGTTCCATTTTTGAGCTGCGCATACAATTAGAAGAGGGGATCAAAGGTATTATTTGTTTGGCTAAGGTTTGCCGTATCGAACAGGATAGTCTGGCGAATAATTATACTGTGGTGAATTACTATTTAGACATGGCCTGTGAAGACCGTGGTATGATCAACCGTTTCGTTAAAAAAATGTCAGCATCAGACCGTCAGGAACTGGAGCAGGTGTCTTGACGCTGCTGAAGAATTGATTTTGTTCCTCCTGTTGTTTCGTGTGACCGTTTTAGCTGATCGCTACGGATTGCATCATCCAGTATTCCCTAAATAGAATTAGCCTGCGCCCAATGTCGTCTGCCCTTTCCGGTTTGAAATATACCGTCAAGAATCGGACTGAATGATGCCCTGGAGTTGTCAGGGATAATGAAAGCACAGCATGGTTTAAAAATGTCAGCTTATTTTACGATTTGTTTATTATGACAGGGATGAGTTATTATGAAATATTTTTATAAAGCAAAGAAGAATACGGGTGAAACGGTTACAGGGGAAATTTCTGCCCAAAGTCACGACGAAGCGGTCGAATTGATTCACCAGCTAGGCCTGGTTCCGGTCCACATTGTCCCAAACGAAGCCCTCACAGAGATTAAAGATAAAAAGCAGCGCATATCATCCAAAGAATTGTATGTGTTCACGCGTCAATTATCAAACCTATTAAAAGCCGGCATATCACTTATGCGTGCTTTGCAAATCATTGCAGACCAGAATGATGATAATTCTTTGAAATGGATGCTCCAAGATATCATCAAAAATATAAAAAACGGTTTATCTTTTTCTGAATGCTTAACGCATTATCCCAATATTTTTTCTTCTCTTTATATCGCGTTGGTTCATGCGGGGGAGGAGAGCGGCAATCTTAAAGAGGTTAGCCAGAATATTGCCCAGTATCTGAAGAAACAGTTGGAAGTCATATCTAAGGTAAAGACAGCGTTTGCTTATCCCACGTTAATGGCCGTTGTCGGCGCGGCCACTGTTTATTTTGTCCTGACATTTGTTTTGCCGCGCATGATCGGGGTGTTTGAAAGTGTTGGCCAAACATTGCCTTTTCCGACGCTGATATTAGTGAACGTGAGCCGTTTTCTCAGTAACATTTATGTGTTTATCAGTGTATTCGTGTTTTTTCTTTTTATCACAATAAAGCAATGGCAGTCCTACCGGCAAAATAAATATGTTTGGTTGAGCCGCTTGATCCCCTTGCCGATGGTCAGATCTTTATTGCTGAAGATTGATTTGGCCCGGTTTGCGCGGACACTCATGTTGCTTATGCGCGGAGGGATCTCTTTAACCGATTCTTTGCAAATGGCCGCGGGGGTATTGCACCACACTAAGATCAAACAAAAGCTCATCATCGTGAAAGAAGAACTTGTCGCGGGAGGTTCTTTGGGTGTTAATATAAAAAAGGTGAAGGAGATACCAAAGATGATGGGCCATCTGATTGCCATTGGTGAAGAGTCCGGTAATTTAAATGAGGTGTTGGGTGAAATCGCGGACATTTATGAGCAGGAAACAGATGATAGCATTAAAACAGTGACATCGTTGTTAGAACCGCTCTTAATTCTCGTCATAGCGTCTTTTTTGGGGTTTATTATCTTTGCGATGCTTTTACCTATTTTTCAAATGGACCTTTTATCTTTTTAACAGAATTGTTTAAAATGGGTTTCTTTAAAGCGACAAGTATTTTTTTGACCTGTTGTCTGAGCGTCATTTTGTGGTCTTTAGGTGCCGCTCAAGCCGATTCCGAAAAATGGCTGGAAAGCAAAGGGCAGCATTTTATCATCTATTTCTATCCGCAAACAGACACCAGTCGGATTGATTTCATTTTAAGTCAAGCCGATAATTATTATCAGCAAATTGCCATTCAGATTGGTTATAGCCGGTATCAAAATTTTTGGAGCTGGGATAACCGTGTTAAGATTTATATCTATCCTGATAGCACAACATTTGTTAAAAAGACCGGCCAACCAGAATGGTCAAAAGGAGGAGCTGTCGCCTATCATCCCAATCTTAAATCCAAGGTCATCATCAGTTATGATCAGCAAGACGATTTTATTTACAATGTTCTGCCGCATGAGATCGGTCATTTGACACTTAAGGATTTTGTTCGCGAGGAACCTTTGCCCTTATGGGTCGAAGAGGGTGTCGCCCAGTTCTTGGAACGGGATAAAGTCAAATATGTGCATGCGTATATGAAAAAAAGGATTCAGGAAAATGATTTTGTTGCGTTTAAACGGCTAAATCGCTATGATATTCGTCAAGAGATGGACCCTGAGAAAGTTCAGCTTTATTATGCCCAGAGCTTATCGCTGATCGATTTTTTGATTAAAAATTATGGCAGTTTGCGTTTCGGAAGGATGTGCCGCCGTGTCCGGGATGGCACAGCGTTTGACCAGGCCTTCCTACAGGTTTATAAACCGGAAATAACATCCTTCTCCGCATTAGAAAAAAAATGGTTAAGGTATGTTAATGGCCAATAATCTATAGTATTATAGTTTTAAGTCTAGGAATGACAAAATAACAGGGAACGTTTTATCCTGAGGAAAGAGGAGGATTTATGCGATATTTTAAAGAGAAAAATGAAGGTTTCACGATTATGGAAATCATGCTTGTTATCATCATTATTGCGGCATTAACGGCGATGGCGGCCCCTAATTTTATCGGTCAAGGTGAACGGGCAAAAAGAAGAGTTGCTGAAGCCGATGTTAATGCCAATATCCCCACAGCCTTAAAACTTTATGAATTGGACAATGGTGTGTTCCCGACCACAGAGCAGGGTTTGAGTGCTTTATGGACCAAGCCGTCCTCAAGTCCGGTTCCTACGAACTGGAACGGTCCTTATCTTGATCAAAAGCCGAAAGACCCATGGGGCAATGCATATATTTACGCGT
This sequence comes from Candidatus Omnitrophota bacterium, assembly GCA_021108075.1. GTDB lineage: Bacteria > Omnitrophota > Gorgyraeia > Zapsychrales > Zapsychraceae > JAIORP01. Next base: position 24,559 of record JAIORP010000015.1, on the reverse strand, counting down.
CTCCCGGGGTCAATCATCCATTCTTTGATCTTTCTTCTCAGGGGCGCGATATGGAATCAGATGAAGATAATATCACAAATTGGAAAGACGAATAGTAAATTTGCACATTCTGCCTGTCGACGATAACATCCCTTTTTAAAAGAATTCCTTGGAACGATGGTAACCTGTATGGGCCATGATCTTGTCTTTACGAAATAAGAAAAATAATCGAAAAGGTTTTACTCTGATAGAAGTCATGGTGAGTTTAATGATCCTCTCCGTTGGGATTGTCTATATCTTGAAATCTTATATTGTTTCCCTCGAACGCACCACGCATATTACGAATAGGATCTATGCGACAACAGCCCTTGACAACCGAATCAGTTATATCCAGCGCATGCTGAAGGCTTACAAGATGTTGCCGATTGACTTGAACCGGAAAGAAGACATCAAAGTCGGCGGGAAAAATATAACCTTCAAACAGTATATGGTCATCAAGGAAGTCGCTGAAATGCCGGAAGTCTTTGATCTAACATTAACATTATCCTGGCAAGAAGGACTGCGGAATATTTCGCTCTCTCGTTCTGCTTATTTGGCAGATTTTAAGGTTGATCAAGAATGAGGCAACAATCATTGATTGGAATCCAGAACAAAAAACGTCAGGGGCTATTCGTCCGGTGTTTGTATCAACCATCCGGGATGACGCTCATTGAAGTCTTGATAGTCGTTACGATTGTCAGCGTGGTCGGTCTGTCTGTTTATCAATCATTATCGAGTGGGTTGCGGGTATGGGAGCGTCATCAAAAGATGGTGCAAGAAGAAGATATTATTATTTTTTTTCATAAGTTCGAGCGTGATGTTCGAAATATTGCCCCATTTTCTTTAATCCCGATGACAGGTCACCAAAAGAGAATCGCCATGCCGACCACGGTTTTCACTGCAGCCGATATTAAAAGGGGTTGGGGTGAAAATATTTATGTCGATCAACTCGGTTTAGTGGAATATTATTTTGACCCGATAGAGCGGTCTGTTTACCGGCGGCAAGTTAATTACGCTCAAGCGGTCAAAAATCTTTTTGGACGGACTCAAAAAGTGCTGTCGGATGTCGAAGAATTTCGAATCAGGTATTATTTTCTTACCGAAGAAGGTGTCACTTACAGCAGCAGCATTGACAATATAATCCCTGTCGGGATTGAAGTCAAAGTGGCCTATTCAGATGAACATGGGCAGAAGGAAATGGAGAAAATTATAAATATTCCTTTGCAAGGTTAAGCGGACAGTCCTATGAAAAATTTGGTAATGCCTTATTTAAAGAACGCCAATGGATCCATTTTAATTTTTGTTATTTGGGCCTTGATTTTTTTAACGGTGCTTGCGGTTCAGATCGGGATGCGGGTCCGTGCGCGGGTCGGGTTGTTAGCGAGAATAGAGCGAAAAAGCCAGTTGCATCATATCGCAGGGGCAGGAATTAAACTCGCGCGGGCGGCATTGCGTAACGATCAGCGTCGGAACAAGGGACTCTATACTGCATATAGTAAATATTATTTGTCCAATAATTCTGAACTTTTTGAGAACAAATCTCTCGGGCAGGGTTTTTTTAGCGTGACCTATCCTTATTATGACGGAAGTTCTTTAACCCCGCAAATGCGTTTTGGCTTGGTCGATGAAGAAAGCAAATTGAACATCAATTACTGCCCGAAAGAAATATTGCTGCTCTTAATCCGTCAGGTAGCGGTTCCTGATGAAGATGAGGCTCTTGTCTTAACCGAAGCGTTAATCGACTGGCGCGAGTTTGGCGAATCTCAAATTACGGGTTTTTACAGTGATGATTTCTATGCCAACCTGGAAGATCCTTATGAACCGAAAAACAATGTTTTTGAGCTTCCGGAGGAGTTGTTGCTGCTCAGGGGCATGACGCCGTCCATCTATGACATTTTACGTCCGTTCATAACAATGTATGGCGATGGGAAGGTCAATATCAATACGGTATCCAAAGAAATTCTTGTCTCGTTGGGACTCCAGCCAGCCACGGCAGACAAGATTTTGCGAGTCCGTCGAGGATACGATGAAATTGAAGGAACAGTGGACGACTATGTTTTTAACCGCGCGTATGATGTCAGTTCGGATATAAAAAATTTTATCGAGTTAGAACAACATGAAGCTAATGCGATCGATCGTTTGAACTTTGATGGTGTGATTAAAACAGCGTCATCCTATTACACGATCCGTTCCCGGGCGCGCATAGCCTCCGGGTATAACCATACCATCGAATGTGTGCTGAATCTGGATCAAAATCGTTATGAATACTGGCGAGAAAAATAACAATATTTTGTTGCCTGCCCCCGGGGCTTTCATATATAATACTTCAGAATATAAATGGTGAGGATAAGGAATAACTATATGCTAAATAAAAGCAATGATTTTATAAGTGTGGCTTTTACAGATGATATTTTGAAAGTCGCCTACGTGCGTGGTGCGGGAGAGAACGCCAGAGTCGACCAACTTGTTGTTAAGGAGGTTAAAGGCTTATCCGAACAGAACCAGGTCAAAGCGGTTCATGCGGCGACGAAGGGGATGAAAGTTAAAGGGGGTAATGTCCTGTTGATTATTCCTTCCAACATGGTCACGACAAAGAATATCGAAATACCATCGACCAATACGGAAGAAATTAAGTCCATCGTCAGTCTGCAGGCAAGCCGCCATACCCCGTTCTCAAGAGAAGAGATACAAACCGGTTATATCAATTTTGGCGTTTATAAAAATAATTTTACAAAAGTCCTCCTTGTCATTGCCAATAAAAAGTTGCTCCGCGAGAAAATCAATATCCTGGAGAAAGCGGGGATGCGTGTTAATAAAATCGTTTTCGGCCCGGAGGGAATGGCTCGAATGTATTCTGATGCCTTAGGATTAAGCGGCGAGTCTGTGCCGAGCGGGGTGATCAGTATCGGGTATGATTCAACCGATTTTATCATCGTGCACAAAGGGACTTGCATCTCGGCCAGGAACATCCCTGTTGGCAAGGTGCATTTTAATCAAGAAGGAGCGATTGCCGAAGAAAAATTGGTCGAAGAATTGTCCCGCACGATTGAGTCCTATAAGAACGAGGATATTGAAGCCCAACCCGCGCAGTACTTGTTGACTTCAGACGATAAGATGGCCCAGGACATGCAGCTTTTGTTGAAAGAAAAATTGAGTTGGAACACGGAGATTATTCCATACCAGGATAACATGAAGATGGCACCGTCGCTTTTTAAGAAGAAGTCGGCACAGTACGCGGACCATTCTTTTTTTGATGTCGCGTCGGCTGGAATAACAGCGACGAAATCTTTTGTTGATTTGATGCCGGAAGATATTCAGTTGCAGAAATCTGTCGAAGAGCAGGGCCGTGAAGTTTTCAAAACAGGGGTATTGGCCGTTGTTATTCTCGTCTTAATCGCTGCGATCATTGGGTTGCGGTTGTATTTTAAGAGCGCCTATCTGGCTAAGATTCAAGCGGACTACACTCAGACACGTACGGAAGTGGAGAAATTGAATCATGTGGTCCTGGGTAACCGACTGATCCGTGAATTTCTTAATGGACGCAATATCGGTCTGGACGCCCTGTATGAAATTTATCAGAATATTCCAAGAGAAATTTACTTAACAAATTTATTTTTTGATGAGGATGGCAGTTTGAGCCTTTCGGGCATTGCCGATGAAGTGTCATTAGTTTATGAGTGGAAAGATTCATTAGAGAACACCGGTTTTTTTCACGCTGTCGATGAGAAGTCGAATGTTTCAAAAAAGGATAGGGGGAAAGATGTTCAGGCTTTTGAATTTTTGTTGAAAGTAAAAAGTCTTGTTGCGCAAGAGAGTGAACCTCAGAAAGAATTGAAGGAGGAATAATTTTGAAAGCGATAAATAATTTTATCTCAAAAAGGACCCCTAAAGAAAAGAGTTTATTGTACATTACGGTCGCCGTTTGTATGGTCGCGATCATTTATTTGGGTTTCATTAATCCGTCATTGAATAAGATTAAAGAGTTAGATGTCGCGATCAATCTGGAAAAAGAGAGCGTGCAGAATGATCTGAATTTCGTGGCATACCGGTCAAGCGTGGAAGCTGAACGCGAAGTAATATCGAAATATTTCACGACCTTAAGAGACGAAAATAAACTAAACAGTTCTTTGCAGAAAGCGTTACAGGATATTGAAGAAGAAACGAATGTCAATCTCTTTAAGAAGAACCCTGATGTGCCCCGTCGAGATGAGTTTTACACGGAATACATTGTCAATGTCGATTGTGTGGGGGATTTTAAGGATGTTGTCGCTTTTATGCATAAAGTCAACAGCTCTGATGAGTTGCTTACAATTTTAAAGTATCGACTGGTGCCTAAACGCGGCGCACAAGATCAAATGACAGTTTCGATGACCATCGCTAAGATGGTTATATATCCCGACTTAAAACAAACAAGCGAAATGCCTCAAGAGTAAATACCCATCTTCTGGAAATTCTCGTGTTATTGTGACATGCCTTGACCAAGAGCGTTGCGTCATGAATAAAATTGGAATAAAAACAATCCTGTTTTTTTTGGTCTTTCAATTTATCCCCTTGTATGCGGCTTTTGCTCAGGACACCAATTTTGTGAAGTCTCAATATGAAGCGGGTGTTCTTGCCTTTAAACAAAATAAATATTTAAAGGCGATCACACATTTTGAAGATGCCTTACGGGTTTATCCCCGCTTAGCGCCTGCGCACAATTTTCTGGGGATGGCGCATAAAGCCGCGGGTGCCCCATGGTCAACAGTAGCCAGGCACTACGAACAGGCTGTGGCGATTGATCCGACGTTTTCCTTTGCCTATGAAAACTTGGCGAAAGGCTATTATGGTCATGGAGATTTTGATAAGGCGGAAGAGTATTGCCTGTTGGCCCTGGAACATGAGCCGGACTTAGTAACGGCCCGGATAGCCTTAGGGTGGATATACCTTTTAGGAAAATCACAGACAACCGAAGCGATTGAAGCCTTTGAGAGTGTCTTGGCCCGGCAGGAAGTGTCCTATGCCTATTTCGGCCTGGGGTTAGCGTACTTTCTTGAAAATGAACGCGGACAAGTCCTTGAGATGATCACTCAATTAAAGCTGAGTGGGCAGGACACTTTAGCTATTCACTTAGAAGCGATGTTAAGAGAGAATAAATACATTCCGCCGGCAACCGAAGGGATGCCTCTTTTTTATTCGCATTCTTTTCAAAAAGCGGTCATGGGGAAAGAAATCCCAAAGCCCGTCGGAAAACCGGCCGCGCAATCCGTGCTTCCCCCACAGGACAAGTTTAAACAATATGAAAATATGCCGGTCAAAGTAAGGTCATCAAACCCGCCGCTTCATAAAGGGACCGCGGCGCAAGAGGTCTTAACCGGGGAAGAGCGGATTAAGCAATTGCAACGCAATACAATGATGATCCAGTCCGGTTATTAAATTTCAAATAAAAAGACGGAGAGCCATTAAGGCTTTAACGAAAAATTGTTTTCCATTTACGTTTTTTGCGTCCTTGGAGCAACGAGTGTTTCCATATTGGCCATATGGAATGTTGTTGATGATACCAATTTTATTAAATAATGACCAAAACCAATTTTGCTTTTCAGAATTAAGATAGAACAATTTATTAATGGATTTGGTATGATCAGACGGTTGTTTGGAAATCTCTATCGACCCTCAGGGTGGTCTTTCCGGCGAGCCTTTTTAACGGTTTCAGGTGACCGTTGTTTTACAGCCAGGGGGGAATAATCCTTTTTTTTATTTTTAACGCCTCAATATCCTTCATGACGATGTGCATGCAATTATGCGCCTTTTTCGCGCCAAGAGGAGCATGTTTTTAAGATTATGGACTATATACCGCATCATCCCGTTTCAACCCCTAAATACATATTTTTTCTTGTCTGTTTTGTCTTTCTTTGCAGCGCGATCATTTTTGATGGTGACGGGTATATTTTGATCCTGGATTACCCCAATTTATTTTTTCATGAAGCCGGTCATGTTTTTTTGGGTTTTTTTGGCGAGACAATCGGATTATACGGGGGAACGTTAGGGCAATTGATCATGCCCTTTGTTTGTGCGGTAACGTTTCTATTGCAACTGAAGGTCCTTTCCTTTGCGGTCATGCTTTTATGGTTTTTTCAGAATTTTTTTAATATCGCGAGATATATGGCTGATGCGCGCGCCCATGAACTATTCTTAGTGGGTGGCGGGAAGCATGACTGGACAGACATTTTATCCCGCTGGGGAATTCTTGAATCGGATACGGCCCTGGCCGCGGTTGTGCGCTACTTGGGTTGGTTGGGATTGATCGGCACTTTTGTCGGGATAACAATTATTTGGCAAATTGACAATAAAATGGTACAACAGAAGAAGGGTGGATTTATATAATTGAATAGGATTGCTATGGCGCGGATATCGGCTTTGTGAAAGTAGCAGGATGTGCTGAGAATTCTATCCCTGGTTTTGGTTTTTGACGTTTTCATTCCGGATGTTGTTTCGTTTTTTTCTGCCGCCATTCCTCCGGCCATAGGCGTCTCTCCACCAGGAAAAATAACAACTGTTTAATGGAGTGAATTCCTCTGAGTTCTGCTGCGAGGAGATTCACTATCAAAATGAGAAGAAAAACGGTAAATACTAAAACGGTAAGGATTTTATGCTGGGGCATGCTGATCGTGGCGCTTCCTTTATTTAGCGGTTGCCGCACGTTTCAGAACCGCAAGGACATGGTCTCGGTCGAAGACTTGATGTCCCATGAAGGCTGTAAATTGTATTCTAAGGTCAGACAATCGCTTTATGATGAAACGCTGGATCCACGGGAAAGACAACGTTTAGTCCGGGAATTCAATCAATATAAGAAACATTTGATGATGCAGGTTATCATCGCCAAAGTTTCCGGGCATAAAGACAAGGCCCAGATTTTTCTCGATCAGCTCTTAGATATTGATCCTCTGAATTTGAAAGCCGTTCAATTAAAGGTGGAGTTAGCGGTGCAAACCGGAAATTTAAGTCTGGCTGAAAAAATTTTAAAAAAACAAATGACAGCTCATCCGGATTACAGCATATGCGATAAACTTGCTTATCTTTATTACATTCGTGAAGAATATGATCAAGCGCAGGTGTGGACCAAAAAAGCCTTAGAGTTAGGCGCCCCTCCAGCGCAAGTCAACTATCATTTCGGGATGATCGCTGAACAAAAAGGAAGAGACCAATTGGCGCGGCATTATTACAAAAAGGCTCTTTGTCGTGAACCAGGTTTTCCGAAAGCAGTGAATCGCCTGAGAGCTTTGCAGCTGAAACCGCAGCCGTTAACCCTTTTAGCGCAGCATGAAGAAGCGGCTCAGCCAATTGCGCTGAGTACGGGCCCTTCGACGGTCAAAGCATCCGTACCAGAAGCCCCACATGGTCCTTTCGAAATCGTCTTAGGTGCTCAAGGTCTAAAGACGAACCTTGTGAAAATCAAAGCGCTGATGGATAACAATCTTTTCGCTGGTTTGAGTGGAACGGCCGAACATGGCCGTAAAAAGACCATGACAGCGCGCTTGTCAGAAAAGCCTGTCCATCAAACAGACATGGCTGTTGGACCTCCAGATATAATGACTCATGTCTTAGAATCATCCACGCCGGCTTTCATTGTCAAAATTCATAAGGGCGGCCGTTTTGCCATTATGAACAAGGGCCGCTGGGATGGGATTGCCGCGCAGCAAAGGTTTTTTCTCTATCGGGATGCTGAATATGTCGGACAATTGAAAGTCTCGAGGGTGTCTTATGATTTTGCGACACTTTTACCCGTTGAAAATTTGGATATGCAGGCGGTTAAGGTCGGCGATCAGGTTTTATCTGTCCGGAATGAAAAGAATTTATTAAGCAGTTTCTAATATCCTGCCTTTACTTTTTGATGTCTTTTAAAAAAGCTTGCCAATCAACTTCATAGACATATATGCGCGTCCGGTTTGTTAAATCTTTCTCAAAAGAGAAAGATTTAAAATATTTTAAGCCCTTACCCTGGAAATAATACAATTTGACAAGCAGCGATTGTGCGAGATGCTGGTCAAGCAAGACGGTGTAGGGAGTCGGATCATTCACCAGAAGAACGGAGTAAGACAATGTCGCGTCGCGAAATTTTTTTTCAACGATTTGATTGTTTTCCAGATAAAAAATGCTACGCGGGATTCCGGTGCCGTATTTGGGGGATTGGATGTGGCATTCTTTACTTTTTGTCTTGATGCGGATGTTGTGGTCAAAGAGCATGTCGGTTTCCGATTGGTGAATCATATTTAATTTGCCGCTGAATTTATCAGGTCCGCCCATCATGGACCATAAAAAATTGATATAGGCGGACGACCGCGAGTCAGGGATGTTTTTTAATTTTTGAGGGTCGGCGTTGATGCGTTCAATTTGTTCAAACGGCCAACGGCCAATAAATCCCAATTGGAGGTTGTTTTCAACAAATTCATTGTATACCAGCAAGTACGACGGCGGAGGTTGGGCATGGGTTAGGTCTAAGAGGGGTTGCACCCTTTTCTCTTTCTTTAGTTCTTTGAGTAGAAGTCCTCTTGCGGTTTCCTTGTCTTTGACAACGATTTTTTTCAGAATCTCCACGGTTGTTGACAAAGGTAATCCCAGTGACTGAAGATATTCGGCGGATTGATTTGAGCTGTTGTTCAGCATTCTTAAAAGGCCGGCGGCTTGGCCTTCATCCTGGCTTAAAAAGATGTTGGCGATCCAGTATGCTTGCGGGAAGTTAATGGTTGCCCCGTCGAATGTCACGCGTCTTCGCGCGGTTGCTTTGATAAAGTGACCAGGCGGCCACCACGCGTTCACAATGCCATCGGACGGTGTTTGTTGGTGGATTTTTTTTAATGTCCGATCCCAGACATCATTGTAAATAGGATTTAATAAGCCTTCGATGGATTGTTCCAAAGAGAAAACAGGCAGGCATATGGTGCTTAACAGGATCAAACATAATACCGTGTTCGCGATAAAGGCGACCGAGGTCTTTTTAGAATTATTTTTTAAAAAGAAGTGTTTATAAGCGTCAAGGATGAGTTGAAGCCCGAAACAAAAACTGAGGCTGAATGGGACAACGCAAAGCATGGCAAAGCGTTGGGCTCCGAGTGTGATATATGTCGTGGCCATTAAAAAAATCGTGATCAATAGATAGGCGTACAGGCTTTTAAGGTCAGCGTCATTTTTCTTTTTCATAAAAAGAAAATTCTTTATCAGCAGCGTTCCCCCTAGACCGAAAAGCGCGGTGACAAACAGGAATTTGCCGCCGATCAACTCAACGATCAATTTCAGGGGGGCTGGATGCAATTCGCCGACACTGATGTAGAGGTCCGGCCAAGCGGAAAGCTGCGGCGTTAAGAAATTTGACAGTGCCTGCCAGCCCTCAGAAAATAACACGAAGAATTCCTGAAAACCCATAATGAGGCTGATAAGGAAAAAACTGCTCACCAAAAAGATTCCGAAATAGAGCATTTGAGTTCGGCATTCTCGCTTGTTCCTTGTCAGGGCATAATGCGTGAGGCCAATCATCAAACAGCCCAGGGCAAAGACGGCAAAAACAAAAACCCAGCCCTGCCAGAAAAACGTATAAGCGGTCATGAATAAAGTGCTAAGTAATCCAGCGGTGATGAGCCTGCGTTTATCCTTAAGGTGCTGAAGACCATAAATAAACGACGCGAGCAATAGAACGGGGAACAGGACATTATACGGGTCATTGTCGTACCATCCAAACATGCTGCGCTTGATAAAGATAGGCGCCAGTAAAAAGAAGACGCTCCCCACGAAAGTAGGCAGTGGGCGGCACTGTAAGGTATAGCATATGAAAATGAAAGGGATCATCGATAAACAGGTTAACAGTAAAGGCGTAAAGCTGACGGCGTATATCAACGGTATTCTGGGATTAAAGAATTTTATAAACTTAAAAATACAAAATCCGATGTAAGCGTGCAGGTTAAGGGGTTCCCAATGGCCATGCGGGGCCAGCATCAGTTTGTTGAGATATTTACTGCCCTGGTAAGTATCGCTGATTCGCCCCGTGCGCATGATGTTTTCCGTTAAATTGAGATAGTAGTAGGAATCTGACGCGAGCAAATAGGGGGTCGTGTTTTTTTTTTGCTGGTCCATTTTCAGGGAGACCGATTCGATGGAGTCCTTGATTTTATCGCTGTTCTCTTTCAGCATCTCACTGAACAGCTTTTTAACAAGCACATTTTTTTGCGCGCGCGGAAGTTGGGGGTAAGATTTTTCTACCGATTGATGGGCGTTTTGTTTGAGCTTATGGATGACCAGCAAGGTTGCTTTTTCTTTGTTCTCCCCGGTGGTGAAATGACGGAGGGGATAAAGCCGGAAATAAAGCCCGATCGTCAGGGAAAGACAGCCAGATAAGACATACAAAACCAATTTTTTTTTATGACGGAATAGACTCATTTGTTTATTTGTAGGCGTCTGTGGAATAAAATAATGTCGGCCTCTATTGTTGCGATATCGTCACCGCTATAGAAAATATAAGGGTTTGGTTGTCTTAGAAGTCACGTGATTGCCTGAGGCATTCGATCATATTGATTGATATTTCTAAGGATGCGGATGATACCAAATTCATTAATCAACTGTTCTATTTCAATTCTGGTATTCCCGCTAAAGCGTCGAGAAAAGCAGAATCGATTCTGGCAATTATTTAATGGAGTGAATTCCTCTGAGCTCCGCTCCGAGGTTACCGCCTGAGGAAGAGTTTGAGAAACCTTTGGTTTCTCAAATACAGCGTTCCTCTTAGATGCCTCGTAGCTCTGCTGCGAGTAGATTCACTATAATTGGTAAGATTATACACTTATTTCAATGCGTGTCCAAATATTAAGTAGGGAAAAATATCCTTTAGGTCTAATCTGAAGAACGCGAGGGCGGCCGTTATTTGACGTATTCCATATATAACGCCTTTATTTTATCGGTATTTTACTGTGTTTGCAATTAAGTAAGGCATCTGCTATTTTAGACTTGCCTCAGCGACAATTGTTCAGAGATTATTTTCATTGATAGAATTATATAATCCTGAGAATTGCTTTTGACAATAAAAGTTTTATATTGTAATGTATTGAAAAAGTCCATTCAACACAATGAACGTCTGGCTCCAGAAGGTCTATGGAAAAGAGAAGAAATAATAAGCACCTGGCATATATTTTATTTATATTATGCGTCGTCATGTTTATATTTACTAAAAGAAATATTTGCCCGATAACTTCTTTATATCAATCTGATCCGGGGGTTTACCATGAAATTTTGCAGCCGCCTGAGGAGAACGTGCAGGAAGGTCTGACCGATGATTTTTTTGAGAAGCTGATAGCGCTGCATGAATATAAAAAGCCTCCCGGCCCGGATGATTGGTTGGCCCATCATCCGGAACCAGGCCAACCGTATGCCGACTATATCAAACAAAATCATGTTAAACCCGATGCGGTGTTAAAAACGATCTATATCACCCTGCTGGGAGATTTTGATGCGTCGCGTAAGCAGATTGTTGAACAAACCGCGCGTTATATTGAAATGTATTTCCAAATGCCGGTTCAAATTTTGCCGTCAATACCTTTGGACGTCATTCCCGACCACGCCCGGCGGGTTCATCCGCGCTGGAAGGACAAGCAGGTTTTGTCGACTTACGTGATTGATCAGGTCTTAGCCCCCAATAAACCGGATGACGCCTATTGTTTGATAGCCTTTACTTCTTTCGATTTATGGCCGGGCGGCAATTGGAATTTTGTTTTTGGTCAAGCGTCGATGGAAGACCGCGTGGGGGTCTGGTCCATCTATCGCAATGGAGACCCCAACAAAAGTGAACAAGACCGTAAACTTTGTTTAAGGCGAACCATAAAGACCGGTACACATGAGATCGGCCATATGTTTGGATTGTATCATTGTATTTATTTTGAATGCAATATGAATGGCAGTAATCACCGCAAAGAGTCCGATCAGGCTCCCATCTGGTTATGTCCGGTCTGTTTGAAAAAATTACATTGGCTTCATCCCTTCGATACTCAGGAACGTTATCAACATTTGTTAGGCGTATCACAAGAATATGATATGACGCCTGAGGTGCAGTTTTATCAAAAGTCATTGGATTTCATTCAGCAATACAATGAATCTTCAGGGGAGAAAGATAGCCTTGAGTAGCACGACCTATATCTTGGGTGTTTCCGCTTATTATCATGATAGCGCCGCCTGTTTGATCAAAGATGGTCAGATTATTGCGGCCGCGCAAGAAGAGCGTTTTACGAGAAAGAAGCACGACTTTGATTTTCCGGCTAACGCCATTCAATATTGCCTGGAATCGGCAGGAGTGACAGCTGAACAAATCACCTATGTCGGATTTTATGACAAGCCATTGTTGAAATTTGAACGGATATTATTGACCTATATTTCGTATGCCCCGTTCGGCATCCGTTCCTTCCTGAAGGCCATGCCCATTTGGCTAAAACAAAAATTGTTTATTAAATGGCTTATTCTTGAACATTTACCCGATTTTTCCGGAGAGGTTCTATTTGCCCAGCACCATGAATCGCATGCCGCGTCCGCTTTTTTGCCGTCACCTTTTCGAAAAGCGGCTATCTTGACGATGGATGGGGTTGGGGAGTGGGCGACCTCCAGTTACGGTCATGGCCATGACAATCAAATCCGTTTGTTGGGAGAGCTGCACTTTCCGCATTCTTTGGGATTGTTGTATTCCGCCTTTACGTATTATGTCGGTTTTCGTGTCAATTCAGGTGAATATAAGTTAATGGGTTTGGCCCCCTATGGCGAGCCGAAGTATGTTGACAAAATTAAAGGCCACTTGATCGATATCAAACCGGATGGTTCGTTTAAACTGAACATGTCGTATTTTAATTACTGCGCGGGACTAACCATGACCAATGCGCGTTTTCACCGCTTGTTTGGAGGCTCCCCGAGGAAATCGGAATCCGCTTTAACGCAAAGGGATATGGATTTAGCGCGTTCGATTCAAGACGTGACTGAAGAGATTATGCTGCTGATGGCAGATTATGTCTACACCGAAACCCGGGAGCCGAATTTATGCCTCGCCGGCGGAGTGGCGTTGAATTGTGTGGGAAACGGTAAAATTTTAAGGAAAAGCAAGTTTAAAAATATTTGGATTCAACCAGCGGCCGGTGATGCCGGCGGCGCGTTGGGAGTGGCTTTGTACATATGGCATCAATTTTTAGGTAACCCGAGGACAGCCGATGACCATTCGGATAAGCAGCGGGGGTCTTATCTCGGTCCGGATTTTGATGAACAAACAATTCAATCTTTTTTAGAAGAAGGCGCGTACCCGTATGAGAAAGTGGATCATAAAGACCTGGCCGTGCGTGTTGCCCGGTTGATTGCCGACCACAACATCATTGGCTTTTTTCAAGGGCGCATGGAATTCGGCCCGCGGGCTTTAGGGGCGCGGAGCATTATTGCTGACGCCCGTTCTGAAAAAATGCAATCTGTTTTGAATTTGAAAATAAAATTCCGGGAATCCTTCCGCCCATTTGCCCCGTCCGTTCTGGACGAAAGAAAAGAAGAGTATTTTGATATCTCATCATCCAGCCCCTATATGTTGCTGGTTGCGCAGTTGCAGGAGGGCAAAGTCGTCACGCAATCCAAACAATCACATTTGTCAGGCCTTAACAAATTGAAAGTGAAGCGCTCGGAAGTTCCGGCGATTACCCATGTGGATTATTCCGCGCGGCTACAAACAGTGGATGGCGTATTTAATCCAATATACTATGATGTGATCAAAGCGTTTGAAGCCTTGACCGATTGCCCGCTTATCATTAATACTTCTTTTAATATTCGTGGCGAACCGATTGTTTGCACCCCGGAAGAGGCCTATCGCTGTTTTATGTGCACCGACATGGATTGTTTGGTCCTGGGCGATTATATTTTAAGTAAGGCCCGACAACCGAACAAGAATAAATACACGAAAGACTCAATTTCAACGATCCTTGATTAAACCGCGTATCATTTTGGCCGTTGGGAAGATTGTGAAATAACGATGCAAAAAGAACAAAAAAATTTATTGGTTTATGGTTATGGGATGGCCGTCATTTTAACCGTGATAAGTTTATTTCAAATTTTTCGTCATCAGCGTCTCGTCATCGGATTGGCCTTAGATATTCTTGCCATATTTTTTATTGTTATCACGGCACTCGCATTGCCTCTTTTGAAAACAATTTACACCTACTGGATGAAGGCCGCGCACGTAATCGGCGGAATCGTTAATGCCATTGTGCTGATCATCGTTTATTATGTGATGTTTGGCTTGGCGGGTCTTATCTTCAAGTTGTTGGGCAAAGATCTTCTTTATCAAAAGTGGGATCCTTCGGCGGAATCGTATTGGATCAAACGGGACGAGCCAGACGATCCTGAGCATCTCAAGCGTCAGTTTTAATGACGCGCATATCTTTTGCTCAATGGCGTCCGGGTTTGTTTCGTGGGGTCTCGGTTTTATGGAGTGAATTCCTCGTAGCTCTGCTGCGAGGAGATGCACTGTTTGAATATCAAACGTAACGCAAAAAGGGATGAATATGGCTAAATGGGAGTTAGTTAAAGAATTTTGGGACTTCTTGAAGCACAGAAAAAGATATTGGTTGGCACCTATTGTGTTGATTATTATGTTGTTGAGTTTTTTATTTGTGTTCGCCCAATCCTCAGCAATCGCGCCGTTTATCTACACGTTGTTTTAATGTCAGAAGGTTTGACGGCTCACTATCAAAAAAATATTTTTTTTGAAAAAGGTGTTTTTTGCCTGCTCGTTTTTGTAGCATCATCACAACCGTCGGGGCCGCAAACCTATGCCGTCTTAAAACGTTATCTGGAAAAGGATCATGGAAAAACGAGCAGCCTGTAGTATTTCTTTTTCATTTTCTATGGTGTGACGGACTGGCTGAGCCTTGATTTGAAATGGGGCGGGATATGTCAAACAGCACCCTGTCATAGCGGATGAGGTTGATTATCCGTCCAATATATCCGGTGGTTACGGCTTGCCGTTTGAAGATCTATGACCAAGGGCGCACAAAAGGGATATTGGGCTTTCAACATCAGCTCATCCCTGTTCCCTTGAAGTGAACAATGCCAAGAACAAGACGGTTCTGGATGATTGGCAAAGGTTGTTTTTGGACTCTTATGATGTGTCGGAGTGGCCGTCGTATGTAGGTGTGCGTTGGTCGCGCATGGATTGTATCCATTGGGTGGATGATTCAAGAAGTATTGACCCGGCGGATGAGTAAAGATTTCATTTAGACAGTTGTGACTCATTATATTTCATTATTTGTCGCGCGTGAAGGAAGAGGCGCGGTTTATTGCTGGACAAAAGCAATGGCAACCCGAATCGTTTTGGAGGGCATAGCGGAATCCGCTCCTGTCATCCTGCGGTTGTAGCTGACGGCGCCTGTTTGGTCCTATGAATACTGCTGATATGCTCTCGAAGGAATGGTTGTCTTTTTTGTCAGACGTTTATTGTTGTGGCCGATTTTTTAAATCAATAATTTAGGATCAATTTGAGGGAGAATTTTGTAGACAGGCTTGATCTTAACACATAGAATAATCGAAATCATATTTTATACCAAATCCATCAAATAATTGTCCTATTTGAATGCTAATATTCTCGTTTAGACGTCGAGAATATCGTAATGACTCTGGTAATTATTTAATAGATTTGGTATTATATGCTCATTGCGGGAAGCTTATGATTGGAAGGACTGTTTATAATAATACTTATAAAAAAAGGGGGACATTTATTATGACCTTTTCATTTAAACGTTTAGTGACCGTTTTATTGCTTGTGGGGGTTGTCTTGTTCTTCGGACAATGTGTTCTGGCTCAAACTGTTGACAATGATCTGAAGTTGTACGTGGATTCATATGAAAAATCACAGCAAGGGCTGACACTGTGGCAGATGATTAAAGCCGGCGGCTTTATCATGGTCGTGCTGGGCTTTTTATCGATCGTTGCCATGACTCTGATCATTTATAATTTTATTACGTTGAGTCCGAAGACACTTTCTCCGATTAAATACGCCGAGAAGGTCATTAAAAAATTAGAAGAGGGACAAGAGCGTTCGGTAAAAAGCATGTGCCGCCGTCGACCAAATATTATTGGACATATTGTCATGGCTGGTTTAGAGAAAAAGCATAAAGGAACTGTGTTGGCGCGTGAGGCCATTGAAAACCGTTCCCGCAGGGAAATTGGCAGTTTATGGCAGCAAATCAGTTATTTGTCTGATATCGCTTCGGTCGCGCCATTGATCGGGTTGTTAGGGACCGTTTTAGGTATGATTCAGGCCTTTAATGTTATCGCCTTTCAAACAGCCGTTGTTAAGCCGATTTTGCTGGCTGGTGGTGTCTCGAAGGCGATGGTCACAACGGCCGGGGGGCTCATGGTCGCGATACCTGTTATGCTTTTTTATTCCTATTTTAGAGGAAGGGTCAACGAGATTGCTAATATCGTAGAACAATACAGTTCAGATATCATCAAGATCATCGTGGAATCTTCGGAAGATATTTAGACCGATAAAGGAGAGGCATTATGTCGAAATTAGTCTTAACCGATTTTGAAAGTCGACGGCCCGTCATTCAGATGGCCCCGTTGGTCGATATCATTTTTCTTACGCTGGTATTTTTTATGACATTATCGATCTTCAACCAGTTGGAGTCTGAATTGAACATCAGCGTTCCAAAGGCCAAAGAGTCGAAAGAAGCCATTAGGAGTCCAGGAGAAATTATTATCAATGTCAATAAAAGCGGGAAGGTTGTCGTTAACCAAAAAGAGCTTTCGACCGGGGATTTGCAAAAAATGTTAAAGAAGATCGCGTTGTTGTTCCCGGACCAACCGGTGATTATTCGGGCTGACCAGGAAACGTACCATAAATATATTGTGAAGGTGTTGGACGCCTGCGCGTCTGCTGATATCTGGAACATTTCATTTTCAACTCTTAAAAAAGAATGAGTCCCATGAGACAAAAAATCGTCTTCTTTTTATCGGTGACCATGACCATTGGCGGTTACTCCCCTTGGTGCCAGGCTCAGCAGGCTCAAGTGGTCAAGGAAGTTGTCATGCCCAGGCAACTCACAAAAGATTTAGAGTTGTTGGATTTCGCCAACGGTCTTTTTAAACGTGATTTTTTTGATATGGCGACGGATGAATATCTAAAAGTTATTCAAGGTTACCCGCAAAGCCCGTATATTCATGAAGCTTTTTTTGGTTTGGCGGAGTGTTATTTTTTTCAAGAAGATTTTGCTCAAGCGATCAAGTGGTATAGTCAATTCTTAACCGTCACGAAAGACCAAAAAAGCATCGTTATGGCGCATTTGCGTTTGGGGCAATCGTTCTTTGCCGTTGACCAATTTGGCCAGGCCTTATCCAGTCTGCACGCGATCAAGGAAGAACAAGTTGAGCAGAGTTTCAAATCGACCTATTTGTTTTATTTGGGTAAAATTTTTCAGGCACTGGAAGACGACAAGAAGGCCTTTCAGTATTTTCAGCAGGTGGTCAGTGTGCCGACAAAGGGTGAGTTTACGGCGCAGTCTTTTTTTGAGATGGGGGTGATCCTAACCAGCCAGAAAAGTTATCAGAAATCCTTGGAATTGTTTTCTCAGGCGGCCAAGGCGGCTGAGACAGACCAATTAAAAACAATCGCTTTGTTTAAGCAGGGGGAGGTGCAGTTCCTTGCTGAAAATTATGCCGGGAGTCTGGGTGTTTTTAAAAAATTGCTAAAGCAGCATTCGGACAATGTTCGGCATCAGGACATCATCGCAAATATATTATTGGCCTATTTTAATCTCGCGCAGTACGAGGATGTCGTGAAGGCATACCGGAAACATGAAAAGGACTTGCTGCTGAATCCCATCGCTTTTGATTTGTACTTTGTCGTTGCCAATGCCTATATCGAGCTGCGGCAGGATGATGTCGCGTTAAACATTATCGACCGCTTGCTGTCCTTAGAAATAACAGAGGAGCAAGAACAGAAAGCGGCGAGTAAAAAAGCCCAGATCCTCATGCGCCGTCAGGATTATGAAGGCGCGGTTGCCCAACTTGAGTCGTTGTCGACCACCGGTGAACTTTATCAAGACCACATCCTGTATCTTAAAGCGGAGTCATTGTACCAATTGAGGGATTTTGCTGCGGCCTTTGAACTGTATAAACAGTTGGCTGAACAATATCCGGATTCTTCCTTTGCCGATGATGCCCTTTACAGCGCGGCATATTCACAAAAAGCGTTGGCTCAAATTCCCGCCGCCATAGAATGTTTCCGTCTTTATTATGAGAAGGGGAAAGATGAGGTCAAACGCGAAGAAGCGCTTTACAATGATATCTTGCTCAATCTCAAAACAGACCTCGGTGTCGGCGCTGTTGAGAGCTGTGAATTGTATCTCAAAGATTATCCCAGGGGGTCCCATAAAGAAAATGTCCTGTTTATCCTTGGGTCTTTGTATCCTAAGAAAAATGAATTTGTCAAGGCGATCGATGTTTTGAAATTGTTTTTAACCCATTTCCCCCAGAGTGTCAAGCGGGAGGAGGCGATTTTTTTAATCGGGTATTACTATCAGACGATGCAGCAGTATGACCAGTCCCTGGTGTTTTACGGCCAATTAACCCCATCGCAGGATGCTGATGGGGTTTATCTTTCCTCGCTCAAGAACACCGCGTCGATTTATCTCACGCAAGGGGTAGACCGGCAGGCGGCCAGGACATTTGATAAGATTGTTATGGGCTTTGAAAATCACGGTCTCAAACTTGACACGTATTTATGGGTCGCTGAGCAGTATATGTCCCAGCAAGAGTTTATCAACGCCCAAAGGATTCTTAAGAAAGCGGACGAACGCCAGGATAACGCGGATATTTTTCTCAAAATAAAATATTTTTTGGCTGAATCGTACCGACAAACAAAATCCTTTAACAAGGCGATTAAGTGCTACAGCCTCGTCCTGGATGCGGTCGAGAATGAGCGTTATCAAAGCGCGGCTTATATCGGACAGGGGCTGAGTTACAAGCAGCAGAAGCAATATACGCAGGCGGCGTACGCCTTGGAGCAAGCGATTTTATCGAGTTCAGCGGATCACACGACAACGATTCAGGCTCGTTTCGAACTGGCCAGTATCAAAGAATTGGAAGGCCAGTTGGATGAAGCCTTGAAATTATATATGCTGGTCGCAGTTCTTTATAAGGATGAGAAATTTTGCGAGCAGGCATTGTTTAAAGCCGGGAAAATTTTTGAAAAGCAAGGTCAGCGGCAAAAAGCATTGAAAACATACCAGGAGTTGATGGAAAAATATCCTTCAAACCAATATTATGAAGAAACCCAGGAAAAAATTAAATACCTTTCTGCACCCTAGGGCGATCTTATTCTATTCTGTTTTTATTTCGATCATTACGCATTTCTTTTTTTATTTGTTTGCGTATAATCTGACGATGCCCGCTTCCTTAACAAGCGTCGAAATAAAAACAGAACGACGGTTTCATGTGAAGAAGATCGAATCGGATGTTCCTGCGCGCAGGGAAGTCCCGGAAATAGAATTTTCTCATCCTGAAACATTAAAATTTGAAAGCCCCCTTAAAGATGATTTTTTCGTCTCTTTTATCGAGGATCAAATTCTTGAGATCGATAAGAAAGATGCCAACGTCGACTTGAATTACATTAAAGAGGATTCATTGGTCAAGCAGAATAAGCCATTAGACGATTATTGGAAACATCAGATGAAATCGTCATTTCCCCGTGATGCTGTTGCCCGCGAGACAAGGGAAAATATCCTTGAGACGATCAATTTGCTGGAACAGGATATTATCGTGGTTCCAGAAGACCAGCAAGACGAAGACACGATCCCTGTTGATTTCCTTGAGAAAATGCCGGGGTTCACTCCCGTCGAGACGGCCGGTTTGATCGATCGGCCGGATTCACTCAAGCAAACAACGCGCCTCACTCCGTTTAAACCCGTCATTCAAAGAAAGATTGAACATAAAGATTTAAAGAAACACCTTGATCATGAGATCGTTGTGTACGAAGATCTCCGTGATGGCCAGAAGTATTACAAAATTGTTATCCGTATTGGGCCGGACGGTTTGTCCCTTTACAGTGTGCCCAAAGAAATTATATTTTTAGTCGATTGTTCGATCAGCACGGAAAAACAGCGCCTAGAAGAATTCAAGGAAGGCATCGCATATTGTCTGAAGCATCTGAACCGGTTTGATACATTTAATATTTTTTCTTTTAAGAAAGATATCAGCAAATTTAGAGCTAAAGCCGTCCATCCCAACCGGGATAATATTCGTCTGGCTTTGCAATATGTCGATAGCCTGACGGTCGGCGAGACGACAGATACGTACCGGGCTCTTTATGAGACGGTCAGCGTTGCCAAATTTCATCACCCGACGTATATCCTGTTGCTGAGCGACGGACGGCCGACCAGAGGGGTGACCAACCCGCGCCAGTTGATCAATGAAATTTCTTCCTTTAATAAAGGTAAGATGTCAATTTTTGCTTTCAGCGGTGGTGTAGGGGTCAATCGTTATCTTTTAGATTTTATCTCTTATAAAAACAGGGGCTGGAGTGAATATTCCTACCGGACGCATCAAATCGCGAAGAATTTGGCCTATATGTACACAAAAATTCGTGATCCCTTGCTGTTGAACATCCGTTATCGCGTGAGCGGCTTAACCGATACGGAAATGTTTCCGCGCATGCTTCCGGATTTTTTCCGCAATACCGAATTCACCCTTTATGGAAAGTATGATGAAGAAGATAAATTTTTGATGCAGTTTCTTGGTGATTTTGAAGATAAGACCAATGAGCTGATGATTGAAGGGTCATTGCTTGATGCTCCTCGAGGAGATAGCACTATCGCCCGTAATTGGGCCTTCAATAAAATTTATCATTTGATCGGGCAACTTAAGCATGGACAGGAAAACACGGAATTGATCAACCAGATCTATTCCTTGAGCCGGAAGTTTAAGATAAAAACACCCTATTCCCGCAGCCTCCGGTAATCCTGCCTTTATCCCGGGTTTTGATGGCGCTCGAGACATCTTTTGTGTTGACCGGATCTTTGGACCGCATATCTTGTAACAAAAAAGGACATTGGGTTATAGATTTTTTATGTGGACTGAGGGTGGAAACGTTCTTGGACCGGAATGTTTATACCAGATCCATTAATGGATTGTTCTATCTGAGGAAGAGTCTGAGAAACCTTTGGTTTCTCAAATACAGCGTTCCTCTTAGATGCCTTGTAGCTCTGCTGCGAGGAGATTCACTGGAATTGGTATTATTGTCCGGATGTTTTTTCGCCCGATGCTTTTTTATCGACATCATATTTTTTAGTTAATCGAATAGAGCAGTAAAGACACAGCGAGTTTAAGCATGCTACGTAAATTTTTGAAAATTTTATGTGCCCTGGCGTTATTGTTTTTTTTGACAAAGGCTTTGTACAAAGGCACTTTTTCCTTTGCTGCAAATTCCTGGTTTTTCCCCTGGGTCTTATTGCCGTCTGTTTTTTGTTTTCTGATGGGCGGGCTTGTTTTTTTTCTATTCATAACCATTAAAAAAGTGAAGCCTTGTCATCCTTCTGTTATGATTTTTAGCACGTTTGTCTTTATCGTCGCTTTGATCAAGACGCTCTCTTTTTTTTCCACTCAAACAGCATTAGATTTTAATTTTTCCGGATTATTGTTTTTTCTTGACAGTGTTTATTCCTTTGAAGGCTTTTATCTGTCGCCCAATGCCTTCTATCCGCCCCAACTGGTGTTCCTGTTGAAGATCCTAGCGGTAATCTTTATTTCCTTGCTGATCATGTTTGCTGTCAAGTGGGGGATGAAAACCGCGAGGTTCCTGAGGAGTAACAAACAAAACAAAATGAAAATTGCCGTGAAACCGGTTGTGTGCGCCCTGGTTAGTTTATTTGTATTTGCTCTGTTCTTCTTGCTGCAAGAAAAGCCGTTGGTTCAATCCTGTCAGTTTCAAGATCAGGATGCCCAAATTTTTTGCCAGATGTGCAATTCCTTCACGACGAGAAATATCAGATATTGTCCGCAAGAACCCCTTCAGGGTGAAAGCTGCCGCCGCATGGTACGGGCGAATGGCCTGGAATGCCGGTTGCTGCCAGGTTCGGCCAAAAATAAATGCCTGGCTTTTATTAAGTTAGACCGTAAGCATTGTATGGCCTTACCCTCTCGAGATCGCAAAGAATGTTTGACAATGGCCGCTTCTCTAAGGAATGATCCGGGTTTATGTGAACTGCTAACGATTGATCAGGATAAGGTTGATTGTTATCAAAAGCGCTGTCATTTATTACAGGATCCGGTTTTTTGCCAAAGGCTGACCGCTGTCCTTGGCACAGAGAAGGCGGTTCTTACAACCCAAGGGCAGCCACCTCCCGGGCATTATTATCTGAAGGATCAAGTGATTGTGCATGTCTCATTAACGCCGGTGGATCGCGGGGAAGAATGGCATCTTTCCGGAGAACTTGAAGTCCATAATCAGTCCGGACAGTATGTTCCATTTCTGGACCATGTTTATGCCAGCCGGGGCCGGTCAAGGTCGGTGTCGGATAATTTGATCATGATAAAAGGTCGCTTTCCGAGGAACACCATTGCGCCGGGGCAGAGCGTAACAATTCAGTGGGAATTTCAAGCAGGTGAACAAGAATTTCTCCTTGCGCACCCTGGCCAGCATGATTATGTCTTCTGGGTCTTAGTGCGAAACGCAGACCCTTTATCGTCAAGCCCGGTTACGGTCACGATCCCTGCAGGGGCAGAGGGCACGCGAAATGCTGATTAAGAAAATATTATTTTTTTTCGCCTCGTTAACGTTGGCTGTTTTGGTGTCTGTTTATTTGCACGAAATGGGGCATGTTTTTGGATTGAAACTAGCGACAGGACAAACAGCGACGGTCACGTTTAACCCTTTGCATGGGGCGGTTACAACCTACGCGAACCAATCGATGACACAAGCACAAGCGCGACTGGTCACGGGAGGAGGAATCCTGTTCGGGGCCTTGTTTGGCATTGTGTTGGGCCTGGCGGCGTGGGGGCTGGGCCGGTCGCTTTGGTCCGCGCCTTTTTTGCTTGTTGGCGTGTTATCTTCTGGATTGAACGGCCTGATGCTCGTGATCGGTACGGCCATTAACCAATCGAATGATATCGGCCGTTTATTATCGCTGGGGATTTCGCCTGTGCTGATGTTTGTTTTCGGCCTGATTTTATTACTGATTTGTTTGGGTTTGTTTCTGATGGTATTGCCTGCGCTGGGCATAACAGCCCGGACACCGTTGGGGGAGCGATGCCTCGTCCTGTTTAGCGGTGTCGCGCCTTATTTGGTTTCCGTCATGGTTTATAATTATTTTAAACATCCGCAAAAGATGGTCCTTTACAGCCTGTATTGCTTTTTCAGCGTGGTCAGCACATTTTTTGCTATTCTTCTTTCACAGGCGCTGCAGCACTGTGTGCAGAGTCCTGCGGACGGCTTGCGGTCTGAATTGGCCTGGACACATGTTATTTACGCGCATGGACTTATGGTGCTAAGCATCTGTTACGTCCTGTTTGCGGTCTGATTCATTTTTTTGATATTTTCTAATTACCCGGGTTTTGATTGAATATACCAGTATAATGGGATTTTATCAGAGAAAGAAATCCATATACGATTGCGCGCTTATAAGAGCAAAAAGGTGAGGTGTTCAGGGTGTGAAGTAGATTCATCATTTGAAAGAGGTCGTTGTAGAAGATGTGCAAATGTTTGAGAAACAGGTCTATCCGCAGACGATAAAACGACGGTATTTTTGCTTAAAGGACGGACGGATATATTGAGAGTGTTGACTGGCTAAAGCCACGATGCCGGGTTATCAATAGATTGGTAAAAGAGATTTATCGATTAACGTCGATACATGAGCGTGGATGAAGCATCATTGTTATTTGATGAATGTCGTTGATATTGATAAGAAAGGCAGAACGGTTGCTAATTTTTTATAAAAAAGCAACAATCGTCCCGACTTTTTTGTTGTTATCTATAGCTAATTTAATTCTTAAAACACGTATACCAATTGCCGCCGTGATCGCCCATCGCAGCAAACATGGCGCTGCTATACCCTGCCGGGCAACTGGAGATCGGATCATGCCCATCACAGGTTCGAACAGGGCCACCGTGCATAGTCATCCGTAATCCGCACCAAGAACCGGCCGCTGCAACCCTGACACATTGCGACTCTGTTGTTTTTGGGCTCATAAATTGTCCCAAAAAGAGACCAAGTAACAGAAAAAAGCTCACTAGTCCTATCATCCTGATGTTTAGTCTAGATGTGAAAAACATTTTTATTTTGTTTAGCATTTAACGTATACCTCCTTTTTAGGAATGAATAACATTGCTGTCCAAATTATATCATAAGAGTTAGGGGAATCACTAGAGTATCAATATGGTAAAATAAGTAAAAGGATTTGATCTATCCTTGTCCTATATTTCATTCAATATTTTATGGATACTGTTGACAGAAGTCTACCCCGCATGTTCCCTGGAAGCATTGGTTCGCCCCGCACGTGCCGATGGCGGCATATC
>JAIORP010000209.1 GCA_021108075.1 Candidatus Omnitrophota bacterium | reverse complement strand
CTCAATTATAACAAATAATAATCTTCTGATACAGATGGGTTGGTTTGACGCTTACATAATTATAACAGTTTTAGTTCTTTATATACTGATTCATTAGATTGGGCGATGTTTTTTACTTCTCTTACAAATGGATGCCCAGCGCCGTATCTTCTCAAAGATAAGTTTGGGAAAAAAGGTAGTTATGAAAATCCGGATCCTTTTCCAGGTAAAATAGTAGATGAAAATACTAAAATGCCTACAACTCCGAATAAAGGAAGAAAAAGAGGGAAAAAACCCGGACCTAAATGGTTATATCGATGGGGTTGGGTGATTTGGAAAATTACTGAAGCATTAACGAATGTTCGGGACCATTTCGGCTCAAGTCCTAAATAATGACTATTGCTGTTCATTCAGAAAGGAATTATCTCATGGATGTAGGAAGAATTGTTCAGGATGGTATAGAATACTATAATAAAGGAGATTATGATAAGGCTATAAGGTGTTATTTAGATGCTTTGCAGATAAATAACATAACGGATAAAGGGAAAGCTAACATTTATTTTAACATTGGTTTATCTTACTGGAAAAAGAATGATTTAAAACAAACTGAGAAATTTTATCTATTATCAATTAAACATAATAGTGAATATATCCCAGCTCTTAGCGATTTAGGCAAACTTTATTATGACATGTCTGAGTATAAAAAAGCTAAAAGTTGCTTCTTAAGAGTATTAAAGTTAGATTTAGAATATCCTAATGTTATTTATGGTATGGCACTTGTCTCTCATGTAATGAAAGATTATTCTGCCGCAATTAAATATGCTGAAGAGTATTTTAAATATGGTCAGAATGAAGAATTTATACAGGAACTAAAGTTATTAATTACAGATTGTAACCTGAAATTAAAAAAAATTATTCGTTAGACTTTCTTATTAAATAATTTTTTAAAAGGAGGAGATATTCAAGGTGTGGGCCATGTCTTTGATTCGACTGGTAGGCATTTAAGAACGGTTGATTTGAACACAGGAATTGATTTATTAACCTTCAATCATCCCAGTGGAAAGCTGGACTATATTGAAGATCATTTGGGCAATCAAACTACGATTCAACGCTTTGTTGATAGGATTGAAATTTCTTCCCCTGATTAAAGTTTGATATGATTTTGAAAAGTAAGCAAAATCGGAAAGTAGCATAGTTTTGCCGCAAATAGGACAAGCTAAAGGGTTA
This sequence comes from Candidatus Omnitrophota bacterium, assembly GCA_021108075.1. Classification (GTDB taxonomy): domain Bacteria; phylum Omnitrophota; class Gorgyraeia; order Zapsychrales; family Zapsychraceae; genus JAIORP01. Next base: position 54,091 of record JAIORP010000209.1, on the reverse strand, counting down.
CGATGAAAACGAAGAAATAGCCGTTCACGCCATTTGGGAAAGAGTTCAATGTTGGGGGCATATTTAAAAAGCTTAGCAATGACTTTTTTAAACTTTGCAGAGATACAATTAGCTAAAAGGCCATAGAAGCGAACAGCCCGAAAGTAACGAGGAAGAATATGTTGAATAAGTTTTTCGATAAATTGATGGGCAGAAAGACGGCAATAGGTGAGGATTTATCCCGTTCATAAAAAAGAAAGTTACAAATTGGCCATCATATGCAGTGATTCTTGTTTCGGCTAAAGGAGGTTTTTTGGCGTAACGGCCAATATATTGAGCTGAGGCTTTGATGTCTATAATGTCATTTCTAACGTAGGTGTACCAGACGAGAGTGTAAAGAAGTTTTTTAAGTTCTTCATCGAGATAAGGTTTAAGATAATTTATAAGTTTACTTTTGAGGCGTTTTCTGAGCATATTGTAAGGAATAAAGGAAACGGGTTTCCAAAAATATTTGCCTTTGCGAGTAAGAAAGAGTCCCCCTGCAGAGAGGATCATATGAATATGGGTATTATGTTTGAGATCTTTGCCGAAGGTATGTAATCCTGAGCAGATGGCGGGAATCAAAATTCTTTCTTTGAACCAAGACAGGAGAGTCTCAGCAGAGGATTTAAAGAGGTACTTAATGAGATTCGGATTAAGTTTAAAGAAGTACCAGAGATAATCGGGAACAGTAAAAGTGATATGGTGAAACCTGGTGTTAGGAAGGATTTCGAGAGCCTTGCGCATCCAGATGTTGGATTGAAGAACACCGCAGACATTGCAGAAACGGGATTTACAAGAAAGAGGTTTGATTGTAAACTGATCAGGATGCTCAGGACAGGAGTATTTGAAAAAACCGATTTTTTCAGGATCTCTACAGCGAAGCATTTTGGATGTTATTGATACTATTGTCGGAGAGTTTATCGGGATGGGCAGCGGAAAAAGAATCCCAATGATCTTGAAAAATTTGACGGATAGTAATTTTACCAGTGAGGATATTCATAGAAAATAATGTCAGAGTTTAAATTTAAGTGTAAAAAGTGTAAAATGGTTTTTAATGGTGATATTGGAAGGATAATATTTCCTGCGGATATTTGCATGGGGCAACGACCTGAATTTGAAAAAGATGTGATTTGTGAAAAATGTGTGGTACTAACGTTAGATGATGTAGAGCTAACGGAGTTAGGGCAAACACAGTTAACAGAAATACATTTTAAAAGCTTTTAAAGAGGAAGAATTTGAGAAACCGAAGGTTTCTCTGAAGTTAGCGCGCGTAGCGCTTATCTTGCCTGTTTAAGGAAGATAAATGTTCAGGGACAATCGAGATACGAATAGTGAGATTAACTTAAACTGCCATGATATCAGATAAAAAATTAGGTCTTATAGCCGGAAACGGGAAGTTCCCCATTGTTTTTGCCCAAAAAGCCCGGGCAAAAGGATATCACGTTATCGCGGGTGGTGTGCAGGGGGACACATCCTTTTTTTTGCGTTTTTTCGTCGATAAATATCAAGCCTTTCATGTTGGCGCGCTTTTAAAATTATTTGAATACTTTAAGGCGCATCAAATTCAGGATGTTATTATGGCCGGCCAGGTTAATCCGGATAATTTGTTTGAAGCGGATATTGAATTTGATGATGCTTTCAAAAATATTTTACAGGCACTTAAAAACCGTAAAGCCGATACCATCTTCGCGGCGATCGCTGATAAATTAAAAGAATATGGGATGTCTTTGCTGGACTCAACATTCTTAATCAAAGAATATTTAGCTCCGCAGGGGGCGATGACAAAACGTGGTCCGAGTTTGGTTGAACTCGAGGACATCGCTTTTGGCCGGCAAATTGCCAAACAAATGGGAGGTATCGATATTGGGCAAACAGTGGTTGTCAAAGAAAAAGCGATTGTCGCCATTGAAGCCATGGAGGGCACGGACCGCACAATCCGCCGGGGAGGCAAAATCGCTCGACGCGGGGCGGTTGTGGTAAAAATGAGTAAGCCTAATCAAGATTTTCGGTTTGATGTTCCTGTTATTGGTCCACGCACAATCAAGAATATGATTGCCAGCCAATCAGGCTGCATTGCCATTGAAGCCGGCAAGACGATTATGATCGATAAAGAGATCTGTTTGAAGTTAGCTAACAAAGCCGGTGTTTGTATCGTTGGAACGCCCTGATTTATTGTTCCGGTTGTCTTTATTTCAGGAAACTTTTTGCAAAGGAGTATTGCTTATGAAACATGTGGGAATTGTTATTTTAATCGTGACACTCTTTTTATTCGGGGTGGTCGCATATGCGAAAACAATGTTGAAGGAACCTGTTTGCGGAATAGAGAACTGCCATGGTTTAGACATTTCTTGTGGTCCGAATGTTCCTGAAGTCTGTACCGCGATGTATGCCTTGGGCGATTTCTGCCGACAGTTTGCTCAGTGTCAAACTGTGGAAGGACGCTGTCAACTCGTTCCCAGCGTTCAGTTTCAGTCTTGTAAAAGTTGCGTGCAGAATTGCATGGACGCCAAGGACCCTATGCGGGCCTTTGCATGTGAAAGTCATTGTCGCGATCTCTTTCCTATAAAAGGAAAATAAGATCTTTTCAGTTTTTTTTGTCATTTTTTTCACCTCTCGTCGTTGAATATTCAGAATATCTGCTGACTTGGGATTGACACTCGTTTTCTTTTTCTATATAATCTAATGATTATCTATAGTAATATTTTAATATTAATATTAATTAAAGGTGTGAGTTATGGACATATCGGAAATACGCGCTGTTCGGATTGAAAAATTAGAAAAAATAAAGGGGATGGGGATTAATCCTTATGGGAAGCGTTTTGAATGGACACATCACATCGGAGACATCCTTAAGGATTTTCAAGAAGAGATAGACGTGGTTATTGCTGGTCGCTTAATGGCTGTTCGCAATCATGGGAAAGTTTCTTTTATGGACCTGCAAGATCAATCTGGCCGCATGCAATTGTTTGTCAAAGCAAATCATATCGGACCGGAAGCCTTTGAATTAGTCAAGAATTTGGATATTGGCGATATTATCGGGGTTAAAGGAACCACGTTTAAAACAAAAACAGGGCAGGAAAGCATTCGCGCCCTTGAGGTCACTATTTTGTCGAAGTCTTTAATGACATTGCCGGAGAAATGGCATGGCCTGAAAGATGTTGAAGTGCGATATCGCCAGCGCTATGTCGATCTGATCGTTAATACAGACGTACGGGATGTGTTTATTAAACGATCTAAAATTATCACTTTGATTCGTTGTTTCCTGGAAGAAAAAGGCTTTTTAGAGGTCGAAACACCCATGCTGCAGTCACAGGCAGGTGGGGCGCGAGGACGTCCATTTAAGAGTTTGCATAATGCCTTTGATATGGACGTTTATCTGCGAATCGCCCCGGAGTTGTATTTAAAAAGGCTTTTAGTCGGCGGTCTTGAACGCGTTTATGAGTTGAATAGGAATTTTCGCAATGAAGGCATTTCAACCCGGCATAATCCTGAATTCACGATGTTAGAGGTCTACCAGGCCTTTGGTGATTTTGATGATATGATGAAGCTGACGGAAGATCTTATTTGTCATTGTGTCAAAGAGATTTGCGGAACATTTCAAGTTGCGTTCAACGACAAGGTTATCGATTTTGCGCCTCCGTGGAAAAGAACGTCTTTTGCTCAAATTGTCAAAGAAAAATTTGATATCAATCCGGAAGACACGGCTGAGGTGATGTTAGAGAAAGTCCGCGCGAAAAAATCGAATGTTAAAATTGGAAGGCTCACCCGGTCAGCTGTTATGAAAATTGTTGAAGATGTTTTGGAAGAAGATGAGATTATTAATCCTGTCTTCTTTACCGATTATTTTACCTTCTTGTGCCCTTTAGCTAAAACAGATCCGCAAAACGCGGCGATTTCACAACGCTTTGAAGTTTTTATCGCGGGAATGGAGGTCGGCAACGCTTATTCCGAATTAAACGACCCTCAGGAGCAGCGGGCCCGCCTGGAGGAAGATTTGGAAGACGATATTGAAACAGGCAATCGCAATATTGATCAGGATTTCATTCAGGCCCTTGAATACGGGATGCCTCCGGCAGGAGGATTAGGTATTGGAATAGACCGGCTTGTGATGCTGCTGACAAATTCACCGTCTATTCGGGATGTTATTTTGTTTCCTTTGATGAAGCCTCAAGAGCTGCATCCCAACGATCGGCAACAACAAGACGCCGGGTAGTTTTGAACCATTTGGTTTGTTCACGGCCGTTAAATCTTTAAATTTTTTTTTTATTAAGGTTCAATCATGTATTACGAAAAATGGATCAGTTATCGATATTTAAGAGCGAGTAAAGGGCGGTTCCTTACTTTTCTTAATGTGATCTCCATCGCCGGCGTGGCCATTGGTGTTATGGCGCTTATCGTTGTAACGGGGGTTATGACGGGTTTTGGGAATAACCTGCGTGAGAAGATCATTGGGACAACACCGCATATTATGATTGAAAAGGAAACGGGGATAGAAGATTATCAAACGTTAAAAAATAAAGTATACAACCTGGATGATGTTGTCGCGACCTCCGCGTATATTCAAGGAAATGTTTTTTTGGAAAATTCCGGGCAGGCCTTAAGTTTGATCCTGCGGGGGATTGAACCGCAGGCGGAAATTAATATCACGAAAGTGGACGAGTATCTGCAGGAAGGCACGTTAACGGAGTTACAGGAAGGTTCGGTCTTTATCGGAAGTGAATTAGCGCGTTATTTTGGTTTTGAACGGGGTGAAGAGGTAACATTGATTTCTCCGGGGTCAGGTATGTCCGGTCAAGGCTGGCGCTATAAGTTGAAAGTCGGTGGAATTTTTAATACGGGTATGGCGGATTATGATATGAATTTAGTGATCGTCCATATTGCTCAAGCACAAAAAATTTTCAATCTTCCTGCGACGTCGTCGACTGGCATTGGTGTCCGTTTGACGAATCCGCATAAAGTCAAGGCCGTCAAAATGGCTATTTATAAGAAGATTGGGTATCATTATTTGGTCAAAACGTGGATTGATATCAACCGCAATTTATTTGAAGCATTATTTCTTGAAAAATGGGGCCTGTTTATTATTCTAACCCTGATGGTTATCGTTGCCTCGTTCAATATTATCAGCACGCTGGTCGTGACTGTTTCGAGCAAGGTGCACGATATCGGTATCTTGAAATCGATTGGTGTGCCCAGGAGCGCGATCCGTAACATTTTTACGCATCAGGGCGTTTACATCGGACTCATCGGCATTCTTTGGGGACTGGCCGGTGGTTTAGGAATAAGTTACATCCTCAAGACTTACGTTAAGGTCCCGGCTGAAATTTATTCGATTGATACGGTTCCGGTTGAGATCCAGTCGTTTGATGTAACCGTGATTGTTTTAGCTGCCTTTATTATCAGTTTTGTCGCGACAATTTATCCGGCCTGTAAGGCCGCAAACTTAGAACCTGTGGAAGCCCTCCGTTATGAGTAAGTTATGCAAAAAAGTGGATCAAAGCAGGAACATTAAAGCAGGAAAGAATGAAGGCGAGAAAAATATTCTTGAAGCGAGAGGCATTAAGAAGTCATATAACCATGCTTCCAAGAAATTGGAGGTGTTGAAGGGCATTGATGTTGATATTGCCCTGGGAGAGTTTGTTGCGATTAGCGGTCCGTCGGGTGCGGGAAAATCGACATTATTACACATTTTAGGCGGATTAGACAAACCCACGGACGGTCAAGTTTATCTGGACGGGAAAGATATTTATCGTTTGAATGACCGTAAAAGATCTTTTATGAGAAACCGTCACATTGGTTTTGTTTTTCAATTTTATCATCTTTTGCCAGAGTTTACCGCTTTAGAAAATGTTTTGCTTCCCATGCTGGTACGAGATAACAAAAAGATCAAATATATTCAAGACAGTGGAGAGAAGGTATTAACACAAGTCGGTTTACAGGACAGAATGTCGCATAAACCGCATGAGTTATCAGGTGGAGAGCAGCAGCGGGTTGCCATTGCGCGGGCAATGATCAACGACCCTTATATTCTCTATTGTGATGAGCCAACCGGAAATTTAGATTCTGTCAGTGGCAAAGAAATTATTGATTTATTAATGAAATTGAATAAAAATAACAGGCAAACACTTGTCATTGTCACGCATGATGATAAAATTTCTAATTTGGCGCATAGAGTTTTTTATATGAAAGATGGATTGATCTATCTAAAGTAAACGTCCGGAGTAGGATTTTAACAGTAAAAAGTGAGGGGTTTATGAAAATTTATATTAACGGAACGTTGGTTGATAAAGCCGATGCTAAAATTTCAGTGTTTGATCATGGATTATTATACGGAGATGGTGTTTTTGAGGGGATTCGGTCTTATGATAGTTTGGTTTTCAAATTAAAAGAACATATTGACCGCCTCTATGAAACAGCCCATACGTTAATGTTACGCATTCCTTTAACAAAAGAAGAAATGATTCAAGCTGTTATCGATACCTTAACGGCTAATGACCTGCGGGATGCGTATATTCGTTTAGTTGTTACACGCGGTGAAGGTGATTTGGGGTTAGATCCGCGCAAGTGCATCGACAAGCCGACCGTCATCATTATTACCGATAAAATCGTTCTTTATCCAAAAGAATTGTATGAGAACGGAATGGAAATCATAACAGTGCCCACGATGCGGAATAACCCGGAGGCCCTGAACCCGATGTTAAAGTCCCTGAATTATTTGAATAATATTTTGGCTAAGATTGAAGCAGGTAATTCCGGCTTTAGTGAGGCGATCATGCTGGACCATCAGGGCTATGTGGCGGAGTGTACCGGGGATAATATCTTTATTATTAAAAAAAATGTAATATCGACACCCGGCCAGGGGCGGCTTAAAGGCATTACCGCTGACACAGTGATGGATATTGCGCAAGAATTCAATATGGCCACCCGGGAGAGGCTATTCACGCGTCATGAGGTCTACACGGCAGATGAATGCTTTTTAACAGGGACCGCGGCAGAAATCATTCCGGTTGTCAAGGTTGATGGGCGTCAGATCGGCCCGGGCAGGCCTGGTCCGGTGACGTTAAAAATACTTAAGAAATTTAAAGAAATAACGAAGAAAGATGGTATAAAATATTAATCATCCTTTCATCTGACGCGGAGACGTCTTACGGCTGCGTGAAGCAATCGTGTTGTTTGGGGTGTAAAAAATAAAAATATAATGTATATTAATTAAATAAATATGGAAAAGGTAAAAAATGCTGTGTGATATTTGTGCAAAGAAGAAGGCAACAGTTCATCTTACAGAAATCGTGGATGATCAAATGACAGAGATGCATTTATGTGAAGACTGTGCTAAAGAAAAAAGTGTTCAGATGGAGCAGCAGTTTGGCTTGGCTGATTTGTTGGCTGGTCTAACGGATTTTGGTAAGCATGTGAAAAATCATAAAAAAGACGAGTTAAAGTGTCATCATTGCGGGATGACTTATGATGAATTTAGAAAGTTAGGGCGTTTGGGCTGCAGTGAATGTTACGAAACGTTTAAAGATAATTTATCCTCATTACTAAAAAAGATTCATGGTGCGAATAATCACCTGGGTAAGGCCCCGTGTAAATTAACGGCCCAGGCAAGAAAGAAAATTGATTCCCTCCAGGATTTTAAAACACAACTGTTAAAGGCCATCCAGTTAGAAAATTTTGAAAAGGCTGCGGAATTGCGTGATAAAATTCGCGAACTCGAAAGCAAAGGAAAGAAATGAAAATAGATGATCTTATTAACAATTCCGGCCAGTGGCTGAAGGGCTGTGGTGATCATTCCGATATCGTAATGTCCTCACGGATTCGTCTGGCAAGAAATCTCGCTAAAAAACCATTTCCGAACAAAGCTAAAAAGAAGGAATTGACTGAGATATTAAAAGTCATTCAAGATACAGTGAACACGATTAAGCTGTTTAAGGATTTTTTGTTTATAAGAATGAGTGAACTCGATAGTGTTGACAAGCAACTGTTAGTCGAGCGGCATCTTATGAGCCATGATCACGCGACGCATTCAGATGGTAAGGCCGTGCTTATTTCAAAAGAAGAAGTTGTTTCTGTTATGGTTAACGAAGAAGATCACCTTCGTTTGCAATTTATGAACTCCGGCCTGGATTTAGACCGGACTTGGGAAATAGCAAATAGCTTTGATGATGCCCTGTCTGAGTTATTAGAATTTGCTTACTCTGTCAGTTGGGGATATTTAACCGCTTGCCCGACCAATACAGGCACAGCTATGCGGGGTTCTGTGATGCTGCATTTACCCGCGCTGGTTATGACCAAACAAATCAATAAAGTCTTGGCCGCTGTCGCAAAATTGAGTTTTGCGTCACGGGGATTTTATGGCGAGGGAACACAAGCTATTGGTAATTTTTATCAAATTTCCAATCAGGTTTCCCTTGGGCATAGTGAAATAGAGGTCATCCAGAACATAAACGGTTTGATCGGACAGATTATCGAGCAGGAAGAACAAGCTCGTCAAGCGCTTGTGATTCAGAATAAACCGATGTTAGAAGATAAAATTTTTCGGTCGTATGGGGTTTTGCGTAACGCGCATATTATTTCTAGTCAGGAGACAGTGGAATTGTTATCAATGGTTCGGCTTGGGGCAGACTTAAAAATAATAAAAGATGTTGATAGGCATGCGATCAATCAATTATTAATAATGATTCAACCAGCTCATCTTCAGAAGATTGAAGGCAAAAAGTTGTCGGCGTCTGAACGAGATATAAAAAGAGCCTGTGTTATCCGTGAAAAGTTAGGAGGCAAATAATATGTTTAATCGTTTTACCGAAAGAGCCAGAAAAGTCATTGTTTACGCGAAAGAAGAAGCCCGCCGTTTTAATCATGATTATATTGGAACCGAGCATCTTCTTTTAGGCCTGGTCCGCGAAGGTGAAGGAGTTGCCGCCGCTGTATTGCAGAAATTAGGTTTGGACCTTGAAACGATCCGCGTTGAAGTGGAAAAACTCGTCCAGGCAGGGTCACCAACGCAAGTCCTGGGTGATATCCCGTTTACGCCACGCTCGAAAAAAGCGTTGGAGTTAGCTGCTGAAGAAGCGCGGGCATTAGGACATAATTATATTGGAACAGAGCATCTGTTATTGGGTCTCGTTAAAGAAGGCGAGGGGATGGCTTTTCGGGTCTTATTAAATTTAGGCTTGGATTTAGGAAAATTGCGCAATGAGGTCATGGAATTGCTCGGTTCGGGTATCCCCGGTTACGGGAATCAACAAGAGCCGGTCAAGTCCAGCAAGACCCCGGCGATTGACGCGTATGGCCGGAATTTGAACCGCCTGGCCAGGGACGGGAAACTGGATCCCGTCATAGGCCGTTCAGAGGAAATTGAGCGGATCGTCCAAATATTAAGCCGGCGAACAAAGAATAATCCTGTTCTCTTAGGCGAAGCCGGTGTGGGGAAGACCGCGATCGTTGAGGGATTAGCCCAATTGATCGTCAAGGGCGATGTTCCTGAAGTGCTTCGTGATAAACAGATGGTTGTCCTTGACCTCGCCTTGATGATTGCGGGAACAAAATACCGTGGTCAATTTGAGGAGCGGATTAAAGCGATTATGGACGAGATCAAACGCTCAGGTAATACGATTCTTTTTATCGACGAGTTACACACTTTAGTCGGAGCGGGGGCGGCGGAAGGGGCTATTGATGCTGCTAATATTTTGAAACCGGCTTTGTCTCGAGGCGAGATTCAGTGTATCGGGGCGTCAACCTTGGATGAATATCGCAAGCATATTGAAAAGGATGCCGCTTTAGAACGACGTTTTCAAACGATTATGGTTGAACCTCCATCCGTTGACGAGGCCGTTTTGATTCTTAGGGGGCTACGTGATCGCTATGAAGCCCATCATCGGGTGAAGTTTTCGGATGAAGCCCTTGACGCGGCAGTGAAATTGTCAGAACGCTATATCTCCGGCCGGGCATTACCGGATAAGGCCGTTGATATTCTAGATGAGGCCGGATCACGGGCGCGTTTAAAAGCCATGGTCGCGCCTCCGGAGATTAAAGAATTGGAAAGCGAGATCGAACGATTCAAAGAGGACAAGGAAGGTTATATCAAGAGTCAGGACTTTGAAAAAGCCGCGCAAATGCGTGACTTAGAACGTGAAAAGCGTGACAAGCTTGAGAAAATCAAAAAAGAATGGGCTGAAGAGCGCGATAAGGTAACTTTAACCCTGGGGTATGAAGATATCGCGAAAGTCGTTTCGCAATGGACGAAAATCCCATTGGTCCGTTTAGAGCAAAAAGAAAGCCAGCGCCTTTTAGCCATTGAAGAACATTTAGACAGGGTTGTTGTCGGGCAGAAAGAAGCGATCAGTGTCATTGCCCGTGCGGTGCGGCGATCACGCGCAGGCATTAAGGATCCTCGCCGACCAATTGGTTCTTTTATTTTTTTGGGACCGACCGGTGTCGGGAAAACGTTGTTGGCGCAAGCCATAGCTGAATTTATGTTTGGCAGTAAGGACTCTTTGATCCAGCTCGACATGTCTGAGTATATGGATAAGTTTAATGTGTCGCGTCTGATTGGGGCACCTCCAGGATATGTTGGTTATGAAGAAGGTGGACAGTTGACAGAGAAGGTCAGGCGCAGACCCTATTCCGTTATTTTACTCGATGAAATCGAAAAGGCTCATCCGGATGTGTTTAATTTGCTTCTGCAGGTTTTTGAAGAAGGACGTTTAACAGATAGTTTCGGGCGTAAAGTCGATTTTAGAAACACCATTATGCTGATGACATCCAATGTCGGGGCCGATATGCTCCGCAAGCAAGGCGCCCTGGGTTTCGTTTCTCCCAAAGCAGATGTTACGTATCAAAATATGAAAGTAAGATTGATGGATGAGGTCAAGAAAGTTTTTAAGCCAGAGTTTCTTAACCGTGTCGATGATATCATTGTTTTCAAGTCGTTAACAAGAGAAAACCTTCAGAACATCGTGAAGTTGGAAATTGGAGAAGTTGTTAAACGGTTAAAGGATAAGGAAATCACAATTGATTTAACACCGACGGCGATAGAATTGATCATCGAGAAAGGATTTGATCCTGTTTATGGCGCGCGTCCTTTGAAACGAACGATTCAACGTCTGCTTGAAGATCCTTTATCTGAATACATTATTTCTGGTCACTTAAAAGAAGGGGAACATCTTAAGGTCGATCGCAAGGATGAAGTTTTTATTTTTGACTGATCGTTAACTTTAATCGTGGGAGGGACAAGAGGGGATGTTTTTGTTTTGAAATGTTTCAATCATTTGCGTTATTTCCATTCAGGGCTGGAATTATTTTCCAGCCCTGAATTGTATGTTTATACTTAATCCATTAATGAATTGTTTTATTCCAATGTGGATATTCTCGCTAACGCGTCGAGAAAAAGATTCTATTGCAAAATTTCGGTTTAACGTAATGGGTATTATTATATCCGTAAAGGCAACAGTGGCATTGATTATTTTAACGAGGGATGTAAGAAGATGATGCTTGTCTGCGACTTAATGCTGTCAAAGAGCAGGTCGAGCTTGATTTTAGCGCGTAAATATAATTTTATATATATAAATTTTTGAAGATCATTACATGCGGACGATTAATATTAGAAAAGAAAACGTTGCCAAGAGTTTTGTTTGGAGCCTTTTTTTATTTGTATTCGGTGCTTGTTTTTTTACCGCTTCTTCCCGGGCTAAAACATTAGCCTCGTTTGAGAGCGAGATCAATTTTGAAAAGAAGCAATTGAATTTTTATCTTAAGCTTGACCGCGCGGAAAAGATAGCCGTGAAGTTAAAGATGATTCATAAAGACTCTTATGAGGTGACGGTCGATATTGATCATTTGAAATTTTTTAGCTATGATTTTTCAAGTATTATCCAGAGTCGGATTGAACGGACACCCGCGCAAGAGGACATATCCCCTCAAGAAAATCTGAAAGAAAGAACACGGCATTTTCTCTCCATTAAGGACGTTAAAGGAAATATCGTTAGTGATTATACCCTGTTAAATTTTCAACCTCTTCGTGATTTGATCGGTCAGTTTGAAATTAAGGACAGCCAATTTTATTTATCCCGGCTTTCTTTTGGCCCGGTCACTTGTTCGGGGCATATAGATCTTTTTTATCCTTTTACCATGGACTTGGATATTAAAATAAACGCAGTGGCGATGAGAGATTTTTTGACATTCTGGGGCGTGGACAGGGAGTATGATTCAAGTGGCTTTGTCATTGGTGAAATTAAAGCGTTAGGAACATGGGGCCGCCTTGATCTTAAAGGGCGTTTGCAAAGCCGGGATGGTTATGTTGGCGCCCTCAAGTTTAACCGTTTGTATTTAGTTGTCGATGGGACTTATCCAAAATTAGACGTTAACAAGGAATCACGGATTTATCAAACCAATGGCTTGAGTTTTACTTACGAAGGACCATTTGATCTTGCAAAACGCAGTAGTTTTGAATCCCAATTAGAAAATTTGATCATTTCTCCCATTATTGAAGATAGTGAATCAGAGGTAGAGTGGACTTTAAAGCGGATCGGTGAAGATGAAACAATTACCATGGAGTTGAAATATCAGTTAAGAAAGAATGGCCGCAAGGGAATTTTAAACGAAGACAACTCCGATATGTTTGGTATAGAAAGATCCATGAAATTTTGATTTATTTTATATTTCTTTGATATAAAATATTAATATATTGTTTGCTGTATTTGTTCAGCCGCGAAATATCATAAGTTTTTTTATCGCTTCAGGTAAACATCGAACAGAAAAAGATATCCATTTGAGCGTCGTGTTTGTGTCGCGCGCGAGAGTCGCACCAGAATGCAATCTCTGATTAACCGTAAATGACAAAAAAATACTGGGCTAATTCATGAAATATATTTTTACTTATCCTGCGCAAATTATTTATCATTTTATCCGTTATCTTGGCGCGTTGAGTTTGTTATTGTATGAAACGGTTTGTTGGATTTTTGTTCCTCCATTTAAAGGTGAGCGCATTCTGTGCCAGATGATGCGGGTGGGGCCGGGGAGTTTCTTTATTGCTTCACTGATCTCATTATTCATGGGAATGATTATGGCCCTGCAAATGGCTAGCCTTATGGTTGAAATGAACGCGGAAATATATATCCCCAGTATCGTTGCCATTTCCCTTACCCGTGAACTTGCCCCGGTCCTGACATCGCTTATTGTTGCCGGTCGTATCGGCGCAGGGATTACGGCCGAATTAGGATCCATGGTTGTCACTGAGCAGGTTGACGCCTTAAAAGCCTTTGCGGTCAACCCCGTGAAGTATCTTGTCGTTCCCCGGTTTTTGGCCTTAATTATTATGCTGCCGTTGCTGACGGTCTTTGCCGATATTATCGGTATTGTCGGTGGATTTCTTATTTGTGTTTTTAAATTATATATTAACCCCGCCCTGTACATGACGATGGTTGTCCAGGCCCTGGAAATAAGGGATGTTTCAACGGGATTAATTAAGACCTTGATGTTCGGTGTCGTGATTGCCATGGTCGGATGTTATGAAGGCCTGAATATTAGAGGCGGGTCGGAAGGAGTTGGTAAGGCGACAACAGCATCAGTTGTTATTTCTTTTATTTTAATCATTATGGTCGATTGCGTCTTCACGACCATGTTTTATTTTATTTTCGGGGTATAAAATAAATGGTGGTAAGAAGAGAACCCAAGATTGAAGTCCGGAATTTGTATAAGTCCTTCGGGCGTAACTTGATATTGAACGATGTGAACCTGACTGTTTATAAGGGGGAAACAAAGGTCATTATCGGCCGCTCAGGAGTGGGCAAGAGTGTTTTATTAAAGAACATCATGGGTTTGTTAAAACCTGATTCGGGGTCTATTAAGATTGACGGTAAAGAATTAACAACTCTGTCTGAAAAGGAATATAATAAAATACGTTTGCAGACGGGGTTGGTTTTTCAGATGGGAGCCCTGTTTGATTCGATGGATGTCCGTGAAAATGTTGGATTTGTCCTGGACGAGTTTTTTAAGTTAGACGAAAAGACAGTAAAAGACAAAGTGGAAGAGTCCCTGGCAATGGTGGGCCTTCAGGGTATCGAGAACATGTTGCCAGCGGAGCTTAGCGGAGGAATGCGTAAGAGAGTGAGTTTAGCACGCATCCTGTGTATGGAACCGCAAATTATTTTTTATGATGAGCCGACGACAGGTGTTGACCCGATTACAGCGGATGCGATTAATAATCTTATCATTGAAATGCGCAATAAGTTAAAAGTAACGTCCATTGTCGTTACACATGACATGACGTCCGCCTACAAAGTTGCTGACTCAATTGCTATGTTTTATCATGGCCAGTTTATCGCGGAAGGAACGCCCCGGGAAATTCAAAATACAACGCATCCTGTGACAAGGCAGTTTGTTAACGGGGAAGCGGAAGGGCCCATTACAGAAGATGAGAATCTTGTTTTTGGGCATGTGAAATAAGATAATTTTTCTTTCGAGACAAAGGAGCTTTGTCATGTCAAAAGGAACCCATCTGGAATTTAAAGTTGGTATGTTTGTCTTGATTGCTTTAATTGGTTTAATCGCTTTTATCTTTTCGGTCAGTGACTCCTCGGTTTTTGAGGAAGGAAAGTCGATAAGAATTGTTTTTGGGTACGCGAATGGGGTTAAAATCAGTGCCCCTGTCCGCATCGCCGGGGTTGAGAAAGGGAACGTCCGTGATATCAAATTGTTTTTTGACAGGGAAGAGGGTAAAACAAAAGTGGAGATTGAATTAAAAGTGAAAAAAGATCTGCGCATTCCCGCTGATTCACTTGTTATGATTAATCAATTAGGATTGATGGGAGAGAAATACGTTGAAATCATTCCCGGTCAGGATAATAAAAATTTTTTTGAAGAAGACCAAATATATTTTGGGAGGGATCCAATCCCGCAGGAAATTATTTCATTGAGGGTGATGGAAGTCGCCGGTGATATCGAGCAAACCATTTCCGGGATTAGAAGATTTGTCGGCAGTGAAGTTGCTATTACACACCTGGAAAACACCGTTAAGAATTTTAGTGAAGCGACAGACAACTTAAGCGCTATCTTAAATAATTTGGAACAGGGGAATGGAACAATCGGGAGATTGATTAAAGATGATAAGTTGTACCTGAACATGGAAGGCTTAACCGCTGATCTGGGGGAGGTGCTGCATAACCTGAAAGATGGGCAGGGAACGGTTGGAAAACTTTTGTATGATGATGATTTGTATGATAATTTAGAAGCCATGACGGCTGATTTAAAGGAAAATCCCTGGAAATTACTTTATCGGGATAAAAAAAATAAAAAGAAGAAATAGTCCTTTTTGTATGATTTTGCTGAGTTAATCAGCCGTAAACCTTTTTTGGTTTACGGCTTTATCTTTGATACAATAGTTCGAGCTTGCCGAACTATTAGTACCAAATACGTTAAATAATTACCAAAAATTATTTCGCTATTATCGACGATTTAGCGAGAATAGCACCCTTTAGAATTGAACAATTATTTAATGGAATTGGTATAACAACACCAAACGGTATAATCGTTCAGGAGAACATGTTAAATAAGTTAAAAAAGAAAATCATTTTTGTCTGTCAGGAATGTGGCGGGGAATCTCCACGCTGGTTAGGAAAGTGCCCCAACTGTTCGGCCTGGAATTCATTTGTTGAAGAAAGCACATCTTCGTCAAAGACAAAGCGAGCGAAGACGGAACGTCAGGAACCTGTTCTTTTAACTGAGGTAAGCGTTGATGACGATCAGCGGTATGTGACAGATATCAGGGAATTGGACAATGTTTTAGGCGGCGGGATCGTGCCGGGTTCCGTTTGTTTAATCGGAGGGGACCCTGGAATAGGAAAGTCAACCCTGTCTCTTCAGATGGCGTGCGCCTTAAGTCTTAGGGGCCACAAAACGTTGTACGTCAGTGGCGAAGAATCTGTTAAACAGACCGGTTTAAGAGCCAAACGGCTAACATCGGACCATCATGATTCTTTGTATTTAGTGAGTGAATTGGATCTTGACACGATTGAGGATATCATTCAGAAAATGCGCCCTGATATTGTCATCATTGATTCTATTCAGGTTATTTATAAAGCGGATTTACCCTCATCTCCCGGTAGCGTGAGCCAGGTCAGAGAATGCTCTTCGATCCTGACGCATCTTGCCAAGTCCAGGAATATTTCTTTAATTATTATCGGACATGTGACAAAAGAAGGGATGCTGGCGGGCCCGCGGGTGCTCGAACATATTGTGGATACGGTCTTGTATTTTGAGGGAGAACGCTACTCGACCTACCGGATTTTACGTGCCACGAAAAACCGTTTTGGAGCAACAAATGAAATTGGCGTGTTCGAAATGACGTCCGCCGGTCTGGTTGAAGTTCCGAACCCATCAGAAATTTTCTTATCGGAACGGCCTCAAGACACCTCCGGTTCGGTCGTTGTTCCCATTATAGAAGGAACAAGGCCCTTTTTAGTCGAGATTCAGGGATTAGTCAGCCGTTCAAGTTTTGGAATGGTGCGTCAGAAAGCGCAGGGCTTTGACGCCAATCGATTAGCGTTGCTGATCGCCGTCCTTGAAAAACGATTGCAACTAAATTTACAGGATCAAGATGTGTTTCTCAATGTCGTTGGTGGAGTCAGGGTGATGGACCCGGCAGCCGATTTAGGGGTCGCGCTGGCTATTGCCTCGGCTTATTTAGATAAACAAATTCCTTTTGAACTTGTCGTGTTTGGAGAGATTGGTCTGTCCGCGGAGATCCGTAGTGTGAGCCAGATTATTTCTCGATTAAAGGAAGCGGAAAAATTGGGGTTTAAACGGTGTTTGGTCCCAAAGAATAATCTAAAAACAGAAATTGAATTTAAGAGCAATGACTTGGAGATTGTTCCCGTGTCGTCTGTTAAAGAAGCGTTAGAGCATATCCGTTAACCCGGGACATTGCTTGCCGCCGCGGGAAGGCCAAATCCCCGGATGAAATGCCCATTCGTCAGGGGTCCCCTCAATGGATTAAAAGGAGAGATCTATATGACCGTTTCATTTATTCGTTGTTTTTTTGTCATTCTCAGTGGAGCATTGGGATATTATGTCGGTTTTTTGAAAAATTATCCTTTGTTGGGTACTGAAATCGGTTTGTTGAGCAGCTTATTGTTGATATTCATTGAGAGCCGGTGTAAAGGCGTTTCGGTCCGTGGATTGTCGAGTATGGTCTTTGGTTTGCTATTAGGTATCTTCATGGCGAAGATTATATCGGACATTTTGCAGATATTGCCGTTGGGAGAATTTGTCCATTCTGTAACGAAGGTTGTCTTAACCATTATCTTTTCTTATTTAGGCGCGATTATGGCCTTGAGGGGTAAGGATGAATTTAATATTATTATTCCCTATGTGCGTTTTAAGCGGCAGGATGTGAAGGAAGGCGTGATTTTGTTAGACACCAGTGCCATTATTGACGGGCGTGCTATCGACATCTACAAAGTTCATTTTTTAGCCGGCCGTTTGGTTGTGCCTAGTTTTGTGCTGAGGGAGTTGCAACAGTTGTCTGATTCGGCAGATGATATGAAGCGGCAACGTGGACGTAGAGGCACGGAAATTTTGCACTCCATGCAGGAGGACCCTAAAATCGATCTGCATATTCATGAAGATGATTCACTGGAAAAACAGGGAGTGGATGATAAGTTGATTCGTTTAGCGAAGATTATGGATGGGCGAATCTGTACGGTTGACTACAACCTTGGACGGGTGGCATTATTGCAGGATGTTCAAGTGTTGAACCCGCATGAATTGGTCATGGCGGTTAAACCGGTTGTTTTCACCGGAGAGGAACTGCAGGTTTATTTAGTCAAGGAGGGTAAGGAGCATGATCAGGCTGTCGCTTTCCTTGAAGATGGAACAATGGTCGTCGTTAAGAACGCGAAGACTTTCATCGGGCAGAATATCATTGTCCAGGTCACAACTGTCTTGCAGACCCAGTCGGGGAAGATGATTTTTGCCAAAATTAAAGATACGTTCCGGGAGGCCTGATCAAGAATGAAAGCGCAAATGATCCTAGCCTCAGCCGGTGTCGGCAACAGATTACAGTCCCGGGAGTCCAAGCCATTTGTCATGCTGCGAGGCCGGCCTCTGATTACGTTTGCTTTACAGGCCGCTCAGGCGTCAACGGAATTGAAGAGTGTCATTCTCGTTGGACATCCGTCCTTATTAAGTCGGTACGAGCAGATTTGTGCTGAGGATCATTTTGACAAAGTTACAAAGGTTATCGCGGGTGGAAAGGAGCGTTGTGATTCGATCTATAATGGTATTCAGGAACTTGATCCAGATACGGACCTTGTGCTTATCCATGATGGGGCCCGGCCGTTTGTAACCCCTGAGATGATTGACCGGTCTTTGGCCGCCTGCCGGGATGAAGAGGCTGTCATTGCGGCGGTTAAAATAAAGCCCACAATAAAAAAAGTGGACCCGGAGTCGCATTACGTCCGTTCGACGGTTCCACGGCACGATATTTGGGAAATTCAAACCCCGCAAGTTTTTAAAAGGAAAATTATTGAGAAGGCTTATCAGTACTGGCAGGATCACCGGGAATCTTTTATCCCGACAGATGACGCTTCCCTTGTTGAGAACATAGGCGTTCCTGTTAAAATTTTTCAGGGTCATTATCATAATATAAAGATTACGACAACTGAAGATATGGATATTGCCCGGGCGTTATTGGATATGCGTGTGACGAACAAATAGATGATCGCGTGGAGAATGTTCCATGCGGGTGGACATTTTAAGATAAAATATTTAGCAGGGTTTGTGTTATTATACCAAATCCATTAATAAATTGTTCTATCTTAATTCTGAAAAGTAGAATTGGTTTTGGTCATTATTTAATGGAATTGGTATTATCGAACATTTACGATAAAGGAGAGAGGCATGGAGCAGTATAAAGTTGGAATTGGATTTGATATGCATCAATTGGCTGAAGGAAGACCGCTCATCATCGGCGGTGTGACTATTCCCCACGAAAAGGGCCTGGACGGACATTCCGACGCTGATGTGCTCGTACATGCCATTTGTGACGCCCTTCTGGGTGCTGCTGGCAAGGGGGATATCGGGCAGCATTTTCCAGACACGGATGATCAATATAAAGGTATTTCCAGTTTAGTCCTGTTAAAGCAGGTTAATGAGATCATTCAGGACGAGGGCTATCAAATTGTCAATCTGGATGTCGTCATTCACGCGGAGGCTCCTAAAATAACTCCGTATAAAGAAAAAATGTGTTTTAATATCGCGTTTGAGTTAGCCCTTGATGAAGGGGCCATCAATATTAAAGCGACAACGCATGAAGGTTTAGGCCCCATCGGTCTTAAACAGGGTATTGCCGCGCAAGTGATTGCCGGTATTGTTAAGAGAGATCATTAATAAGGGCGGCACAGACAACAGACCGGTCGGGGGATCCTGTTGATGTCCCGGTTCATTTGCGTTACAATATGGCTCATTAAAAGTCACGCGTCATCGGCAGGCGTCCTTTTAAATGAATAAAGATTAATGACAGACCAGAAAAAGACGAGGTCGCTATGAATCTATTCAGCTTTATTTTTGGAGTTTTCGCGTTCATTATCGCTGTTATTTTATGGATCGCGGTTTTTTTTAAGGAAGAGATCGCCTCAACCCGCGAAAAAGATCCGGCATCAAGAGGCTATTTTCATATCATCCTCTGTTATCCGGGATTGCACGCTTTGATTGCCTACCGCATCGCCCATGCCCTGTGGTATAAGAAAATGTATATTGTCGCGGACTTTATTTCAAAAATCGCGAGACTGTTTACCGGTGTTGAGATCCATCCCGGCGCCATGATCGGAACGGGTCTTTTTATCGACCATGGTATGGGTGTCGTGATCGGTGAAACAACGATTATCGGGGAACATGTGACGTTATTTCAAGGTGTCACGTTGGGTGGGACCGGAAAAGAAACAGGTAAACGTCATCCGACATTGGGAGATAATATCGTCGTTGGTGCCGGTGCAAAAGTTTTAGGAAACATCATCGTTGGTTCAAATTCTTATATTGGAGCTAACGCTGTGGTGATAAACTCTGTTCCCCGGAATACGACCGTTGTCGGTGTTCCCGGGCGGGTAACAAGACAGGATGGTAACAAAATCGATTTGAAATTAGATCATAGCCGTGTCCTTGATCCGGTCATGCAAAATATTCAACAACTCAGTAAACGACTGGAATCTTTAGAGAAAAAGAAGTCCTGAAGTCGCGATATCATGGTTGACCTTTTTGACATTTTAATTGTCGACTGTAAAAATTTTGAACGCGCGGATGTTAGGCGAATGAAGGGGAGTAATTATTTTATGGGTATCATTGTTTATAATTCATTATCTAAGAAAAAAGAGGAATTGAAGACGCTGGAAGAGAATGTCGTTAAGATGTATTCTTGCGGTGTGACGGTCTATGATAAATGTCATATCGGCCACGCGCGGAGTTTGTTTGTTTTTGATGTCATTGTCAGGCACCTGAGGAACAGGGGGTACCGGGTCAAATTCGTCCGCAACATTACAGATGTGGATGATAAAATCATTAACAAAGCCCGTCAATTAAATAAATCCTTTGAGACTGTGGTCAATGAAAACATCGCGTTGTATAAAAAGGATATTGAAAATTTAAAAGTGAATTTTGCTGATTATGAGCCGCGCGCGACAGAGAATATTCCTGAGATGATCCGGCATATTGAGGGCCTGATCAAGAAGGAGCACGCTTACCCGTCCGGGGGGGATGTTTATTTCAAGGTCCGTTCATTCAAGGATTATGGTAAATTATCCGGTCAGAGTATCGATAAAATGCTTGAAGCCGTCCGTATTGATCCAGACACGAAGAAGCAGGATCCCCTGGATTTTGTGCTCTGGAAAAAATCGAAAGAGGGGGAACCGGCGTGGGATAGCCCCTGGGGACCGGGCCGCCCCGGTTGGCACATTGAATGTTCAGCGATGAGTTTGAAGTATCTTGATTCTGAAACAATTGATATCCATGCCGGAGGACGGGACTTGATATTTCCCCATCATGAAAACGAAGTCGCGCAGTCGGAAGCTTTGACCGGTCAGACCTTCGCGCGTTATTGGGTCCATCATGGTTTGTTGAAAATTGACGGGCAGAAGATGGCCAAGTCTTCAGGGAATTTTATTACACTTGATGCGGTCCTGGACAGGTACTCGCACAATGTGCTGAAGTTGTTTTACCTCCAGTCGCATTATGCCAGTGAAATCGACTTCTCGTGGGAAAAGATGGAAGAGGTGAAGAAATCATATGAACGGATCGCCTTATTGATGAAACGGTTGGACGAGAAGGCCGGACCGCGCGATGACAAGGGCGCGACGCCGGATATCGACGGAGATTTTCGTAAACGTAAGGATGATTTTTTAGCATCTCTGGATGATGACTTTAACACGCCTAAAGCATTGTCGGTCCTTTTTGATCTGGTGAAAGTGAGTAATCATCTGTTAGATGATGTGAATCAAGACGATGAACGCAAGATCAAATCCGCGAGGCATGTCCTGACACTCATGGCGGATAGTTTCGCCTTTGACTTTGAAGTGGACGAGACATTAGGACCGGAAGAGAAAAGTTTATTAGAGGAGCGTCAACAGGCCCGGGCGCAGAAGAATTATCAACGTTCAGATGAAATTCGAGACGAATTAAAAGCAAGAGGAATATTAGTCGAAGACGGCCGTGACGGGCAAACATGGCGTCGCGTTTCATAGAGAGTCAATATGGAAAAACATCATAAATATCGCGGTCTTTTTATCACGTTTGAAGGCGCCGAAGGGTCGGGAAAGAGCACGCAGATTGAGTTATTACAGGGTTATCTTAAACAGAAACAAAAAGACGTTGTGATCGTCCGTGAGCCGGGTGGCGTCGCTATCAGTGAAAAGATCCGCGCGATACTATTGGACGTTAATCACACGCGGATGTCGGATCAGTGCGAGATGTTGCTGTATATGGCCGCGCGCGCCCAGCTCGTTTCTGAAGTTTTATTGCCGGCTTTATCCGACGATAAAATAGTTTTATGTGACCGTTACATCGACTCAACCCTCGCTTATCAGGGGTACGGGAACGGAATTGATCTTCAGTCCATAACGCGCGTAGGGGCCTTTGCCACGCAGTCCCTGCGGCCGGATTTAACAATTGTTTTTGATTTGCCTGTCCGGACAGGATTAGGCCGGATTGAGGGCCGTAAAGATAGAATTGAACAACGTAATGTTGACTACCACCAGAGAGTCCGGGAGGGTTATTTAACTTTAGCCCGGCGGGAACCGGACCGCATAAAAGTCATTCAGGTTAATACATCCAGAGAAGAAATTCACGCGCGAGTTCGTCAATTGACCGATGCTTTATTCGAATAATTTATTTTGAAATGACACGATGATCCAAGACATTCAAATATCTAAAAATATCCTACACCGTTTTGCTGTTTTACAATCAAAATCTAAATTAGCTCACGCCTATCTTTTTGCCGGCCCCGCTTTTATCGGGAAGAGTGAGACCGCGCTGGCTGTCGCGCAATTGTTTCATTGTGATAACTCCCTGACAGCCAAAGAACCCTGCGGAACGTGTGCCGCTTGCCGAAAGGTCCTTACGCGACAACATCCTGATGTTCATTCCATCGAGAGTGAGTACGGAGAGACAATCAAAATTCAAACCATCCGGGAACTGCTCGCTCACATCAAATTAAGGCCGTTTTATGGCCGAAAGAAGGTTTTTATTATCCCGCGGATCGATCATACGACCGCTGAAGCGGGGAATGCCCTCTTAAAGACCCTGGAAGAACCGAATCAGGATAATTTGTTGTTGCTAACGACAACGAATATCGGCAAGGTTCTCGAGACCATTGTCTCCCGTTGCCATGTTATTTATTTTTCCGGCACTTCTGAAACAAAACTTGCGGAATCGTTGACTACGTATTATGATGAAAAGCCGATTCATGCCCATTTCCTGGCTTATATGTCCGAGGGGTGTTTGGGAAAAGCTCTGTATTGGAAAAAGAATGATTTATGCCGGAAACGTGATGAGGTCATTCGCGAGTATATTTATGGCCAGAACATTGAGGTTTACTTAAAAAAACTTTTGTCAGACAAACATGCCGTCAAAGAATGTTTGGATATTTTGTTAAGCTGGTTTAGGGATGCGTTATTCATTAAGATGGGTTTATCTGAGGAAAACCTTATCCACAGGGACCGTTTTGAGGATTTGCAACGATTCGTTCAGCATTATTCATTTGAGGAGTTGGTTGATTTATTTGATCAGACAGTTAAGACCTGCAAGCTGTTAACGGACAATTTAAATGTGAAGTTGCCGTTATTAATTATAAAGGAGAAGTTATGGAAAAAATCATAGAAGTTAAGTTAGGCGAATACCGATCGGTCGCGTTTTTTGAAGAGAATCAGATCGTTTGTGATAAAAATGACCATGTTATCCTGGAAGTTGACCGGGGTTTTGAATTCGGCCGGGTTGTTGCTTTAGTTGACGAATCCGTTAAAATAAAACCTTCGAGCATCAAAGGAAATATTGTGAGAGTCGCGACCGAAGGGGATATGAACCAGATTAAGAATAACCGTATGAAAGCGCAAGAAGCCCTGGGCATCTGTGTTCGTAAAATTACAGAGCGAAAATTGAATATGCGCCTGGTCAAGACGGAATATACATTTGACAGCAGTAAAATTATTTTTTCTTTTACAGCTGAAGGCCGGATTGATTTTCGCGCGCTGGTTAAGGACCTGGCCCGTATTTTTCGCGTTCGGATTGAATTAAAACAGATCGGTGTGAGGGATAAAGCTAAGATTATCGGCGGATACGGTGTTTGCGGCCGGGAACAATGTTGCTCTTCTTATATCCATTTTTTCCAGCCGCTTTCGATAAAGATGGCCAAAGAGCAGGCGCTCCCATTAAATCCGTCCAGGATTTCCGGCAGTTGTGGACGGATCAAATGTTGTATGGCTTATGAATATGAGGTTTATAAAGAACAGGGCCGGACGTTGCCGCGTTTAGGCGATAAGATCAACACACCGGATGGAAAAGGAAAGATTATTGACTTAAACATTTTAAGGCGTTATGCCTATGTTGAATTGAACGAGGGCAAACTTGTTAAGATCGAGTTCCCCTCTAAGGACGAAGAAAAGAAAGAAGCGAGAGAAGCCCCTGTAACAGAAGAAGGAAATAAAAATCCAGCAATAGAATAAAGGGATAGATTTATGGATAAGAAGTTTTATGTGACAACGCCTATTTACTATGTGAATGATAAACCCCATATCGGGCACGCGTACACGACGATTTTGGCGGATGTCTTAACGCGCTTTCATAAAATGTCCAATTCCGAAAGGAAAGAAGACAGGAGTTTCTTTTTAACGGGGTTGGATGAACATGGCCAGAAAGTTCAGCAAGCGGCGGAGTCCAGGGGGATGGATCCCCAGGCGCATTGTGATGATTTATCCCCCAGATTCATTAACCTCTGGGAAAAGCTAGAAATTCAATATGATGATTTTATCCGCACGACACAACCGCGCCATAAAAATGTTGTTCAGAGCATATTACAAAAAGTTTACGACAAAGGCGATATTTACATGGCTGAATATGAAGGCTGGTACTCTGTGTCAGAAGAAAGATTTATTACCGAGACGGAGAAAGATTCCGGTGATTTCAGAGATGTTAAAAAACTTAAAGAACGCAATTGGTTCTTTAAAATGGGCCAGTATCAAGAGCGGTTGATCCAGCATATTGACGGACACCCCGGTTTTTTGCAACCAGATAGCCGAAAGAATGAAATATTGGGTTTTTTAAAGCAACCTTTAAGTGATCTTTGCATTTCCCGTCCAAAAACACGGATGGACTGGGGGATCGAATTGCCTTTTGATAAAGATTATGTGACGTATGTTTGGTTCGACGCCTTGATCAATTATATTTCAGGTGTAGCTTATTTAACGGATGACGCGAAATTTAATAAATGGTGGCCCGCTTCTGTGCACCTTATCGGTAAAGACATTTTAACGACCCACGCTGTTTATTGGTCAACGATGCTGTTCTCGTTAGAGTTGCCGCTTCCTGAAACCATTTTCGCTCATGGATGGTGGTTGATGGGAGAATCAAAAATGAGTAAGTCCCTGGGGAATGTGGTCAGTCCGCTTGATTTAGTGGACGAGTATGGCGTTGATTGTGTCCGTTATTATCTGATGAGGGAAATGGTCCTGGGCCAGGACGCGAGATTTACGATGGAGTCGTTTATTAAAAGGTATAACAGCGACCTTGCCAATGACTTTGGAAATTTGTTAAACAGGGTTTCCGGATTAATCGGTAAGTATTTCAATAAAACGATTCCGGCGGTCGATAAGAACACCGAAGCGGAAGACCGGATTAAGTCAACCGCTGAAAAGTTAAATGATATTGTTCCCGGGCTGATTGAAAAATACAGGCTCCATGAAGCAATTGAAGAGATATTACAGGTTGTCCGCGGTGTGAATAAATATATGGAACAGCAGGCGCCGTGGAAAGTCGCTAAGGAAGATCTGGCCCGCGCCGGAACGATATTATACACCGCGGGTGAAGTCTTGCGTGTCTGTGCCGTTCATTTAGCTCCTGTGATGCCGAAAAAGTGTGAACAGATGAATCGGATCCTGACCGGAGACGGGCTTCTCGATTCCGATTGGGGCGGGCTTAAACCCGGATTCCAATTAGAATCGCATGACGCTTTATTTCCTCGTCTGGAAATGCCAAAAGCCCAATGAAAGGATCATGTATGTCAGTTTCTCTGCCAGCGACAATCAGGTGGTCTAAAGGATGTGTTAAGATCATTGATCAAACAAAGCTGCCGCATAAATTAGAGTATATTTATTGTCGTGACGTGGAAACATTGTGGGCGGCTATTAAACGTTTAAGCGTGCGCGGGGCCCCGGCATTGGGTATTGCCGCGGCGTTTGGTGTGGTGCTCGGCGCGAAGGGATTTAATGGCCAGGATTCTATTGAGCTTATCAAACATATATTTAAATGCGCGCGTTATATCAGCACATCACGGCCGACAGCCGTGAATTTGTTTAACGCCCTGGATCAGATGAAGATTGTCGCTATCAGTCATCAGCGCCAAAAGGTTCCACAAATTATAAAGGCATTAGAAAAAGCGGCTATGGAAATTTATAAACAAGATCAGCGTGTCTGTCGTCAGATGGGGGAACACGGCGCGGCTTTGATCCGTTCAGGTCAAACCGCGATGACCGTGTGCAATGCCGGCGCGTTGGCCACGGCTGATTTTGGCACGGCCCTGGGTGTTTTTTATTCGGCAAAGAATCAAAAAAAGGATTTTAAAGTTTTTGCCTGTGAAACGCGGCCTTTATTGCAAGGTGCCCGGTTAACAACCTGGGAATTGTTGCGCTCCAGAATAAACACGACCCTGATTTGTGACAGTATGGCGGCAACATTGATGAAACAGGGTCAAATAGACATGGTCTTCGCCGGTGCTGACCGCATTGCCTTGAACGGGGATACCGCTAACACGCGGTTTTAGCGAAATACCATCGCGTTCCTTTTTATATCGTCGCGCCGCAGACGACGTTTGATATGAAGTTGTCAAATGGCGATCAGATACCTATTGAAGAAAGGGATAAAAAAGAAGTACTTGGTTTTGGAACGGCACAAACAGCGCCGGAACAAGTCCAGGTTTATAATCCAGCGTTTGATGTGACTCCGCATAAGCTTATTACCGCGATTGTCACGGAAAAAGGGTTGGTTAGACCGGTTAATAAGAAGAATATTAAAGTTGTTTTGTCGGGGTAAGCAGCTTCCGGAGATAATTTATTAAATTGGGGAAAAATATGCCTAAGAAAATATCCGAGATTGGTGAATGGGGACTCATTGATCGAATACGCAAAGATTTGAAGACAACCCGTTTTGTTCAAAAAGGAGCCGGAGATGACGCGGCCGTTATCACGATTCCAGGATCGAGTAAACGATTGCTTTACACGACGGACATGCTCGTTGAAGATGTGCATTTCACGAAAGACCATTCACCCAAGGCGATTGGGCACAAGGCGATTGCCTGTAGCATGAGCGACGTTGCCGCGATGGGCGGCCTTCCTAAATACGCGGTTGTTTCGATAGGGATTTCAGGTGACGTTGAAATGCCGTTCGTCAATCAATTGTATGCCGGCATGAATGAAATTGCTGTCAAGTTCGGAACGTGTATTGTCGGCGGGGATACTGTTAAGAGCAGGAAATTGATCATCAATGTCACTTTACTGGGGGAAGCGAAAGAATCAGAAATTGTTTATCGCTCAGGAGCGAGAAAAGATGATGTGATATTTGTCACGGGCCTGTTGGGCCGTTCCTATCAAAGCGGGCATCATTTAAAATTTATTCCACGCGTCATGGAATCGCAATATATCGTTGGTAAATTTAAGCCGACATCGATGATCGATATTTCCGACGGCCTTGGTAGCGATCTCAGTCATATCATGAAAGAGAGCGGAGTCGGGGCTGTTGTTTATGAAGATAAAATCCCCCGCAACCGGAAGGCAACGGTCCATCAGGCCTTGACGGATGGGGAAGATTACGAGCTTCTTTTTACCCTGCCGGCTGACCGCGCGAAGCGGGTAAAGAACCAGATGCGAGCCAAGTTTTTCTTTGGTGAGATCGGTAAGATTATCGATAAGAAGGAAGGCTTCGTGTTGTTGGATAAAAATGGGCAGCCCAGGACTTTAAAGGTGGAGGGGTTTAATCATTTTTAGTTGGTAATCATGAATAGAGGTTGTCTGTTTATACCAAATCCGATTCTGCTTTTCTTTTCAGTGTCCAATTTTGACTAATTTTTTCATCATTTTTTTAATTAACGCGCCTGGTATTTTTTATATCATGAGCATTTTACGCGTGTAATAAGATGTCTAAAAAAACTGTGCTGACATTTCGATCGAACAACAGCCGGGCGACGATGAATCTGGGCCGGTCATTCGCCGCGTACATGCGGGCAGCCACTATTGTTTGTTTGTTCGGGGATTTGGGCAGCGGTAAAACGACCTTTGTGAAAGGCCTCGCGAAAGGGTTGAAGATACCGGCAAACAAAGTGCACAGTCCGTCTTTTACCCTGATGAATGTCTATCAGGGTAAGTTGCCGGTCTACCACCTCGATCTGTACCGCCTCGAGGATCCCCAACAAGTGATGGGCCTTGGTTATGAAGAGTTTGTTTTTGGCGAAGGGGTCGCTCTGGTTGAATGGCCTGAGCGCTTTGGCCCGTTTATGCCGACAGATTACATAAAGATTGAATTTAAACATGTTGCGCGGGACCGCCGCCGCATTTTTGTGTCCATCGTCGGGAAGAGTTATCAGGATTTTTTTAATCATATTCAGGAAGATAAGGTTGAGCTAAAATAAATTGTTATGAAAATATTATGCCTGGATACGTCATCCAAATATTTAAGCCTCGCTGTTGTTATCGCCGGTCAAGTCAGACGGTTTCGCCATAAACCCGCGCGGAAAATCCTGTCGTCCACGATTATGCCGTCCATTCTTGAGATAACAAAAATGAGCGGTTTAACCCTGAATGATTTTGATGGATTCGGAGTGGGATCCGGACCGGGTTCTTTTACGGGCTTACGGATTGGACTGGCAACGATAAAAGGGCTGGCGACAGCTCAAAACAAACCTGTCGTTGCTGTTTCAAGCCTGGATGTCCTGGCGCGTCAGTCCGGCTGTTCTGACGGGATTGTGTGTGTCATGTGTGATGCCCGGCGGCAATTGCTGTATACCTGTTCGTATGACTATCATGACGGGCAGTGCCGTTCCCGCTCGGAATATGCCTTAAGTTCCATTCAGGACATATTAAAACGTTTAAAGGGTGATATTCATTTTACAGGTGATGGAATCACAGTGTGCCGGCCGGAAGTAGAGTCGAGTAAGAACATTCAGAGCTCCTTCACGCGGGAATCCGCCTGGCATCCCCACGCAAGAATTTTGGGGGAGTTGTTATGGGGCCGCTTTAAAGCGCGGCAATGGGAAGATGTTGATAATATTGTCCCATTGTATTTATATCCACAGGATTGTCAAATTCGACCGAAGAAAAAGAAATAATCATCAGAGTTTATTTATGTCTAAACGAGATCTCTCCTTATTGACCTGGGCTGAAATTGATATGGCAGCGATTCGTCACAATATCCGTCAGATAAGACGAATCGTCGATCAAAACAAATTTTATTTGCCCACACGGAAAAATAAACCGAAACATGCATTCTCGCACACGCATATTCTTGCTGTCATCAAGGCGGATGCTTACGGGCATGGAATGGAAAAAGTCGCGTTATTGTTGGATGACGAGACAGTCGATTTTTTCGGAGTGTCAAATATTTTTGAAGGGATGCGACTCAGGCGTTTAGGCATTAAAAAGCCGATTTTATTATTTGAAAGCACCCTGGCAGACCATATTCCCTGTATCGGTGATTATCGGTTTATTCCAACCGTGGGTTCTCTGCCCATCGCCCGGGGTCTCAACGCGTACGCCCAACGGAAGAAACGCAGGATTAATATTCATGTCAAGGTAGATACCGGGATGGGCCGATTAGGCATTTGGCACAGGGATGCTTTTGAATTTGTTCAAAGTCTTTTTAAACTGCGTCATCTGACCATTCAGGGTATTTATACTCATTTTCCCGTCGCTGACACGGACCGGTCGTTTACACAAATGCAAATACAACAATTGTGTGATCTGGTGACCCGGTTGGATCAAAAAGGTATGGTTATCCCGTTCATCCATGGCGCGAACAGCATGGGATTAGTCGGTTATCAAACACATGTGCTGAATTTGGTGCGACCGGGATTAATGATTTACGGCCTGTATCCCGATCCCAGGTTGTCCGCGAAGATTAAATTGAAACCGGCGATGACGGTCAGATCTCGGATCATTTTCATCAAGACGATCAAGAAAGGGCATGGGGTCAGCTACGGGCATACGTTTAAGGCCAAAGAAGACATCCCTGTGGCGATTATTTCTATAGGGTATAGTGATGGTTACTTCCGTTGTCTTTCCAATAAAGCCGATGTCCTGGTCAAAGGTGTCCGTTGTCCTGTGATCGGCAATGTGACCATGAACCAGATCATCATTGACCTTTCGGCTGTTCAATTAAAATATAAACGGACATTAAAAGTTGGAACACCGGTGACGATTCTGGGGAAGGACAAGACCGGGGTGATTACGGCTGACGAATTAGCCGCTCACGCGCGAACCATAAATTATGAAATCATTTGCCAGCTGGGGAACCGGATCAAACGCCTGTATAAAAATATCCCGCCGCCCTCAGATTTCCTCAACACGCTGTTAGCCCTGGACAATTTCACGGCATAAAAAAAGACGACGAAAAAAGGGACCCCTGATTGGTCGATAGGGAGAATTATTCTATGAAGCATTTATTTTTATAGTTATTTTTTAGCAGTTAGAATAATGATACCATTGCTGAATACGCCTATGACGGTGATGACGGTCGGGTCAAGAAAATCGATTACACCCAAGGTGAATGGCGCAGGATCGGCAAGCTGTCGATGGATGATCCGCTGCTTGGGATGGATTTAACCGACCGTGCGATCGAATTCCTTCAGAAAATAGACGTGCCCCATCAGGTGCGGGTGTATAATATCGAAGTTGATCAACACCACAATTACTTTGTGGGTGCTGAAGGATATCTGGTGCATAATAAGATGTCTTTCGGTTCGCTCTTTGGCATAGGCGGCAGCAGTGTCTTTACGGACGGATTGACGACAGTTTTTGTCGGCAGTTTGTATGAAGAGACCAACGATCACGTCAGCACAGCGGTTTTTATGGGATCAACCCGTGTCGCAACCGTGCGTGACGGATTTCAACATTTTTACCACAGTGATCATCTCGGGGGTTTGAATATCCGCACCAACGGCGAAGGCTTTAAACAGGAGGAAGTCTGGTATGAGCCGTATGGCAAGATCAGCTATCATGATTACTTCGGCAGCGCGGCGGAAATAGCGTCTTACTACTACACCGATCAGTATCTGGACCAAGAGACGGAGTTATATTTCTACAATGCCCGTTACTACGATCCGGAGTTGGGTCGCTTTACCCAGGCTGATACTATCGTGCCTGATCCGAACGATACACAGAACTATAACCGGTACACGTATGTGCTGAATAATCCGTTGAAGTATGTGGATCCGAGCGGGCATACAACGAGTTTCTACAGTTGGAGTTATGAAGATTGGAATTACTTTTCATCATGGGAAGATGATTTTAATTTGTTCGAAAGAGAATTAGGTGCTCTTGTTGGTGGTGCTGGTGAAGTAGCATTAGGCCTTTATGCAGGAGGGCTATTCAGTTGGACAGGTATTGGATCTGTTCTCGGTGGCATAACTTTTGCCCATGGAATGGACCATGCAGTGGCTGGTTGGAGTACGTCCTGGACTGGAGAGAGGCATCGGACAGCAACCAGTCAGGGTTTCCAGTTGATGGGTGCCTCGGAAGGTGTTTCTGATTGGTTGGATGCAGGAGTTGGAGGTATTTTTACTGCAGCTTCCGGTATAACAGTGAGCAATGCTTTGAGGCAACAGGCATCCAATACCGCTTCGGTTTTGGATAAAACTTTATCCTCTTTGGATGATGTTTCCATACATAAGAATTCGAATTCTTACATTGGACATCAAGCTATATATGAAATAGAAATGGATTCAGTCCTTTTTAAGTACGGGAAAGCAGATATGACTAATATGTCTAAATCAGGCTTTCCCGTTCGTTTGCAAAGTCAATTAAATAGATTAAACAAGATATTTTCAGGGTCTGACATTACTGGTAGGATTATATATGAACATCCAAGCATAAGTACCTATTCTATCAAACAAATAGAAATTTCATATATTAAAAACATGTTACATGTAACTGGAGAGTTGTCACGTCTAAATCCAGGACATTTTTTTCTATTAAAATAACTTTATAGTATTATTTTATGAAACTTACAATAAGTAGCTTATATCTTGAGCAGGGTTGCGAATTTTCTATATCTTTTAAGGTAAGAAAATTAATACGGCAAAAATTAGAAGAACATGTGATGCAACCTTATCATTTCGACGAAAAAGATAAGGACCTTTTTTTAGGTTTAATAATTTCAACAAATAGTACGACTAAAAGAGTTGAAGTCAAGGGTCCTGATTTTGATAAAAGGAATAAAGTTATAAATTGGGGACTATGGCTACCTTATGAATTAATCGTAAAGAATGAAGAGCAATTGGTGCCATATATAAATTATTTATTTGATGCATTAGTAATTGTTTTTGAGTTTTATAACATTGAAGAAGATGTTATAAGGAATATTCAAAAAATCGTTGCTAATGAAGTTATTGATAATCCCAAATATGATATCCTCTGAAATAATAGTATAGTTCCTTTCTGCTCGTTTAATCTCAGTAACTTAAGTTCTATTTTTTTCGTCAGGGGCTTTGGACGCTACTACATGCTTCATCTTGAATAAGGGATTGTTACAGCGATAGAAAACTGCTTCAAAGACCGGACAATGTATTCATGTGCATAAGATATAAGACCCTATTCATCTTTTTTCTTCACCAGCGATAAGATTGTCTTGAACGGTTTGGTCTGCAATTCGATCCGTACAGGGATATTTTTGTTGTTTTGCTGAATATAATAAATATCTACATCAATAGTCGTATCCTTCTTTGCGCTAAACAATTTAGCTCTAATCAATGACATCTCTTTTTTCGGTTTCCCCTTTAAGGACACCTGCTTCCCGATTAGGAAATATATCTCTCTAGAATAGTTGAAATTAGCGACAAATATCTCTTCAGTATCTGCATGATGGATAAATTTATATAAAAGAGAAGCGATATCTTGGGTGTCTTCAAAAAGATCTTCTTCATTTCCTTTCCGTTGCATGAATAATTGGTCGTGGTGATATTCAATCGTTTGGAGTCTTTTCCCTTTCTCAAATGCATAAGGGCTTCCCGATGTTGATCGCTTGGGTCTTAGACGTTTTGTGTCGATTAATGAGTCCGGACGGTCTCCGGGCTCGCCTTGATAAAACAAATTCGTCGGAGGAAGTCAGAGATGCGCTTGCTTCCAAATAGTTTGTTGTTCTTTTTGACCCGGATGATTTCATTCTTGATTGTGTCGCTTATTTGACGGGACCTTTTTTGACCTCGTTGGGGGCGAAGGCCAGCTTCACCCTGTTCCCGATGTCGTTTGACCCATTTTCCAATGGTTGACTTGCTGACACCCAGCTGGTTGCTGATAAAATCAAAGCTGTATTGTTCTTGCTCATAAAGCCGGACAGCCCGCAGTCTGAACTCAAACGGATAACGGTTCGCAGTTTTATTTGGTCTTTTTTGATTGGATTGATTCGATTTGCTGGGGTAATTCTTCTTGGATTTGATCACTTTCATGGTAACACTCCTTTGCGGTTTTTTCTCAAAAACTAATTTCGAGTGTTACTCAATTTTAACTGTGTTATAATCTCATGATCTGGTTGCTAGGACAAGTATTGGAGACAGCCCAGACCTATCAATCACCCAGTAATCGCAAAAGTCATGCACAGATAGCCGCCTTAACCGAGGCCTCGTCAAGTGGCACCGGCACAGCAGGTTACTATAAAGCTTTAGATTCGTATGAATCTTATTACGCACCTCCTTCTCCAAGTTTCTCAAGCAGTTTTTCCAGCCATAAAATTGATAGAAGCAACGATACAAAAAAATTAGAAAAACAAAAGAAGTGGTGCCAAGAGCGGGCCCGAATAAGCAAAGATCAATCAAAAAAACATCAACAAGTGATGGGCTGCTTTGATGGGGGAAATACGGCTATAAAAATTTATACTTGTGTTAAATCGAAAGACGAATAGACGTATGGTGTGACATTGTGCATATTTCATAGTGAAAAAATTAAATTTAAAAAATACTGTTATGCGATAGTGAGGTTGGAGAAATCGAATCCAAAAAGAGGGTCGCCAATGGTTTTAAGTGAAAGACAACCGTGGAGGCAAGTGCCGAGGTAAATAAATCCGCAACAAATGGCGCTACTCCGCTATAGAGATATTTGACAGGGAAAAGCCTCAACCGGAACAATACATGCTCCTTGTGTATGAAGTTTCTACATATCAATAATAATATCTATTGAACGGCAAAGAAGGGCCGAAGACTTCATAGAAATTCTTTGAATATGACACCAACTCCATTTTCTATCGTACCGCACCCATACGATCTCTTAAAACAAACGATCGGGATACAATTCTGAGACTTATCTAAAACTTGAATGAAGCGACCTCTGTTAGCTTAAAAACGTAGTGGCTATTTCTCCTGATACATTCTCACAACATTATTATCTTGATCATATTCCACTTTTATCGTTTCATAGGTCCCTCTCGTCGACTCATATTCAGTGCTATGCAGTTCCCATAAAAAGAAAGAGAACACATCCATGAATAGATGACCAAACGCTCGCCCAGGACTAGATTTGTCATCAACAGTATAGTTAAAGATATCTATAAGTCCCGCCGGAGTTTCTTTAGTTTCCGCGGGGTCGCCTAATGTCTTAAGAACTGTCGTTCTGGCTGTTCCGATTGATAATGAGGCGGTATCTTTTTTTCTTGTACCCTTCAAGGCCATTGCGACTGAACAACCTGAATTAGTGAACAAAACAAGTATTAAAATGGCCAACGTCATATTTTTCATGATTGTTCTCCCGTATGATCTAATTATTAAACGTAACGAAATTATCCCCGATATAAAAAATCTTATCTTTGGAAACCGTTAATGACCAATTCTTCAATTTATATTCCTTGAAAACCATTAGTCCTTCATCGAGAGTCAGAAGAATGTCGCCCTTTTTTTTCTCATTTATAATTTTAGGGTTACCTCTTTTATCCAGCCCTGGGATGATATTAATGACATTAGAGTATTCCATCCCATAATTTAATAAAGCCCAAGTTTTATTGAATTTCTTTTTAACGAGGGTGTGGGTGGGAACCCTATTTTGCTTAGCTAACATCTTTTCAGCTTTATTTTTATAGATTCGTCTCAAAAATTCATAATAATGATTCTCATCGCTTTCTAACACAATTTTAGCGGATTGACGACCAGATATGATCGTGTATTCACCCGGTTCCAGCTGAAAATGAGCAAATGACCCAAACGTTATCTCGGAATAATAAGCAACATCACTTGAATCAATGACATAAAAATGATTCTTAATCGTATGTCCCAAAGCACGACTTTTTAGTGTTATATACAAGTTTGCCATTCCTTGCTCAGGACGAAACTGAAGACTTTCGTCCCGTTCTTCCTTAGATAGGTACGTCGTCGTAGCACAGGACGAACAAATGAGACAAAGCACAACTAATCCAAACAAACGTTTTACCATCATATTTTCCTCTCTTGTTATTTATTTTTAGCGTAAGAAATATTTATTCTTGTGATTTAATGATTTCTAAAATTTCTTTATGATTCTTTCTCGCACTCTCATATTTGATTTTTATTAAATCCCGTTGAGACTCTATGTATGTTGTATCTGCAAAATTAAACAAAGAAGAGGATGGTGTTGAGCCCTCTGAAGCATTCGGCAAATTTTCATCAGATCCCTTATTCATGTGATAACGGTTTATTCGCGACCTGCTCGAATTTGTTTGATTCAAATTATGTATCTGCATATTTGAATTAGGTTGATACTGTCCCGAATAATTTTGCCCAGCGGTGAGAGCGGCTTGAAGTGTTACAATTGCGACTTTTTTAAGCAAATTGTTTAGTTTTGCTTTTCCAAGATCTTTATCTGATTTTTTATAAAAGTCAGCATAATTCTTCTCGGCTATTTCAAACGCCTCAGCTGCCTTTTTATAGGCCGTTTTTCGATCATATTGATTTTGAATGTCTGAATTCTCTGCGATGAGAACAAATGTTTTTGCTGTAATAAAAGAATAATCCGGGGGAGCATAAAACTCGACCAACTTAGATCCATTCAAAATGAGTTTCTTGGCGACATCTGGAAAATCGTTATACATTGCAAAAAATAAAGCATTATGACCATACTCATCCTCAACATTAATGTCGGCATTTTCGTTCAAAAAGCGATCTAACCACTCAATGTTTCCTTTAATCGCAATAAGATGAATAGGAGCAAAAGTATTCTTAATCTCAGGGGTGGGGGAGAACTCTAACTGAAACAATTTAGATAAAAAGTCTTGATTCTGCAGTTCAAAGGCGCGAAAGAACAATTCATGCTGAGGAAAGTCGTCCGGCAATTTGAAGTGAGGATGAGATAGGAGTTGATTCGCGATAGTAAGATCATCGCTATAGAGAAGTTTTCCATAATAATCTTTTTTATTATGCGGACAAATATTTGGATCTGCTCCATATAAAAGCAACGAATCTACGATTTTTGTGTTTTCCTTTGCCACGGCGACAGCTAACGGAGTTTCATTCTGCTTGCCGGTAAGATTAACATTTGCTCCGTTCTTGCATAAGATGTCCACAGCGCTCATATTGTTCTGAGCGGCCCCAACATGGAGGGCAGACCAGCCTGTATGATATTGAATATTCACATCTGCACCATGATTGACCAGAATTTCAACTAAATCAATATTATTTTTTTCCAAACTGACTAACAATGGCGTCTTTCCGTCAGAGAGCTGTGCGTTAACATTTGCACCGTTCTCTATAAGCAATTTAGCAATATGACAATTCGGTTCAGGAGAAGACAACAAAACAAAAAGGGGGGTTTCGTGCAAAAATGTTTTTTGAGGAATGTTAACATCCGCTTTTTCAGCGATTAATTCTTTGACTGCTTCAATGTCATTTTGAATGATCGCAAGATGTATGGGCGCCTGTCCTGAACTGTTATATTGATTAATTGTTTGTGGGTTGTCTAATTCTCTTAATTGTGAATAATTTTTCCGGACAACCGCCCGATGATATTTTGTTTGTGTTGTCGTACAACCATTCGCAATACAAAGAATTAGAAGAAACGACAAAATTTTTATAATTTTCATTTCTTCACGGATTCCTTTTCAATGACCATAAAAACATAAATTAATTCAAAATCTCTAGTCATCTAACTTAAGATGACGTAAATCATCAGTGATTTCGCTAAAGACTTGAATAAAAGCTTCTTCTGTTGTTAACTTTACATGAATTTGCTGCTCAAATTCATTGTTAAACAACATGCTATGCCTTGAACCTTCAACATGATAATTTTTTTCAAAAATATTCTTATCGTTGCTATTTAACACCCTCATTTTTAGGTCTAGAGTTGCATGCCAAGATAATCCAATAACTTCAAATCGCTCTGTTTCCAATTGGACCGTTACGCTATCAGGACTAGGTTGACTAGTATCATTGAGCTTCACTTCACGGAATATGTTAGAAAAGTTACTCAAAGCATGTTGTACCATTGTGTCTCCCACCCTGACGCTGACAGGGGCAAGAAACCCGGCTAAACCAAAATGAACATGTTCTTTTTCTTTTAGATGCTCTTCTGATATCACGACATTTGCAGCCTTATCAAATTTTTCCTGGGTTGGTTCAAAAGTGGTGACGCGCGGAACAACAAAAGTACTACATCCTGATAAAAATAAAACAATGATCAGTAAACAACAAGCTTGTGTTTTCATAATTATTCCTTTTTCTATGAATGATGATCGGTATGGTTAATTTAATATGATTTGTTATGATAGGGTATTTCTGTCCCCCAACAGATAAAAACGTCTGAAGTCATCTTATATGTGAAAATATTCTATAATGACACTGTGATGTTGCCTTCACGTATAAAAGCGAAATTAAACGGTTTGACCTTCATAAATTTTATAAATATTATACATTACTTCATAATAAAGTAAAATATAACTTTTAGGCTTGGACACAGTCAAAGGGCTAATTTTTAGATCATTTCAGATGAAAAGAGGACCCAAATTAAGGGAAAATATTGTTCCAGAAAAATTACCTTGAGACATGTTCACAAAAAAATTACCAAAACCGAAAAAAATAAACACATTCGGACAATAAGAACCACAACCTTCGAAGGCCGATTTGAAATAGCAACCTTAAATTTGACATTTATCCTTATATAAATATAATATTCTTTTACAGTAATTTTGTAATTTTTTTATAACTGTAAGTGTTTTAAATGCTTTGGTTTGTTATTTATTATTTTTATCGTCTCAATCTTTTAATTCACAAAAAATTATATTTTATATTTAATGGGAAAACAGTTGTAAATTCGTCTAAGATACAGAGATGATATGAAGGTATAAAAATTTTGCTAATTTTTTAAGCAACAATGGTTATTAGAGAATATTATGTCTATATTTATTAAAAATTTACGCATGTCAATTCTTCTTCTCAGCATTTCTTTTTTTGTCATCAGAAATGCTTCTGCCGTATCCAACAATAATGATCCATCTTTAGATTTATCAAGAGCAATAAATGAGTTGCAAGCCTCTGATCAAGCCTGGAGAATAAATGACGCAGAATACCGAGAACTAAGTAAAAAACCTGATGTGTCCGAAACCGATTTAGATGAGTTTGCCTCCTTTGTTGCTGATTTAAAATATTCGGTCTTTGAAGGTTGTGAAGCCGTGCGTCAGCTAGGCGGCGACGCAAATCTTCATGGGGTAGATTGTGCTCAAGTTAAAGAGGAAGACAATCCTTACCCCCATAGCCTTCCCGACACATTGAGCATCAAAAGAGAAACAACCTTTGAAGAAAAAGCGGATTTACTTTCAGAACAGTTAAGAAAGCTTGAAGCAGATTTTGACGGAATGATTCTGCAGCAACAGCCAACCTTAAATCAGAGTCAGATGCCCGACCAGTCTAATAACGGTTGGAGCAACGATGGGATGTCCAATCAAGAAAGTGATTTGGCCGCTGGAAATGAGAATGGAGCATCCGTTAATCCCTCCGGCAGTTCCTCTGATCCATTTAATGCTGAAGCTGAACCGCCGCAGTGGGAAGCTGAGCCCGGCGCAGGTCCTGGGATGAGAAAAGAGGGCAAACTCCCTGATTTTAATCCTGGGTCTATCGGAGATACCGCAGATGATGGTATTCTTGCTCGCCAATTAAAGGAAGCCGCAGAGGTTGAAACAGATCCAGTTTTAAAAGAGAAATTATGGGAAGCTTACAAAGAGGAAAAAGCTGCTTCTCGTAAATAATTATTTTTAAAAGTTTGTTTTTTTTCTCGTTATTCGGTTGGGCTGTTTTTTCAGTTTGGTAATAATTTAAGCGGGACTTTGAAAGCTTTATTTATATTTTTTAAAGTGCAATCCACGGCAAGGGCGTAGATGATGCTGTTTGCTCGGAAAGTTAAAAAAGTGGAAAGTGAGTCGCATCAAATTCTTAAGGAGAAATTATGGAACGAATTAAAAAAACACAAAGCATCTCTCCGCTAAGGCGCACAATACTATTTCCTAGCGTAGCGCTTGTTTTGATTCCCTCGCTAGTTCTCGGAGGATGTGCTACATACCCCAAAGTTAAAGTTAATAAGAACCCATTGCCCCTCACTCGCGCTGAAACAGAAACTCCTGAAGAGCTTTTGCTCGATGTGAGAATAAAAATATTCGATCCCGGTAAACTGCCGAAGAAAAAAGATGCGGCACGAGGACTGTCAGAAGAAATCCGAAAAGCCGAGGGTCATTTTATCGCAGCACAATTAAAAAATACAATGCTTAAAACAGGCAAATGGGGCGCAATCCGGGTCGTCCCCGATGAATCTTCGAGCGACGAAATATTAGTCTCAGGGGGCATCCTTAAATCAAACGGTGAAGTTCTGGAAGTCAAGATTGAAGCGCGAGACGCAACAGGAAGAAATTGGGTCCGCGAAAAAAAATATTCCACGGCCGTTGATACTGATATGTACCGGAAACTACAAAATAATTCTGAAATCTTTCAAAATATATATAACCAAATATCCAATGATCTCGCAGCATACTTCGACACGTTAACTCCTGAACAAATCCGAGAAATACGACAAATTTCTGAGATCAGTTTTGCAGAAAGGCTTGCTCCAGAAGTCTTCACAGGATATTTACAAAAAGATCCCAAAAAAAATATAGTTAAGATTGACCGATTGCCCTCTGACGACGATGCAATGCTCGCACGCATCCGCCGAGTGCGTGAACGAGATTATATGTTAGTGGATACCATCGACCAACATTTCAGTGGACTTCACCGTGAAATGACTCCCAGATATAATGATTGGCGTAAATCTCGCCTTGATGAAATGAATATGATTCGTGAAGTCGATGCTAAAAAGAGAAAACATCAATCAATTGGGGCCGCGGTAATGGTCCTAGGAACCCTAGTTTTTACCCTACTCGGCGTATTAGTCGGGAGTTCAGAAGTGATCAGCTCGGGAGTCAGTACTTCGGTTCAATTCGGGGCAAGGGAAATGTTTGATGCGCAAAAGATTTCAGAAGAGGCGGAAATAAATAAACGTGCTATGGAGGAGATGGGGGTATCTTTTCGGACGGACATCGAACCAACGATTATTGAAGTTGAAGGGGAAACGATTAAACTTACGGGCTCTGCTAAAGCAAAATATCAACAATGGAGCGAGGTTATTGGAAAACTATACAAGCTGGAAACCGGCGCAGTAATTTCGTCTGTCAACTCTGCTGTTCCAGAATAACATGCTTCTCTGAAAATATTAATCCATTTTATTAGTGGGATCGTATTCCCTGATCATAGGAATCATTTTTTTTATGCCTGATAATCCTAACGTTCAAAAATTTTCTCCTCAGAAAAAAATTAAGACAACAGATCATCCCAATGACAATATAAAAATTTGGATTAGCCTAACCCTTCTACTGATGATTGCTTTAGCGGTTGTTTTTCTTCCAACAGTTTCCCCCAGAAGAGCTGAAGAACCGCCGATAGAGGAAGAAATACCGCTGCAACATTCGAAGCTCCAACCTAAAACAGAGATATCCACAACACATGAAGGGCAACCAATACCACAGAGTGAAGCCCTTGAAGAAGAACCAATCCCAAGCCCTGCAGCGGCCCAAGATTCATTGCAAGAAACTCTAAAACTTTTAGCCCGTCTAGTAAACCAAGGGGTTAAAATTTGGGGGGATGAAACTTTAGAAACGAGTTATCCGCAAGCCTTAGAAACTCTCGCAAAAGCTGACCAATTCCTTAATGACAAATTATATGCGCAGGCGGCTAAAAATTATCAAGAAACGATCGATAAACTTCATCAACTTGAACAAAGCCGTCCGCTAAGAGTCCAGCGCGCAATCCAATCGGGTGACGCTGCTTTTACCCAACTTGATTCCAAAACAGCGCAACAATATTATAATATCGCACTTTCAGCCGATTCAAATAATCAAGAAATTCAGGCAAAATTACAGCGTGCGATAAATTTACCCGAAGTCCTCAATATTATCAATCGAGGAAAATCCCTCGAATCAAATAATGAATTAGACCAAGCAAAGGAGATGTATTTACGCGCACTTCAATTGGATAATACCTTCCAACCAACCAATGAGCACCTTCAAAGGGTAAATGATCGGATCAATGATCGAGATTACCAAAGTGCCATGACGGCAGCCATATCCGCGTTAAGCAATATGAACTTCCTTCAAGCAAAACAAGAACTTGCCACCGCGAAGAAACTCCGTCCAAATGATCCGGGGTCTTTAGATTTGGAGAAACAATTGATCGAGGCTGAAAAGAATAATCGGCTTCAAGACCTGCGAACACAAGTTCAAACATTGGAAGAATCCGAACGTTGGGAAGAAGCAGTCCAAATATATATGCAAATTCTAGAAATCGACCCTAATATTGGTTATGCTCAAACAGGAAAATATTGGGCAGAAAAATTTGTTGAGTTAAACCGTATTATCCTTAAATATATCGCGAATCCATCTGATTTACAGTCTCCAGAGCATAGAGAATACGCAACAAAAATTTATCAAATGACAGTTAAAAATAACTCTGTTGGCCCAAAATTTCGCGCAAACTCATCAAGGCTTAAGGAGCTGCTCCACGCCTACGAACAGCCAACGCCAGTTTTATTGCAGTCAGACAGTCTAACAGACGTCACCATTTACCGCATTGGCCCATTAGGCCATTTTCTGGAACATCGGTTAGAGTTATTGCCAGGGCAATATAAAGCGGTTGGCTCACGCTCTGGCTTTCGAGATGTCAATATCTCCTTTACGGTGCCCGCATCAACAGAGGAGTATACAATAACTGTTTTTTGCAAGGAGAAAATTTGAAAGCAGTTTTACGCTTTGACCTTGAAAACGGGTCAGAACAATTTACTCACTCGAATTTACCTTTAGCCGTAGGTTTATCAGCTGATGGTCAACTTGTTTTGGGGCCACTTATAAACGCCGATCCCATCGTCTGGTTTGGCTTGGACAATAATCAACTGTATATTCAACCGGGGCATCAGGCTCATTTAGCCTCATTAAACAATAATTGCCTTAAAGCATCCATATGGGTCGAAGAAGGAGATCTCATTCAGATAGAACGCTTTAAATTTAAGGTGGCTGTTGAGATGGATACTTTCATCCTATCTAATTTCTCCGATAACTCTTCTGATCAAGGCATCCCTGAGGAAAATACGAGTCAATCAGAAGCGCTACCTTCAGCATCAGATAATTCTGCTAAAAACGAGGCAAAACGTGTCCGGCCCATTCAGCCTCAACAAGAATCATCAGCGCCAGCACAGATATTCGCGCCATTACCTGACTCAAAAACGCACTCACGTTTTCGTAATATAACAATAGCACTCTTTATCTTCTTATTATCGTGCGTTATCTTCGTTTTAGTCGCAGCGTCTATCCAGATTCATGTCATTCCTGCTCCTGATAATATCGCATTATCCGGGTTTCCACCAACGATCAAAATCGGAGACAGCTATTTAGCCTTTCCAGGAAAATATAATGTAATCGCAACGAAACAAGGTTATCATGACCTTAATAAAGCCATCCTCGTGCAACCACGCGGCAAAATACAGCTAAAAGAACATCTACAAAAATTACCGGGTAAAATAAATATCATATCTCACCCCGTCAGCAACGCTGAAGTCAAAATAGA
The DNA here is from genome assembly GCA_021108075.1 of Candidatus Omnitrophota bacterium. Taxonomy (GTDB): domain Bacteria; phylum Omnitrophota; class Gorgyraeia; order Zapsychrales; family Zapsychraceae; genus JAIORP01. Next base: position 11,028 of record JAIORP010000209.1, on the reverse strand, counting down.
TGGTAAGATTGTGGGCGCGACTCCATTATCCTCAATTGATTTATTAGCCGGGCAGTATGAGTTAATAGTTCTTGCCGACCGATATTTACCCTACTTTCAAACGATTGAAATTGAGGGGATGGGGATAGCTCAATCAATTACGGCGGCATTAAAACCTGGATGGGGAAACGTGAAGATACATAGCGATCCAGATGGCGCAGAAATCTTTCTTGGCGGGATGCCTTTCGGACAAACACCTCAAGAGATCAAACCGATGGGCGGAGACTATCAATTGGAGTTGCGAAAAGAAGGGTGGAAAAGCATTGTTAAGAACATTAGAGTTGAAGCGGGGGACTCCATTGTACTTCCAAAATTCACTTTACAAAAATTAGACGGTATCCTCGACTTAACATCGAATCCTCCAGGTGCCCGCTTAATGCTGGATGGTATTTTTCGAGGACAAACACCCACGTCAATTGCGATTACGTCAGAAGAAGATCATCAACTAAGCCTGTCAAAGAACGGCTTTATTGTGGAATCTCAGTCAGTCCGTGTTGAAAGGGGAAAAACTCAGTCCCTTAAGATCGAATTAAAACCGGAATATGGTATTGTTTTTATAACGTGTGAACCAGCAGACGCTCAATTAAAACTTGATGGCCTCGACATGGGTAATGCTTCCCGCCGTTTACGTTTAACCGTAGCATCGCATCAAATTGAAATTAGCAAAACAGGCTATCTATCCCAATCACTTGAAATCACACCGGCCGTTAATACTTCGAAAAAAATCAATATTCAATTACAGACAGAAAAGCAAGTTAATGCGAAAAAAAAGCCATATGGTTTGACAACAGCAGGAGGCCACATCCTCAGAGAAATATCCCTACCCACTCCTGTCACCTTCACGATGGGAGCATCCAGACGAGAATCAGGCCGGCGTAGCAACGAAACCCAGTATAAGGTGCAATTAACGAAATCATTCTGGATCAGTGAGAAAGAAGTCACCAATGCGGAATTTCAAAAGTTTCGTCCCGGCCATAATTCCGGGAGTGAAAATGGATTTGACTTAAACGAAGCGGACCAACCCGTTACATCTGTTAAATGGAATGATGCCGCGGTTTATTTGAATTGGCTGAGTGAACAGGACGGATTGCCTCCCGCGTATGAAAAGAAGGAGGGCCGGATGGTTCCTATACGACCGATGACAATAGGTTATCGCTTACCCACAGAGGCCGAATGGGCATATGTTGCCCGTTTCGAAGGAGGGCATCGAGCAACTGACGAAGCCTTAAAATATCCGTGGGGTAAAAACAGGACGCCTTCTTCAAAAGTCGGAAATTACGCTGATACGAGCACCCAAGGCGACTTACCGGTTATCATCGAGAATTATTCGGATGACTACAGAATTGCTGCACCTGTAGGTAAATTTACGGCAAATCAAGCAGGTCTTTATGACTTGGGCGGAAATGTCTCCGAATGGTGTCATGATTATTATGACATTTATCCCCGTAACAAGTCTGATGTTTTAGTCGACCCGGCTGGTCCTAAATCAGGGAAATACCATGTTGTACGGGGATCCAGTTGGCGTCATGGCAGTATTACGGAATTGCGCCTCACTTACAGGGACTATGCTCAAGAATCCCGTAACGATATAGGCTTCAGGATTACACGTTATGCAGACAAACAAACAAATAATTAAAATATTTCTTTATTTCATATCTTTGACCATATTTATATGGATATTTATCAGCAGCGGTGTATCCGCAACAGAGGAGCAATATAATAAAAAAAATCCGGCGCTCAAAACACAACACCCAAAGATAAAGAATAAACCCCAAAAAAAGGTCGTCCAAACACCAAAATCTTTTATCCCATCTGAAGATGTGTCTGCCGATCAAGCCATTGCATTTCCAACAGATATATAAGGAAACCAAAATGATAAAAATGTTCCAATCCTCAGACTTTATTTTAAAAATGTTTTCATTATTAATATCTTTTATTCTTGTCCATGCGGTGTATGTTGCCATTATCCGTCCTAATGCCGATAAATTTCTCGCAGAAGAAAAAGTCAACATGGAATTAAATGAAAATTATTCCCCCAAGAAGTCTTTTTATGTCGTCTTAAAGGATTTTGAACAAGAAGCCTGCTTTATTTTAATGTTGTGGGCCTGCGCGATTCTCGGATTTAAAGCCCGCCATTCGTTTTTTCAGAAGAACCAACTCAAGACAGATTATATCGATCTTCCTCCAAGGGCATTTATTACTGTTCCCGACTCAATCCCAATCTCTAAAAGGCTGAAATCTTTACCCGAGGAGCAGAAGAATTTTCTTCTCCCCCGGGTCTTACTGGGTTCCATCGACAGATTCGCGTCAACGCAAAATATCCAGGATGCTTCCAGTGAAGTCCAGACCTTATGTGACGAAGAATCCGACCGTCTAGAATCAGAACTCTCAATCATACGTTATATTGCGTGGGCTATTCCTTCGGTGGGATTCATCGGGACCGTCCGAGGGATCGGAGAAGCACTAAGTAAAGCTCACCTTGCGGTGGAAGGTGACATTACCGGCGTCACGCAAAGTCTTGGGGTAGCGTTTAATTCCACTTTTGTCGCATTATTAATCAGCATAGTCTTAATGTTTATTATTCACGAATTCCAGCGGATGCAAGAGGAGCTAGTCCTTGATACAAAGCGATATTGTGGCAAATGGCTGATAAGCCGTCTAAAAACACTGCCTACGGGCTAACCTAGTAGGTGTCTGTTTTGAAAAAATCTCGGGATTATACCAGTTTCAATCTAGCTTTCCTTGATATAATGTGCTGCGGTTTTGGCGCTGTCGTCTTGTTAGTTATGATCCTCAACGGTCAAACACTCCAAAGGCGCGAAGGAGCGCAAAAAGACCTGAAAGCAGAAATTGAACGAGTCACATTACTCAAAGAATATGCGACCGCTCATCTGGATGAACTGCGTGAAGAAATAAAAGAAGTGGAACTTCAAGAAGGGGAACTTAGGGGTAAAGCGGAACACATTAAAAAAGAAATTAGTAAAAACAACCAAGACAATGAAACGGCAGATCAACAAGCGAAAAAGGATAAAGAAGAAGTCGAAGCAATACAAAAAGAAATTTCTGAGCTGAAGAAAAAAAGGGAACAAAAAGAAGCTCAAGCGAATTCTCAAGCAACAGACGGCAGCCAAATTGGTTTCGACGGCGAGGGCCAAAGACAATATTTAACCGGGTTAAAATTAGGCGGTGAACGAACTTTAATCCTGGTAGACGTGTCTGCCAGCATGCTAGATGAAACGCTTGTCAATGTTATCCGCCGGAAGCTTATGGATACTTCTATTCGTCGCCGTTCATCGAAATGGTTACGTGTTGTCCGCTCCTTACATTGGATCGTCGCTAATCTTAAAGCTAATAAATCTTTCCAAGTCTACTTCTTCAATACTAAAGCTTGGCCAGCTGTGAAAGGGAGTGAGCAACGATGGTTAAATTCAAGTGACCCTAACTCTTTAGATGAGGCAGTCGCTATAGCCCGGAGAATCGGCCCCAAAGGAGGCACAAGCCTGCATGTTGCCTTTGATGTTATCAAAAAAATGAATCCGAAACCAGATAGTGTCATTCTTTTAACAGATGGACTCCCTACTCAAGGAGCAACCCAAATTCTGTCGACAAGAAGCATTCCGAAATCGATTTCAGGAGATGAGCGTCAGAAATTATTTGACCTAGCCGTGAAAAGATTGCCCGAGGGCGTTCCCATTAACACCTTGCTGTTTCCCATTGAAGGTGACCCGGGAGCTGCTTCCTCTTACTGGGAATTAGCGATTAAAACGCATGGATCTTTTATCACACCATCGAGGGATTGGCCCTAATGAGAAAACCCCGCCGCCCAATCGAAGTTTTCAGCTTATCTTTTCTCGACGTTATATCCTGCGGGTTTGGGGCCATTATCCTGCTTCTCGTGCTCTCACTGGCTTTAGAACCAGCGACATTAGAAAATATAAAATCTGACTTAAGCGGTTCCATAAAACAAATAGAGCAAGAACGCGAAGAATTAATAACAAAAAGCCAGGCCCTTCAGAGCGAATTAGATGACAAGAAAGCTGTTCTTGCCGACATCAATGAAACGCTTGAACAATTAAACAGCAAGTTATCAGAAAATCAAAATAACACGGCTGTTGAAAGTGCTACCGCGCAAGCGCAGTTGAAAAATGAACTGCAATCTGTATTGCAATCCCTCACAGAAGAAATGCAACGCCTCCTGAGTGAAGAACAACAGAAAACACCCGAAAAGGATGCTGTCATTGGCGGAATCCCCGTCGACAGTGAATATATCATTTTTGTCATAGACACATCCGGCAGCATGCTCACCGCGGCTTGGCCGAAAGTCATAAGAAAGGTAGAGGAAGTCCTAAGCGTTTATCCGCATGTCAAAGGGATACAGGTCATTAATGACATGGGACGATATATGTTCAGCGGGTATGCCGGACGCTGGATTCCAGACACACCGGCGCGCAGGAAAGAAGTCATTCGTCAACTTCACAGTTGGAAAAGCTTCAGCAATAGCAGTCCTGTTGAGGGTATCGAGCATGCGGTTAAGACTTATTTCAAAAAAGACGCACGAATCAGTTTGTATGTCTTTGGAGATGATTTCTCCGGGGGAAATATCGACGCGGTGCTACAGGAAGTCGCTAAAATCAACAAAAAAGATGTTTCAGGAAAAAGCCGGGTACGCATTCATGCGTTTGGATTTCCCGTCTTATATAACAATCCGAACCTGGGAGCACACAGGGCCCGCTTTGCACATTTAATGCGCTTATTAGCTGAACAGAATGCTGGAAGTTTTGTGGGACTAACAGATTTAGCGCCCTGATTTATCTTTCATTGAATGTAATTCTGCAAGGGGAGGAATGATGCATCATATTTTCACAAGCTTTGTTCAGGAAACTTACTTGCTTGAATTTAACGCATAAGAAATGCCCGTCATTCGACCTCTGGAATCATAATTGTATTTGATCCGGTAAGCCGGGGGACCTTGATCAGCACCAATAGCTATATCTGTAAGACGGGAGGAAGCATCATAATCATAAGATAACGCCAACTGGTTTGGCGTTTGAACCTTCTTTAATAATCCTTCTTGTTTCCCTTTCTGGAAATATCCAAATTCTGTTGTTGCCCCATCGGAAAGAATGACCTTCGAAAGCTGGCCGTTTTTATCCATTTCAATACTTGCTTCTTCCAATGGTTGCCCTTGTCCATGTTGTTGTAAGGTAATCTTACGGAGATTGCCAGTCTGTTGATCATAATCATATTTCTCTCTATCTCCCCATGTCGTTTCCACTTCCTGAATCCGGCCCTTGGAATCGCGATCAAAGGTAACCATCCCGCGCTGAGAACGAAGGACAACAGGAAACCCAGACTGATCATATTCTATCTGTGTCTCTGCCCCGGAATCGTCAGATATTTTTGTTATCATTCCCCTATCGTTATAATCTGTTTTAACATACTCACGCACTTGTTGTGTGCGGGCTTGGTCCGGCGGGGTAACGATCAAACCGGTTAAGTGCCCTTCGCCATTATACTGAGGAAGGAGACCATGATCATCTGAGATGGACGACCGCAGTTGCCCCTTAGAATCCCACTTTTGTTCCAGGGTAGGACCTTCTTCGCGATGTGATTTGACGAGACGCCCAGCTTGGTCATATTCAGAAGTGTAGCTAACATCCGCGGATGTTTTGATTGTTCGGCGACGGTTCTCTGCTGAGTCAGTCATGACGGCATAGTCCCCATTTGATTGAGTGATGGTTGTTTCAAGCGTTTTATTAGTTTTCTTCCAGGCGACATTAGATCCATCCTCAAAAATTTGTCGGAGCGGTTGAAAATCAGCATCATACTCAACTGTTTCAATCGCCTGATCTGTCTCAGGATTAATTGCGGCAACTTTTGTTCCATAAGTGGTGGTCGTCCGTTTATACGCAACCTTAACACCATCAGCACGATGTTCCTTAACAATTTGGCCTTGTTCATTGTATTCAAACGATGTCTTCGGTTCATCATTCTTTGAATAACCGGAGATCAAGCCATTCCGGTAGGTATATTTTTTATTACCGCCGGAAGCAATGACCCGGTCAAGTTGCCCGTTCTCATTATAGAAATAATAGGCTTTATCCGGCGTTTTATTATTCAGGAAATGGGCAGTAATAAGCCTCACTCTGTTAATAGCCTCATCATATGTCAGTTGAAGTTCGGCATCCGGGGTCTTATTTCCCGCGGCAAACTTATTCGATGACCACGATTTTATTGAAACAATATTGTGCTTTTTATCTCTTGTATAGGCCACCATACTTTTCTGGTCAAAACGTCCGATAAAGTATCCGTCCTCATCGAACTGGCAGCGTTTTCCATCCCGAAAAACTAATTCCCTAACAGGGGCGCCGGTTATTTCATTCTTTGTATCAAATAGTCCGACCATATCTTGCGTATCATTAGGAACAAACATTTCACGGTTATATTCTGGGACAATTTTGACCTCCGAAAAACGCGCTGACCAAGAATTCAAAGGACTGCTCAATTCAAATACAGTTTTATAGGTTGAACCTTCTTCCGTATGGCTAACCGGTTGTCTCAGGGTGTCTAGTTTGGGAAGATCCAATGTCCACCCGCGGCCAAAGACACTGCGCGGGTCATAAAAGGAGTTGAATTGGCGAGTCAGTGCGATCCCTGTTGATTGCGCAGCATCTATTTCTAAATCAGTATGGAACATGATGTTTGCCCCGATATTGATTGTGTTTGAACCTGGGATTGAAACAGCATCGTATTTTTTTCCTTTATGCTGAAATGAAACAGAAGTCAAGACCGGCTTAGCCGATATTTTGTTCTGAGTTATTTGAGCGAGTTGGGTTGAGGTAGGATCAGCTTCCATAACAATGATGTCTTTATCTTTAACCGCTAACTGAACACCGCCGGCTAAGCTGATATTTTTCTTTTGCACTTTTAGTATCGGGGTTTCCTCATCACACAAACAAGGTTTGACCGGATAATCCTTCATCCAGGCAGGGAAGGGAAGATTCTGATCCCTTAAAGTCTCAGCTATTCCTGTGATCAAAGCAATCCGACGGAGCTCCTCAAAAACCGCAACAGGCTCATCAAATCCGCAATGCTTCGGCGGTTTTAAACGGACTTCTTTTGCGATGGCGCCATAACGGGCCGTAAACCAATCCTGATAATTCTTAGCGGCTTTGGAAGGTTTTCTTTTCTTGTCGGTAACGAGTTTTGTCCCGTCCCATTTCATCGGTTCGGTCTCCAGCTTCAATGGGACATCAAGAACAGTTAAATCGGCAGCAGAACTTTGCGTGCGTGTTTGACTGGCAGGCACAATCCAAAACCTTTCCCAATTTTTTTTACCGGACACTCTGCTGTTTTTGTAAAAATCCCGATAAAGCGGATCCTTCGAATAAACTGGCTTTTTTGTTCGATTATCCCGCCCGAGCTGATATGTCTTCATGACGCGGTCCGCTTCATAAAGGACCCATCCGACGTAAGTATTTTTTGTTGCTGAACCATGTCGGACAACCATTGCTTTCTCATTTTTTTTGTTTGATTTCGGGTCAATGGTAACGCTCGGCGCTTCGCCGAAATGATAGACACTGCGGAAAACCGTCACAACATCATCCAGCCGCAAAGGAGGAAGGTTAACCGGACGTTCTCCCTGGGCGATCAAGACCAAACGGCCATTGGTTTTATCAATAGCGATGCCTTCAAGCCCGCCGAGGTGGTTTAAAGCATTGCCAGCGCCGGCAAGACGGATGCCGCCGACTTTGGAATCGTTGAAACCAGAATAGTCAGGTAGCTTATTGTTTAGCTGTGCCTCACTTGAACCTAAAGGACCCGAAACCGTAGACTCCCAATTATGAGGATTAAAATTTCCTGTGCGATTATATTCATCAACGGCTCTAGATAGAGCTAGACCGTTGCGAACAACTCGTCCTGAAAAACGCCGTGAGCTCTTCCGCCACAGAGAGTTCGACGTTTCATCACGTCTTTCAGCCCAGTTAAATGTACCTAGTATTTGAGTGCCGGAAGATAATTGATAATAACGATTAAGTTCTAATTTAGCCCAGGAATTCGAATACGAATGAAGTTCAACCTGATCCATGTATTTGTTCAAAGACCAAGCACTACTAGCACTAAAAGATTCACCGCTCATTTGGGAGTATCCCGAGAAACGGTCTAAAGTTTCAGAACCACGAGCGGATGCGGTTCGTTCCCCCAACGGCAGCCGGATCATATTCATATTTCGGTTTTGAATATTTCGACTTCGAATACTATTCCCTATAACGACACTTGTATCGAGGAGTGCCGCCGCCCCAAAAGTGCTTATAGCTGGATTAATAAGGGCTAATGACTTGATCACAAATGAAGCATTCTTTGTTTTTGTTGAGAGATCGTATGCGTTCTGGATGTTTCGGCTCCTGTAGTCTGGCAAAGTAGATAAATGTTTTATACTTTTAAACATATAATGTGCAGTCTGAACGATAGGTGTCGGATATGCCATGGTCGCTAGTTTGGCAATATTTTTATTTAAAACACCCTCCGCATGACTTTTTACCTCACGAATATTTGTGTCTAGAGTAGCATGCGGGAGTTGCCAATGACGTTGTTCTTTCCACCAATCATACACAAATTCTGGAGCAAATCCATTACGGTCCACATAATTTATTGCATCGCCTCCACAATATGCATAGACCGACAGATCTTTTTGCGAGCCTAATGGCACGCGATGCTGGGGATCTGGTTGTAAAAATCGGCCTAGCACGGGGTCGTAGGCTCTTGCGCGGGTGAGGTATAAATCTGCATCCTGATCAAAAAAGAGTCCGGCAAATCCAGGTTGAAGGTTGCCGCCTTTAGCAGAAACTTTATGCTTGCCGTAAGGAGTATAATCCAAGCGTTCAAGGATTTCACCACGTTGGTCTGTAACAAGCCGTACTGATCCTAGATGATCATGCAAGTAATATTGCACTTGATGGCCCGTGATTGTCATTATCAGAGTAGGTCCGTCCCAAATATAATATGTTTCCTGCCCCTGGGAATCACGCGCGACAAGCGGCTGCCAAATATCAGAGAAAGGATTGGGGATAAATGTTTGTTTAGCGGAACCATGTGTGCGCTGAATCAAAAAACCATCTCCGTTGTATTCATACTTTATTTTGGTTCTAACATTTGAGAGGGCAGACTTCAGCAATCCAAGGTCCGTATACTCGAATAGCTTTGAACTTCCAGCGCAGGTTGTCAGGTTACCGGCCTTGTCATGTTGGCACGACTGTCCGTTATATTTGATAAGTTGTCCCATCCAGTTATATTGAGCGGAGGCGGGTTTGCTTTTAGGCTGCTTAACCATGGTCCGATTCCCAAACTTGTCATAATCAAATCCTACAACTTGCTGATTATTTTCAGTCTCGCCGATAAGACGTTGCGATAAGTCATACTTATAATTCCGAGCCTGAACTCCTGTCGGGGTTAATTCTTTTATCGTTGTCATTAAACCGTCCTGACGATAAGTAAAATGATACCGCGCTAAAGAACGGTTATCTGAATAGGAATGCGCGATCGAAGAGAGCCGTCCGTCAGGCCCATGTTCCCACTGCGTTGAAATACCATTAGGCAAACGACGCGAAACAGAAGCGTCTTTACTATTAAAACTGAATAGTATCGTTCCCGCCGGAGTCTTCATCTTTTTTGTGCGCCCAAGATAATCATATTCATATTCTATCTCAAAATGCATCCCAACGCGGATTGATTTAATTCGATCAAGGGTATCGTATTTATAAATAATGGGTGGCTGACCATCCCGTTGGACTCTTGAAAGACGGTCAAATTTGTCATAAACGTAGCGAACTGTTCCTGCGCCATCGACCATCTCGACGCGACGTCCATATTTATCAAATTTGTGTTTCACTTTAGGGTCATTGGGGAGTTCTTGGGTCAAACCGGTAACGTGCCCCCGTTGATTCTCGGTGTAACGGATTTTTGTAATCTGTTTAGCGGGATTGATTATGGTCGTCATTCGGCCTTTGTTGTCATAACTGTATTGCCACGAGAATCGAGCGGATGAATTATTAGAAGAAGCGGCGGCACACACATCACCGATAGGGCAGGATGCCAGCAACACTATTACGAAAAAAGACATGAAAAATTGTTTTAACATATTCATACATTTATTCCGGCTATTGATGAATGGTTTCTCGAAAATGAAACACTCAAGTGAAGTAATCCCCTAAATTTTTTATATGTTATCATGTTTTAGATTTAAACGGAAATGAAAATAAATATCAAATGACAATATGTGATCGCTAAGCAGAAAAGAAAAGTTAGGCCCATTTTCCAAACATAACCCGCTATGGCGGTTTTTAAAAAAAAGTGCACGCCCTTATATCTTTAAAAAAATATGCTATCCAGCAATAGTTATTCCATCAGGGTTGAATGGTGTTCATCTGGCAATATTTTGATTTAACTGTCTGTGCAGTAATTGTTCGAGAAAGAATCCAAAATAATTCCTGAAAAATTTGAGATGTATGCAGTAAATTAGCAGATTCCTAATAGGGCACTTCGGAAGAAAAATTATATTAAATATTTTGAACTAACAGACAAGGTCAAGCTGGTTATGTCTGCGAATAAGGGGTTAGAGCAGGCTAGTTGACATAATCCTGCGTCGAATTGGGCAAATTATTTTTCTATCAAAACTATTTTGTTATTCCAGATAATAGTGATGCATTAATCCCCCTAAGAATGGTTTCGCCCTAATTTTACCAGATAATTTTATTTGTAAATTATTCAAAGGTTTATTGCCTAACGAAGAATGCGGTCTGTGATGATTATAATAGTAAACGAATTCATCAATCAGATGTTCAAGATGAATTTTTCCTAAGACGATAAAATGATGTAAGCATTCACGTTTCACCGTAGCTACCCATCTTTCAGAATAAGGATTTAAGTTAGGCGATCTAGGAGCTTGTCCGAGAACTAGTTTTTATTTGTAGAATCCGTTACTTCTAAATT
>JAIORP010000149.1 GCA_021108075.1 Candidatus Omnitrophota bacterium | reverse complement strand
TTTTTATGTTTTTTAACAAGGTTGTCCTTTGAAATAACTAGTTCTCGGACAAGCTCCTAGTAGGTTGTTTTTGTAATTCATTTTTCCTTGAAATATGTTTAGGGCTAAACCAGCAAAGATAAAAGAAAATAGAGAAATTGTTAAAGGATGTCTATGCCAAGCGAGGGCCTGTTTTTTCAGGGTAAAGTCGCTTTCAGGGATTTTTTCGCCTGTTTCAGTTTTATATTTTTTCTCAGAAATTGAAATGTTGATTTTCTTTCTTCTGCTCATAATACAGCCATTTTATATCATTTTTAATGAAAAGTATATGACTTCATTCCACTGAAGCCTGTAGTTTTGTAACACTTCCAAATGAATTTTTGTGCCAGAAAATGTGCCGGAAAGGGGTAGGATAGCTATTTTACCGACGAGAAAGAGCAAAAACAGTGCTGGAGGAGGGAGTCGAACCCTCATGGAGTTGCCCCCACTGGTTTTTGAGACCAGCGTGTATACCAGTTCCACCACTCCAGCAAAGTCTGATTTGTGTTCGCCGCGGGAATCATTTTACAAACGGCAAAATAATTTTGATTTGAAGAGAGCAACAGTGTTTCGATTGTTAACGGTTCCAATCGATCACCAAAGAGAAAAATTTGTGGAGCTAAGGAGGATCGAACTCCTGACCTCTTGAATGCCATTCAAGCGCTCTCCCAGCTGAGCTATAGCCCCGGGAAAAATATGAAAAAAGCCACAGGTTTTAAGCTGTAAGCGATAATAAAATACCGTGACTTAAAGCTTAGCACGTATAGCTCCATCAATCCTTTTAGTTTAGACAATATATCATTGAGTATTCCGCTTGTCAATGAGTAAACAATTGTAAACTAAATATCGATTAGAGGTTGACAATTGGCCTTAGAATTAATAATATGATCAAAAGTTATGAACACCAGAGAGGTCATGGATGCATAATAGTTGCAAGATCATTAATACCCTTAAAAGCAGTCCCGGTTACGTTTCCGGAGAGGCGATCAGTCGCGAGCTGAATATCAGCCGCGCCGGAATATGGAAGCATATAAAAGAATTGCGTCAAGAAGGTTATACGATTGAGGCCAGACCTCGTCGCGGTTATAACCTGGTCGCGGTTCCGGATAAACTTTATCCGGCTGAAATTCAATTCGGATTGCGGACAGCCTGCCTCGGCCGAAGGATTGTCCATGTGGAGCAGGCAGATTCAACCCAGCAGCTCGCTTTGCGCTTATGCCTCGAGGGAGCGCAAGAAGGCACATTGGTCTGCGCGGAGAGTCAGACCTCTGGAAAAGGACGTTTGGGCCGCGTTTGGGCCTCACCCGGAGGCCAGGGGATTTACATGTCCTTGATTTTAAGACCGTCGATGCCGCTGACGAACCTGGCGCCGGTCACCCTGCTTAGTGCCGTGGCGATGTGTGAGGCTGTTCGCTCGATGACGGACTTGAAGGTTCAGATCAAATGGCCGAATGACCTGTTGCTTAACAAAAAGAAGATCGCGGGGATCCTGACAGAACTGCAGGCTGAGATGGACCATGTGAAATTCGTGATTGTGGGGATGGGGCTGAACGTGAACACGCCGGCGCGTTATTTGCCTGAACAGGCCACGTCGCTCAAACAGGAGTCAAAAACAAAGTGGTCGCGTTTGGACCTGATGAAAGCCATTCTTGAGCGTTATGAGCATTGGTACGATAATTTCAAAAGTCAGGGCGCGGCGCCTGTTTTGCGGCGCTGGAGAAAGTATTCCTCCACCACCGGAAAGCAGGTCACATTGAGCGATCAATACGGCCGCGTTGAAGGTGAGGCTATCGATATTGATGAATGGGGTGGACTCATTATACGGACAGCGACGGGAGTGGTCGTTAAGCGCATGAGCGGGGATATTGTCGCGGAGGCTTTGATCAAAACCTGATATGATGGATCTCCCAAAAATAATAGAAGAAGACCGTAAGGGATAAAAATCAATATGCATCATTTAAACGATTACATCAATCAAACATTAGAGAAAATCAGACAGGACCATCGTTATCGCCAGTTGAAAACCCTGGAGGAAGACCAGTCGACGTATATTAAAATCGATGGACGCATGTTCCTGAATTTTTGTTCCAATAATTATTTGGGTTTAGCAAATGATGACCGTTTGGTCGAGGCAGCCATTGCCTGCATGCGCAAGGAGGGTTGGGGCAGCGGCGCCTCCAGACTCGTCTGCGGGCATATGAAGGCCCATGAGGAATTGGAAAATAAAATCGCTTTATTTAAAGGAACGGAACGCTGCCTGGTTTTTGGTTCCGGGTACATGGCTAATGTTGGCATTATTTCGAGTCTGTTTGACCGCAAGGACGCGATTTTTTCGGATAGACTGAACCATGCCTCAATCATCGACGGGATCCGTTTGAGCCAGGCGAACCTGTTCCGTTACCGGCATAATAACATGACCCACCTGGAAGCCTTGTTGGCCAAACATCAGGATTTTAAAAAGAAGGTGATCATTACCGATAGTGTTTTTAGTATGGACGGTGATCTGGCGCCGTTGGACCAGATTGTCGCGCTTGCCGAGCGTTATGAGTGCGCGGTCATGATCGACGAAGCCCACGCCCTGGGCGTTATGGGGCGGACGGGCCGGGGGTTAGCCGAACATTTCAAGGTCTCACATTCAATCGATATTCAAATGGGAACCTTGTCTAAAGCGGTCGGGTCTTTTGGCGCGTATGTCTGTGCCCGACGGGAGACGATCGATTTTTTTGTTCAAAAGGCGCGCAGTTTTATTTATACGACGGCCCTGCCACCGGCCGTAGCCGCGGCGTCAGCTGTCGGGATGGATTTGATTCAACAGGAAGAGTCCCGCCGTGAACAATTGTGGAAAAACACGTCTTTTATGCATTTGATCCTGCGCTCCATGGGCTTTAACATTATGCAAACCCAAACGCCGATCATTCCCATCATGATCGGAAATAATCACCTCGCGCAAGAGTTTTCACAACGTTTATGGAAGGAAGGCATTTATATCAGCTGTATTCGGCCGCCCACTGTTCCGTCGAATATGGCCCGGTTGCGTGTAACACTGATGGCCACCCACACGCAGGAGCAATTGAATGTCTTAATTGATAAACTGCAGTGGATCGGCCGTGAGTTAGGTGTTGTTTAGTCGCATACAGAAACAGAAAGAGAGGGGATACATGGCGAAGTACCAGGCACCAAGCGGTATCTCATGGAATTATGATGATAAAGGCCAGGGCGATGTCCTGGTGTTCCTGCATGGTTGGGGCGTTGACCGGCGGATATGGCGGCAACAGATTAAATATTTTTCTGAACATTACCGGGTCTTGTCTGTCGATTTGCCCGGTCATGGTGAAAGCAGCTGGAAGGCTATTCCCATGGAATCTATGGGGCTGGACTTTAAGGCCTGGCTGGATGATCTTAAGATTGATTCCATGACATTGATCGGCAGTTCTTTGGGCGGCATGTTTTCCCTTCAAATTTATGCCCTGATGCCGGATAAGATTAAGAGTCTGGTGATGGTCGGTTCCATGCCAAAGTTCGCGAAATCTGAAGACTATCCGTATGGTTTGGATATTTCTCAGATACGAAAATTAAACGCGCAGGTGAACTCCGATTACCCGTCGATTATTAATGTTTTTTTCCGGTCATTATTCACCAGAGAAGAGCGGGCCACACGGCGTTTCCGCTGGTTGCAACGTTTTCGGCGCGACGTGGTTAATCCGCAGGCAAAACCTTTATGCGACTATTTAAATATTTTAGAGCAAGAAGACTTTCGGGATGTTCTCAAGCAGGTAACAGCGCCCGTGCAGTTTATTAACGGAACGCATGATACCATCTGCACAAAGAAGACCGTTGATTTTTTACGGCAGTTATGCCCGCGGGCGCGTTTCGATTTTTTTGATAAATGCGGTCATTTTCCGTTTTTAAGTCAACCGTATGCCTTTAATTCATTATTACAAGATTTTTTAAGCCGGCACGATAAGGAGGGGATGGAAAAATGAGTCCGTCGACAATTGTCCAGAAAAAGTTTTCCTTTGCCGCTTCTCAGTATGACATCCTGACGCCTTTTCATCGTGAAATCGGTCAAGATTTGATGAAAACATATCATCAGCCGTTAACAGAGGCAGACACGATATTAGACCTGGGGATGGGAACGGGCTGGATGTCGCATATATTGAAAAAACGTTATCCGTTGTCGCTCGTTATTGGTTTGGACTTTGCCGCCGGGATGGTCGCGACGGCAAAGAAGAATCATGTGGGGTGCCCGGTCGTTCAAGCCGATGCGCACACCTTGCCGTTCAGGCAAGACGTTTTTGACGTTATTATTTCCAATTTAACGTGTCAATGGATCAATGATTGGGCCGGATTTCTGGCGGACATGCGGGGGCGGTTAACGGCCCGGGGAAGTTTTTGTTTTTCTGTGTTCGGTTACCAAACCTTTCAGGAGATATTTGGCACACTGCAACATTGTGTGTGGCGCACGGGGCAGACCCAAAAATATCCTTTACTGCGGCTGTTAGACCAAAAACAACTGGAACAGAAATTTGTTAATGCCGGTTATCCTGAAGTCGAACTGAAAACGTTTTATTATAAGATTCCATTCAATGATCTGGTTTCTATTTTGCGCTGGACGAAAAATATTGGGGCGAATGGGCTCTGTTATCCGTTGTTTATCGGTAAGGACCATCTGCATCTGGCGAACCGCGTTTATCGCCGGCGGCACAGGTGGATGGACCGACGGGTTTACACAACTTTTGAAATTATTGTTGGACAATGGCAGCCGGCAAAAAGCAAAGGATAAGTCATGAAGAATAAAACGAAAGTCTTTTTTGTTACCGGCACAGATACATCTGTCGGAAAAACTGTGGTGACGTATTTGCTCAGCCGCAGGCTGCAGCAAGAAGGTTTTCGTGTCGGTATTATGAAGCCGTTTCAATGCGGCGGCGATGATGCGGCCTTCTTAAAGAAAAAGTTGGAGTTAGAGGATGATATCACGGACATTAATCCTTACTTTGCTAAGGAACCATTGTCTCCGCACCTGGCCTTTCAGCGTCAAAATATGAAAATTAACCTCAGCGTGCTTCTGGATTGTTTCCAGCGGCTTTGTGAAGAGAAAGATATCCTTTTTGTGGAAGGGGCAGGCGGACTGATGGTCCCCCTCAAGAAGAATTACTATATGATTGATTTGATCAGTGATTTAAACGCTCACGTTATAGTTGTCGCCCGGACAGGTTTGGGCACCATTAATCACTCTTTGCTAACACTTCAGCAGCTCCGTCAATATGCTTTACCGATTAAAGGCATCATTTTTAATCGGTCCTCCAGGGTAAAACAGGGAGTGGCCGAGAAGACCAATCCGGATGAAGTCGCCGAACACGGGCAGGTCACTGTTTTGGGTAATATTCCTTATTTGAGAAATGTTCGAACCAGAAAAGCGGACGACCTTGTTAAAGAAACCCGACGGCATATTGATATAGAAAAAATTCTCGAAGAATCAAAGACCCTTAAAGCGATCTGTCGACGGCGGAAACGGTGGGACCAGGAATATCTCTGGCATCCGTTTACCCAAATGCAGGAATGGTTGATGGAAGATCCGTTGGTGATCGACCGTGCGCAGGGGAGTTATTTGATTGACGGCATGGGGCGCCGTTATCTCGATGGTGTTTCGAGCCTCTGGGTTAATGTTCACGGGCATCGTCATCCGGTGATTGATCAGATGCTGCAACAGCAGATCAAACGTTTAAGCCACTCAACATTATTGGGATTATCAAACACCCCGGCGATTGAATTGGCGCGGGAGTTGGTGCGGATTACGCCGGTTGACCTAAAAAAAGTTTTTTACTCTGACAATGGTTCCACTGCCGTTGAAATCGCAATTAAGATGGCTTATCAATTCTGGCAGAATATCGGACAGAAGAAGAAAACAGGCATTGCGCACTTAGCGAATTCTTACCATGGCGATACCCTCGGCGGTGTCAGCGTCAGCGGGATTGATTTGTTTCATAAAGTTTATCAGAAAATTATTTTTAAGACTTTTCAGGTCGACTTCCCGGACTGTTACCGTGCCCCAAAGGGCAAGTCCTACCCTGACTACGCCTTTGAATGCCTCGATCAGATGGACGCATTTTTTAAGGAGAACGCGCGTACCCTGGCGGCGTTTGTTGTTGAACCTATTGTGCAGGGCGCGGCTGGAATGATTGTTTGGCCGCAAGGGGTCCTGACGAGGATGGAAGAGATCTGCCGAAAACATCATGTGATTTTTATCGTTGATGAAGTTGCCACTGGTTTTGGCCGAACAGGCAAGATGTTTGCTTGTGAACACGAAAACGCTGTTCCGGATATCTTGTGTGTGGCCAAAGGGCTGACCGGTGGATACTTGCCCCTTGCCGCGACAATAACGAATCAGAAAATTTTTGACGGCTTTCTGTTTGATTACAAAGACCGGAAAACTTTTTTTCATGGACATACCTATACGGGTAATCCTTTGTGTTGCGCGGCAGCATTGGCGAACATTGCTGTTTTTAAGAAAGAAAAGGTGTTGCAGCGCCTGCAACCCAAGATTGCCTATTTAGAAAAAAGATTAAAAAAATTTTTAAACTTAAAACATGTTGGTGATATCCGTCAAAAAGGGTTTATGGTCGGCATTGAACTTGTTGGGAATCGTCAGACAAAAGAACCCTTCCCCTGGGAGCGAAAGATAGGGGCGCGGGTTTGCCAGGCCGTCCGTAAAAAAGGTGTCATCTTGCGCCCGCTCGGAAATGTGATCGTGTTGATGCCCCCTTTAAGCATATCCACGCAAGAGATCGATCAGTTGTTGGATTCGACATATCAGGCGATACAATCAGAGACAGAATAGGACAAATAAGGAGCTGGCCGTGCAGGAAAAAAGTAAAAGAGTTTTAGTTGCCATGAGCGGCGGCCTGGATTCGACAGTGGCCGCTTTTTTACTTCAGCAGCAAGGCCATGATGTTCAGGGGATTACCATGGCGTTCGGAGCTATTGCGGGCACGAATCCCAACAGTCCCGTGGATGAAGCGGTCCCGGAGGCTTCATCGATGTGCCGAAAATTAGGCATTGAACATCACACGATTGCCATGGGTGATTATTTAGAAAAATATGTGATTGAGAATTTTTTGTCTGAATATTTAAACGGACGCACGCCGAATCCCTGTGCCCGGTGCAACCGTTATGTTAAATTTGGTGAGTTGCTTAAGGCGGCCGAGGATCTCAAATGTGACTATCTGGCGACAGGCCATTATGTTTATAAGGTCTTTGATGAGGAACAACAGATTTATCATTTGAAAAAAGCCAAAGATTTGAAGAAAGACCAGTCTTATTTTCTGTATACATTATCTCAAAGTGTTTTAGCGCGGGTTTTGTTTCCATTAGGTTTGTTAACAAAAGACGATGTCCGTGGCGTTGCGCGTTTGAATGGTTTTGAGAGTGTTGCCCGACGAAGCGAGAGTCAGGATATTTGTTTTATTTCTGATCAGGGGTACAAAAATTTTATCGGCGTGCGTAAAACGAATGAAAATTATCCCTGCGGGGACTTTAAGAATGAAAAAGGCGAGGTGGTCGGGCAACATAAAGGTTTGATCAATTATACCATTGGCCAGCGTGATAAATTAGGATTAGCCTTAGGCGTGCCTGTTTATGTTTATCAGCTGGACCGGGCAACAAATACGGTTTATGTCGGACCGAAAGGATGTTTATTGCGTAAAGGTCTTTACGCCCGGGATGCGTGTTTTGTTAGCGGGAAATCATTTAAAGGAAAGATAGACGCTTCCGTCCGGATTCGATATAATGCCCCAGATATGGCGGCTAAAATAAGCGCGTTGTCATCTGATCATGTTAAAGTGGAATTTGCCCAACCTCAATTAGCGGTGACGCCGGGTCAATGTGTTGTTTTTTATCACGACGATTGTGTTTTAGGCGGCGGTATTATTGAGAAAGCTATAGAGGAAGACGCGTAGATTTTAAAAATAAGGAAGCGTTTGTAGAACGAAAGGATAGTAAAAATGGATATTCAATTGAATACGGAGAATTTAAACGGGTTTGTTAAGGCCGAGGACTATGCCGCTATATTGCCGGAAGTCACTAAAGCGCATGAGCATCTTGAGAATAAGACGGGGCAAGGCCTGGAATTTACCGGTTGGTTGGATCTGCCCGAACGCACAACCGAAGCGCAGTTGGATGAATATATTCAATTGGGGGAAGAAGTCCGCGAGCATTCAGATTGCGTGATCAGTATCGGCATCGGCGGTTCTTATATCGGCTTGCGCGCGGCGTTGGAATTTTTAATTTCCGAACAAAAAATTCCTGTTTATTATGCGGGAAACAATCTCAGTTCCGGATATCTTTTCCATTTGCTGAAGGAGCTTCAGGATAAACGTATAACTGTTGTTGTTATATCAAAATCAGGAACAACAACAGAACCGGCGCTGGCCTTTCGCATTATTTTAAAATTCATGAAAGAAAAATATAGTGCGGATGAATTGAAAAAACGGATTATATGCATCACCAATCCTGTAAAAGGTGCTTTGCGAAGCATGTCCAAAAAGGAAGGCTATCGAACATTTCCTGTCAATAGTGATGTGGGTGGACGATTTTCTGTTTTGACTCCAGCGGGATTAGTGCCGTTGGCCATGGCAGGGATCGATATCAGGGGCCTGATTCAAGGGGCGCGCGAGGCACAAAAGCATTGTTCGGTGATGGACATTCAAGAAAATATCGCATATAAATACGCGATCACCCGCTATTTGCTCTACAAAAAAGGCAAGGTGATTGAGATTTTAGCGACGTTCTATCAACGGCTTTCATTTGTCGAAGAATGGTGGAAGCAGTTGTTCGGTGAGAGTGAAGGTAAGGACGGCAAGGGTATTTATCCTGCCTCGGTCAGCTTTACGACTGATTTGCACTCCCTGGGTCAGTTTATTCAAGAAGGGGAGCGCACGATGTTTGAGACCTTTTTGATCGCGACGGAATCTGGGTATGAAATGATTATTCCAGGTTCTGATGAGGATATGGATAATTTTAACTGTGTGGCTGGCCAAGATTTGGATTATGTTAACAAACGGGCTTACCAGGCGACGGCCATGGCTCATTTTGAAGGGGGCGTGCCGAATATGTTGATTACCATCTCACGTTTTGACGCCAAGAATCTAGGGCAGTTATTTTATTTTTTTGAAAAGGCTGTTGCGATAACCGGGTATTTGCTTGAGGTCAATCCTTTCAATCAACCCGGGGTCGAGGCTTACAAAACGAAAATGTTTCAATTGTTAGGCCGAAAATAATGATTCAGACAGGAAGGTTGAACAGAGATTCATAATATCCTTTACAGAGGAGACATTAAGGAAATAAAAAAGGCACCTCATATAAAAGGTGTCTTTTTTACAGGTGATAGGCCTTTACTGCTTCCGCTATCTAACCCTCCTTCTTCATAAAAAGTATGACATAAAAATTTGATAAAAGCAAAAGAAAACGAATTTATTTTTGACGCTGATTTATTTTTTTTGAGTGTATCAGGTGTGTTTCATTAACCATACCTTTTTGAGGCTGAAGTGGAGATGAAATATATGTATATCATGTTGACATGCCCGTTATTATGGTGTAATACAAACATAGACTGATAAATATATAAATTGATTATGGTACAATATCATCTGAAAAAAATAATATTTGGTGCGGTGTTTATCTGTTTAGGTTTCTCTGTATTGTTTTCGGCCCTTTATTTCTTTGGGGATGAAATCAGTTTGCTGAATATAACCAAACAGGATAACGTCGAACAAACCGGGCACAGGCGGGATTCGGATGTTGGGGCCGTGCAAACGCAATCCAGTCCTGCTTCTTCCGTGCAGGCCGCTACAGCCGTTCAAACGGACAAGATGATCGCGGTCGCAAACTCAGTTAAAACATCAAAGAAAGTTTATGACGAGACCGAAAAGGCCCGCAAGGAAGGTTTGATGTGGGTGGATCGTGAAGAATCAAAGTATTTTGTGACCTTGGGGGCGATTCATGGTTTAAAAGTCGGTGATTTTTTGACCGTCTATGATGGCAGCCAACGTGTCGGCAGGGTTGAGGTTGAGTCCGTGTTTGATGTCATTTCTTATGTCCTACCGTTTAAAAACACAGATAATTTTTATCAAAAAAATTATTACCAAATCTTCATCGAATAATTTATCGGAGGATTCACCTGAAAACAGGACTTTGCAGCTAAGTTATTTGTTCTTTGGGTCCGGTGTCCTGTTTTGGTTTGTTTTCGCCCTTAGCCGATCACATTATTCGATTATTTTTTCTGGTTTTGTGACTGTGCTTTTTTGTATTATAATATTATTTTCGTTCTGGAGAAAATAATGAAATGGAGATGTGCGTTGTGTGGTGTATGGAAAGGCATGCGCGAATTGTTTTTTTTGGGGTATTCTTCAGTTTGCTTTTTACTCATAAGTTTGTTTTTGCTTCAATGTTCAAGGGGCAGAAAAGCAGTGCCTCTGGGGGGCAATCAATAGCCGCACAGGACGTTCGCGATCAGCAATTTGTCAGGATAGCTGAAGAATCCCGTGCCGTGATTCCGGGAAGTATGATTCTTTACCCTGACGGACGGACTGTCGACGTGACGTGTGAGTTGAATTACCGGGCCATAGAGCAGGTCAATGAGCAGCGTTTGACCTTTGGAACCTACTGGGTCGAGGGTTATGTCGCGCGTTCGGTTTATTGTCCGCCTTGTCCTGCTCAGGCGGTTTGTGAAACATGCTTGCCGAATCATATCGTCGTTTCCTCTGATAAGATAACACTGGAAAATTATGACTTCTATACGAATAAAGAAATGATTATATTTGTGGACGAGAAATACCTTTTTAATATTGGGGAACCGTATATTTTTCTCATACAAATAATAAATGCCAAGTCGCTGGCTCAGGATAATGTCCATGCTAAAATAGTTTATTATTATTCTAATCGTAAATATTAATATGAGAGGGGAGCATTCTTGTGTTTTCATTTTTATCGCAGTTTAAAGAAAAATTGGGGATAGGGGGTGAATACGTTCCTGGTTCCACTCCGGAGAAAAATTATAACGGTTGTATTTCTTTGGGCGTCTTAATGTGGGTTGTGGCAGAAGCTGATCGGAAATTTCTTTCATCTGAGAAAGAGGCGATGGAGGCGTTCTTAGCCGAAAAGTGTCACATCCCTCAGACGGATATTCCTGTTGTGATGAAGTCGGTCGAAGTGGCCGCAAGTGAACGCATTGACCTGTATTCTTTTACAAAAGAAGCGTCCGAAGGGTTGGATCGTCCTCAGAAAATAAGGATTGTGGAAGATCTTTTCCGTTTGGCGTGCGTTGATCTTGATTTGGCGCATGAGGAACACGAGATCATCCGGAAGATTGCGGACCTGTTTCATTTAGATCATGAGGAATTTATTGCCGCCAAGATTAAAGTAAAGAAAGAATTCGGCCTGGAGACAATCGATGAATAGAGATTGATCATCGTTCTTTAAGCTGCTCAGACCCGTTTGAACAGAGCATGGCATGTTTTTTTTATAAAAAGGAGGAGAGGGATGGGACGCATCGGTTTTGGTGAGATCATTTTTATCGCCCTGGTTATTATCGCGATTTTTGGTGTGAAAAGGTTGCCTGAGATCGGGCGGGCCTTAGGCAAAGCTATTCGTGAATTTAAGAAAGCCGGACGAGAGATTCAAGATGATATTTCTCAGACGACAGAAGATGACAAAAAATGAATAGGGATCAAGAACGGCCGTTCCTGCAGCATCTTTTAGAATTAAAGCGGAAGATATTTATGGGTGTTGCGTTTTATGTTCTTGGCGCGTGTGTTTCGTATTTGTACGTTGAGTCTGTTTTAATTTATATCACAAAACCGATTGGTTCATTATATTTTACTTCGCCTGCCGGAGCTTTCCTTGCCAGAATGTCATTGTCCTTATGGGGGGGGCTTTTTTTGAGTTCGCCTGTTTTGTTGTTTTTGTCGTGGCGGTTTATCAGCCCAGGGCTGCTGGAGAAAGAAAAAAAATATATTTTACTGTCTACGCCGGTTTCGATCCTTTTATTTGTCATTGGCGCCCTTTTCGCTTTTTTTGTCGCGCTGCCCATCTCCTTAAAGTTTTTTCTTGCGTTCTCCTCTGAGCATATTATCCCCCTGATCACAGTTAATAACTATATTCAATATGTTGGAGTTATATTATTTGTTTTTGGCCTTGTGTTTGAGGTCCCTTTGGTGATAGTATTACTCCATAAAATCGGGATTGTGTCAGTTGAATGGTTAAAAACGAAAAGGCGGTATATGGTTGTGATGATGTTATTCCTGGCAGCCTTTATTACACCGCAAGATGTTTTTTCGATGCTTATTGTTGCGGCTCCTTTTATTGTTTTGTATGAAATCGGGGTTTTTATTGTTTCAGTCATGTCCAGGCAGGAAAGAGTTCGTTCTTAACAAATCTAAGAGGTTAGTTTTATGTCAAATCGACGTTTTTCTATGTTTGAAGGTGTTTTTACGCCCTGTCTCTTAAGTGTGCTTGGGGTCATTATGTATTTACGGCTTGGTTGGGTCGTCGGGAACGTTGGCCTGGCCGGTGCCCTGCTGATCATTGTTTTTTCACATTTGATTACACTCTCAACGGCCTTATCCATGTCGAGCGTCGTGACAAATATCCGCATAGGGACGGGCGGGGCGTATTCCATCATCAGTAAATCCTTGGGAATTGAGGCCGGTGGTGCGATTGGGTTGCCGCTTTATATTTCACAGGCTGTTTCGGTTGCTTTTTATATTACAGGGTTTGGTGAGTCATGGCTTTTTGTTTTTCCTGGTCACTCGATTTTACTGGTTTCTCTTGGTGCATGGTTTGTGCTGTTGCTTGTTTCCTATTTCAGCACGAAGTTGGCGTTCAGGATCCAGTATGCCATTTTGGCTTTGATTGTGTTGTCATTGGTTTCGATATTTGGAACAAAAGAAATTGCCAGTGACAATTTTTCTTTTTTTGGGGGATTTTCTTCATTAAATTTTTGGAGTGTTTTCGCCATTTTTTTTCCAGCTGTCACAGGGATTTTAGCCGGGGCCTCGATGTCCGGAGAGTTGAAAGATCCTCGGATCAGTATTCCAAAGGGAACGTTGTGGGCGATAGCTGTCGGCTTTGTTGTCTATATAAGCTTGGCGTACTTTTTTGCCAGCCGGGTTCCGTTGGATGTTCTAATCAATAATCAAAAGATTGCGATTGACTTGGGCCGTTGGAAGATACTTGTGATTGCGGGTACGATGGGGGCAACCTTGTCTTCAGCGTTGGTGATGTTTGTCGGTGCGCCGCGTGTTTTGTTGGCATTAGGAAAACACGCCGTGTTTCCCCTTTCTTCAAAGTTTACCCATCTCAATGAGAAGGGAGAGCCGACAACAGCGATTTTGGTAACCGCGCTTATTTCGCTCGTAACAATTTTGTGTGGCTCTCTAAATCAGATTGCCAGTTTGTTGACCATGTTTTTCTTGATCACATACGGGATTATCAATTTTACTGTCTTTGTCGAGCAGACCATTGGTATCGCGAGTTTTCGTCCAACCCTCCGCATCCCGAAAATCATTCCTTTGCTGGGGAGTCTGGGTTGTTTGGGGATAATGTTTCTCATTAATGTTAAATTTTCTTTTGTCGCTGTGAGTATCATCCTTGTTCTGTATATCGCCTTACTCAAGAAAGGAACGAAGTTTTATTCTCCTGATATTCGCAGCGGAATGCTGGTTTTTCTGGCTGAGCAATTTGTTAAGTCGGCCAGCCGTTTGCCGTATTATCCTAAGATATGGAAACCCAATGTTTTTATCCCGGTCCAAGATATTGATAATCTGGATCCTGTCGTTTTTTTTGTCCGGAATATTGTTTCTCCGTCGGGTCGGGTCACAATTGTGAATGTTATTGGCCAAGAACAATATCTTTCCCTAAAAAGAAAATTTGGGAGCGTTTCAAAGAATGAAGAGGAGCGAAAGAGTGTTGTTGATATGCAAAGGTTAGCGATTTTTGAAAAAGTGGAGAAATTAAAAGAAAATAATATTTTTGTTGAAGTGTCGGTCGCTATTTCAGATTCATTCTCCGGAGGTGCAAGCGCGATCATGCAGGCGTTTAAGGGCATTGTCTTTCCTCCGAATATTCTGTTTTATCTATTGCTTCAAGAAGACAAGGTGTCTGATCATTCTATTGTTGATCGAGCATGCGCAGAAGGGTTAGGTGTCATGGTTCTGAAGCTTAATTCCCGGGTCGGGTTTGGCCGGGAAAAGAATATTAATTTGTGGATTCGGCAGGGTAGTCCAAACATGGATCTGGCTGTTTTGATTTCTTTGCAGTTAAGGAAAAATTGGGATGGGATGATCCGTCTGGTTCAAGTCGTTGCAACCGATACGGCGCGTTTGGACGCGGAGCAATATTTAGAGAAGTTATGTCAATTGATGAGATTAGCTCCTCAAGTTGAGATCGTTGTATTAATAGGAGAATTTATGTTTGTATTGAAACAAGCGCCTGTCGCGGATATAAATATTTTCGGGATGCAGGAAAAACCTGACTGTCAAAATATGCATCGTGTTGCAAATGTTGTCCAGACCTCTATTCTTTTTTTGCGCGATTCAAAGCATGAGAGCGCGTTAGCTTAATCGCGTGTTAGCCGTTTTTTTTGTCTGTTTCCCTTTGCCTGATCTTGCTTGACCTTTGTAGATATTTGACTTAATATAGCTTGGTTTTTAATGAATGGGGCTGAGAAGGTCTTAGAAGAAAAAAACATAAAATGTATTTTTCTATTTTATAAATTCGTTATAATTAATTGTAAATAAACGTTAAGTTTATGTGTGGCATAATGTTGTCGAAGATGGATAAATCATATATTAATGATAAATGGGGAGGTCCTATGAAGATTTCGGACTTACGTGAATTGTTGAAAAATAAACTTGTTGTTGAAGAGATTAATAAACATCTTTGGATTGAAAGTCAGAAAGCAGGGTACAGTATCGGCATTGAGCGGGCCACAGATGAGTGGTTGAGGCTATATGCGATGGGTTGGATGAAATATCATATGCCAGAAAAGTATGAGAAGTTAATGACTAAAAAGAACAGGAAATCAGTGAGGAAAGTAGTGAAAGAAAAAGTCGTCAAAAAGGTGATAAAAAAGACTGTTAGAAAAATTGTGACCAAGAAATCGGCGAAGAAGAAAACAACTAAGAAGTAAATTGATTTATTCCAATAAAAAACCCTCTGAAATTTCAGAGGGTTTTTTATTGGAATAATAAAAAGTCTAAAAGTCGTTATTTCCTTTTTTTCTTTACGACTTTTTTCTTAGCAACTTTTTTCTTTGCGACTTTTTTCTTTACAACTTTTTTCTTTGTCACTTTTTTCTTTACAACTTTTTTCTTTGCGACTTTTTTCTTTACAACTTTTTTCTTTGTCACTTTTTTCTTTACAACTTTTTTCTTGGCGACTTTCTTCTTAACAGCTTTTTTCTTTGTCACTTTTTTCTTTACTGGCATATCATTCCTCCTTTATTAAGAGTTTTAATCGCCCTTATAGTTTTATAGTAACATAAGCATTGTTATATGCAAAAAAATAATTATTTTTTTTTGTTAAAAAATTAATAAATTATATAAAAAAATGCTTAAAACTCGACGAGAATAATAATAAGAGACAATGCTTAAAAAAAATGTAAAATATATTTTGTAAAAAAGAATAAATATAGAAAAAATAAATTAAAAGAATAAAAATTAGATGCGTTTATATGTTCATATACCATTATGCCGAAAGCGATGTTACTACTGTTCATTCGCAACAGTGATTGGTCAACAGCACAAACAAGACTTGTTGCTTGATTGTTTGCGCAAAGAAATAAACCAGTACCCCGGGTACAGGTTGTCTTCCATTTACGTCGGTGGAGGGACCCCTTCGTTTTTAAAAGAGAAAAATATTTCGCTCCTGTTCGGTCGGCTGAAAGATCATTTTGTTTTCAAGAACAACATTGAGATAACATTCGAAGCCAACCCGGAAGATATGTCCGAGGCGAAGATGAACGTTTTAAAGGATGTTGGGGTTAATCGTATTAGTTTAGGGCTGCAGTCATTTAATGGACAGGCCTTGAAATTTCTGGGGCGAACCCACACAGGTGACGATAACCGGCGAACGTTTCAATCTTTGCGCTCAAAGGGTTTTGATAATATCAGTGTTGATCTTATTTACAATTGGCCCCGGCAAAGCGCGGAGCTTTTAGCTGATGACTTGAAAGATCTCCTGGCGCTCAATGCGGACCATATTTCTTTGTACATGTTGACCATTGAACCGCCCAGCCGTCTGTCGATTTCAGGCTGTCCGCCACTCTCGGAAGAACAACAGCGGAAGCATGGTTTTCAAGCCCACCATTTATTGGAAGAAGCGGGGTACCGTCAATATGAAATTAGTAATTATGCCCGGACTGGAAAGCAGTCTCAACACAATATCGGTTATTGGTCCGGTGATAACTATGTGGGGGTTGGCCCCAGTGCGCATTCCTTTGTGAATTGCCGACGATACTGGAACGACCCGTTGCTCATGTCCTATATGAAAAAAATTACCAAAGGTGAAAGTCCCCTCTCAGGAGAAGAAAACCTGTCGGCCACACGGTTGTTTATGGATCGTTTATTGTTCGGACTTCGTCTCACAGCAGGTGTTTCTATTTCACAATTAGAAAATAAATATGATGTTAAGATCTCTCAGGGGCAAAGAGATAAAATAGACCTGTATGTTCAGGAAGGACTCTTCGTTCGGGATGGAGAATTTTTAAGAACGACTTTGTCCGGGCGAATGGTGCTGGATGAAATAAGCGTGAACCTTATTGATCGATGAGGTAGGTTTGCTCGATGTTCTGGCTTTGCACGAAGATTTTTGAAACGATGTCGGTCAGGATTTTTTTTTCTTTATCTTTAATGGCTAAAGTCTGCATAATCCCGGCGGCTTTCTGTCGGCGTGTCTTCAGTTCATCTAAGCAGAAGGACAATGTTCCGGATGATATGAAAAGTTTTTGGATTTTTAACAGATCGTTGTGTGTTTTTTTCTTTTTGTTGAATATTGTTAAGAACTGGATTTTTTCTTTAGCGTTAAAGTGCGTACTGGCGTGTGCAACGAGCAGGGTTTTTTTAGATTCTGCGAGGTCACTCAAGATCGATTTACCAATATTTTTTTCAACCCCGTATATGCCAATGATATCGTCCTGGATTTGAAAGGCTTGGCCAATGAGCAAACCAAATTTATCTAATTTCTTGATCTCTTTTTGACCGGTCCCAGCCAGAATAGCCCCGATAATTAAAGGGCAGACAAAAGTGTAGCGTGCCGTTTTTAATGTGTAGTTTAAATAAACATCTTTGGTATTTATTTTATCTACAGCAGAAATGCCATGGAGTGTGTCGATGAACTCGCCGAGGGCTGTGAAGGCCGCGGTTTGAATAAAAAATTTCAAGGCTTGTTCTTTGCGGGGGTAAGGAACTTTGATGCACAAAAAGGCGTCGATGGCTAAAGCGTAGACAATGTCGCCCGCAATAATTCCTAAGTCTGACCCTATGGTCGCATCCGCTTTGTTTTTAATCGATTTTTCCAATAATTTATGCATGGTTGGTTTGCCTCTGCGTAAATCAGACTTATCAATGATGTCATCATGAATGAGCATAAAGTTGTGAAGGAGTTCCACGCAAGTTGACGCATAATATATAGAAGAAGGGAGGCGTGTGCCCGGAGATGAATAACCTTTGTAGCTGAGGATGAGAAGTATCGGCCGTATCCTTTTCCCCTTGCGCAGACAGTATTCACGAATGTGATGATAGAGATTCGGGTCGATGGATTTAAAGTGGTAATCGGCCTCAACTTTATTCAGGAAAATAACTAAGTTTTTCTCTATTTGTGCCCGGATAGTATCAATCATGGGTTGTATCCTAACATAATCATATTCGAGGTTCAATAGATTTAATCCGGATTTCTTCGCCGTCCACGTGAAGACAGGACCTTAGTCGGACTTGGGATGGGAGGGGTAATGAAAGTATTTTGATGGATTGGATAAAATATTTTAATATATCCAAAGATTTTTTATCGTCAGGAAAATTTTTCATGACGGCAGCATTAATGATATACTTGATGTGGTTGTTGGTTTAATAAATAAGAACGATCGTAACTTTGGAAAGGGGTTTATATGAAACGTATTTTGAAAGTATCTATTCTTTGTTCATTTGTTTTGTTTGTCGCCAGTCGTGCTTTTGCCGATTCTGTCATGTTGAAGAATGGTAAAGTTGTCCAGGGGGAGATTGTTGAGCAAACCCCTTATCACGTTTTAATCAAGGTCGGGATGGACTACCAAAAATACTACTTGGCCCAGGTTCAGCGAATTGAGAAGGATGAAGAGTTTGAGACCAAGATTAATTATTCACGGTTTCCCAATCTGGACCCGAAATTTGTTCGAGATATTGTGCTTTATTTGGAAATTAATGGGACCCGGAAGGGGATTAGTGATCAGCTGGAAGAACTAGTCGAGAGAGTTCCTCCCTCAGCCCAACAGAGAATCAAAGATGTTTTTCGTATTGATGAAATCATTGAGAATTTGATCCCGATCTACGCGAAATATTACACACATGATGAAATTCAGCAACTCATTGAATTTCATCAAACTCCGCTAGGAAAGAAGTTTTCGACTATAACCCAGAATCTGGCTGAAGACGTTTTAAAGGTCACCATGCATTATTTTAAAACGCGTATGGCCGCGCAGTAAGGCCCGGATCCTTCACATATTGTCTTTTTCTTCCATCATATCTTCTCAAGAAATTGTTCTTTTTATGAACGATGTGGTATACATTGTTCGTAAAATGCCATTTCAATGTAGGTTATCACACGATAATTGTTCGATTCAATTTATTTTTTGTATGTAAACTATTTGTTGTCACGCATTTGCGTCATTCTACGCGAAAGAAAATGGTTTTTTTTATTATTTTGTTTGACCTTAAAATGTATCTTTGATATATTAGTGGCATTGTCTTGCATAACACAGTCAATAGGTCAAAGCTGTTTGTTTTCAATATCTTTTTAACCATCAGTATTTTAATTTATGAAGGAGTTTTCCGTATGATAGAACGCTACACCTTATCGAAGATGGGCAATATTTGGTCTGAAACGCATAAGATGGATATTATGCTTAAGATTGAGATTTTATCCTGTGAGGCGATGTGCAAACTCGGATTGATCCCTAAAAAATCACTTGATAAAATCAAAAAAAACGCTACTTTTGATATCGATGAAGTGAAAAAAATAGAGGAGAAAACAAAACATGATATCGTTGCCTTTATCAATAATATCGGCTCGTATATCGGCCCAGAATCGCGTTATTTGCATATGGGGCTGACTTCTTCCGACTTGCTTGATACGTCCCTCTCGTTTCAATGTGTCGAGGCCAGTGATCTCTTAATCGCTGATACCAAGAAACTTTTGACTGTACTCAAGCAGAAAGCTAAGAAATATAAAGATACGCCCTGTATCGCGCGGACACATGGTGTGCATGCTGAGCCAACGACATTTGGATTAAAAATTGCTGTTTGGTATGACGAGATGAGGCGGAATCTGGAACGCATTGAATCTGCTCGAGAAAATATGCGTTTTGGTAAAATATCCGGAGCGGTTGGTACCTACGCCAATATTGATCCTTTTGTTGAAGAGTATGTTTGTCAAAAATTAGATTTAAAACCTGCCAATATTGCGACACAAGTTATTCAAAGAGATATTCACTGCCAATTCGTAACAACAATTGCGATCGTTGGATCGACCTTAAGTAAGATTGCGACCGAAATTAGACTTTTACAAAAGACAGAAATTTTAGAAGTCGAAGAGCCATTTTTTAAAGGGCAGATCGGTTCATCAGCGATGCCGCATAAAAGAAATCCTGTCACGTGTGAACGCATCTCGGGTTTATCCCGTATTCTAAGGGCGAATGCTCAAGCCTCTTTTGAGAATATCGGCCTTTGGCAGGAAAGGGATATCAGCCATTCATCGGTCGAGAGAGTGATCCTTCCTGACAGTTCGATTGCGTTGAATTATATGCTGCACAAACTGATACCTATTATGGAAGGTCTTTTGGTTTATCCGAAGAACATGATCATCAGTTTATCGAAAACAAAGGGGCTTATTTACTCTCAACGAGTCCTGCTTGAGTTGATGAAAAAAGGCTTAACCCGTGAGTCCGCGTATGAAATTATTCAACGTTGCGCCATGCAGGTTTGGCAGGAAACATCTGACTTTAAAGAAATTTTGAACCGCGACCGTAAGGTCCGGAAATATTTAACACCGACAGAGATAGACTTGTGTTTTGATATTAAATATTACACCCAACATGCTGACCGTATTTTTAAACGTGTCGGTCTTAAGTAAATTGAGAGAGTCATGACACGGCCAAGAGTTGTTTTATTGTAGGTGTTTTATGATTTTTATTGTTTGATCCCCCGGGGTGGAAATGAAAGGATGATTTATGGAGAAGAGAAATAAAATTTATGAAGGTAAAGCAAAAATTATTTATTCAACTGACGACCCTGAATACGTTATTCAATATTTTAAAGACGATGCAACAGCGTTTAACGGCGCAAAGAAAGGATCGGTAACGGACAAAGGAATTTTCAATAACAAGATATCAACTAAGATTTTTGAATTTTTAGCCGGCGAAGGGATACCGACTCACTTTGTCAAAAATCTCAGTGACCGTGAGATGCTCGTCAAGAAAGTCGAGATTATTCAACTTGAAACGGTTGTCCGTAACAAAGCCGCTGGCTCTTTTTCCCGTAATTATGGGGTTAAAGAAGGGGAGCTTCTCAACGCTACAATATTGGAATTTTGTTATAAACGCGATGATCTCAATGATCCTTTAATAAATGATACGCATATTAAAGTATTAAATTTGGCTTCCGTTGATGAGTTGCAGAAGATTAAGGAATATACATATAAAGTCAATGAATTGATGAGCAAATTTTTTAAGAATCTGAACTTAGAATTAGTCGATTTTAAATTGGAATATGGGCGTTTTCATGGGGATATTCTTTTAGCTGATGAAATCTCTCCAGATACCTGCCGCTTATGGGAGCTTGGCACAGGGGAGAAGCTGGATAAAGACCGTTTCCGCCATGATTTAGGAAATATTGAAGATGCTTATCAAGAAGTGTTAAATAGAGTTTTGAGCTAAATATTCTTGAATAATATTATGAACAGTTGGGGGTGCTGATGATAATTTTGCCCTTCGCATTCATTATCGAAGTTAACCTTTTTTCCCACGTACTCTACAATAAATCTAATTAGCGATGATTTGGCGAATTGAAATAAAACATAAAAGAAGTATGTATGGTTCATTGGCAGCTGGTATCCTGAAAACTTGCCATGAGTTGGGATTAACAGCTGTTAAGAATGTCGACGTGCATCCTGTTTATCTGGTCCAGGGTGATGTTTCGGACGACCAAATTGATTTGATCTGCCAGGAATTGCTTGTTGACAATATTACACAGGAATATACTTTTTGTGAGCTATCTGATTATGCTGAACCGAAGAAGAAGAAAGATTCCAAATATATTGAAATTGCTTACAATCCCGGGGTTATGGATCCTGTCGAAGAGTCGACGATGAAAGGCATCAGGGACCTGGGGATCTCTTCCGTTTTATCTGTCAGGACAGCCAGGGCCTATTATATTGATGGCCGTATATCGGCGGAGTCACAGAATATCCTGGTCAGCAAAGTTTTGGCCAATAAACTTATTCAACATATTGTTAAGACTGAAGACAGACGCAAATCGTTATTATTAGATCATCCGGATCCGGAGTGTCAGGTGGTAACGGTGCCGTTGATAAAAGCGAGTGACCGTCAATTAAAACACATCAGCCAGAAGGGTCAACTATTCCTTAACCTTGAAGAGATGAAGACGATCCAGCGTCATTTTAAAAAATTAAAACGAGACCCAACGGATTGTGAGATGGAGACCATCGCCCAAACATGGAGTGAGCATTGTTATCATAAGACGTTTAGAGGGACGATCCGGTATCAATACGAAGATAAAGGTCGGAAGAAAACAAAAATTATTCGGAATTTATTAAAGTCAACGATTAAGAAAGCGACAGAAGATATCAATAAGCCCTGGTGTGTTTCTGTTTTTCACGATAATGCCGGGGTTATTGAATTTGATAGCGACTCACATATCTGTTTTAAAGTGGAAACCCATAATCATCCGTCAGCCTTAGAGCCTTACGGCGGGGCAAACACAGGCATCGGTGGTGTTATTCGAGATATTCTTGGTACAGGGTTGGGAGCTAAACCGATTTGTTGCACAGATGTTTTTTGTTTTTCTCCACCAGATGTGCCGTTTGATTCTTTGCCAGCAGGTACCCTGCATCCCAAACGTGTCATGCAGGGTGTGGTCAGTGGTGTGAGAGACTATGGAAACAAGATGGGTATTCCAACCGTGAATGGAGCTGTTTTGTTTGATCCTTTATTTGTGGGCAACCCATTGGTTTATTGTGGCAACGTCGGGATCATGCCGAAGGACAAGGTTGAGAAGCGGGTGTGTAAAGGTGATCTTGTTGTGGTGGTGGGTGGCCGGACTGGCCGGGATGGTATCCACGGGGCGACATTCTCCTCAGGGGAATTAACGACTGAGTCGGAGGTTGTTTCTTCTGGCGCTGTTCAGATCGGAGACCCGATTCAAGAAAAAAAAGTGCTTGATGCTCTTCTGGTCGCGCGCGACCGGAATTTGTATACGTCGATTACGGATTGTGGTGCCGGTGGACTTTCGAGCGCGGCAGGGGAAATGGGCATTGAATTAGGAGTTCGTATTGAATTGGATCAGGTTCCGTTAAAATATCATGGTCTTGGTTATGAAGAGATCTGGATTTCAGAGTCGCAAGAACGAATGGTTTTATCTGTTCCAAAAACAAAGGTGAAGAAATTATTGAAAGTTTTTAGAGATGAGAATGTTGAGGCGGAGGTGATTGGAGAATTTACAGGGGATGCTAAATTAGAGATATTTTATCATGGACTGCAAGTTTGTGATCTCGATATGAGTTTTCTGCATGAGGGAACGCCCAAGATTACAAAAGAAGCGGTTTGGAAACCAGCCAAACATAAAGAGCCGCGCCTGCCAAAAAGTCCGTTGTTAAACGAGGCTCTTTTAAACGTGCTTGGCCATTATAATGTGTGTTCTAAAGAATGGATTGTCCGCCAGTATGATCACGAAGTGCAGGGGGGCAGTGTGATTAAACCTTTTTGTGGCGTTGATGCCGATGGCCCCTCGGATGCCAGTGTGATCGCCCCAAAATTTAATTCAAGAAAAGGTATAGCGATCGCAAATGGCGTCAATGCTAATTTTGGCAAAATAGACCCTTACTGGATGGCCGCGTCGTGTATTGACGAGTCGATCCGTCAAATTGTCGCGGTCGGGGGTGATGTTGAACGGATTGCGATTTTAGACAATTTTTGTTGGGGCAATCCGGATAAACCTGACAGGTTGGGAGGCCTTGTCCGTTGCGCTCAGGGTTGTTACCGAACAGCTGTCGGTTATCAGGTTCCGTTTATTTCGGGTAAAGATAGTTTATATAACGAATATGCTGAGGGGAAGAAGTCCATCGCGATTCCCGGTACGATTTTGATTTCGGCGATCGGGATTATCGAGGACGTTGATAAAACGGTAACGATGGATTTTAAAGAAGCGGGAAATTTGATCTATTGTGTCGGGGAGACCTCAAATGAGTTGGGCGGGTCGATTTATTATGATACGCTTGGAAAGATTGGGCGGAATGTTCCGCAGGTGCGGGAAAAAAAAGGAATGAAAATTTTTAAATCGGTGCATTCCATTGTGCAGAAAGGCTACGCCCGTTCGATTCATGATTGTTCAGAAGGCGGTCTCGGTGTTTGTCTGGCTGAGATGGCTTTTAGTGGAGGGCTTGGCGCAACGGTTCGGCTGGACCAAGTTGCCGTCAAAGGCGCTATGATCCGGGACGATGTGATTTTATTTTCTGAATCCAATTCACGTTTTGTTATCGAAGTCCAGCCGCGACATCAACAGAAATTTGAAGCGATGATGAAAGGGACCGCCTGCGCACGCATTGGCGCAGTCGAGGCGACCCCGGAATTTCTCATTTATGGCATTAAGCAAAATGTTGTTGTGAACACATATATCCAGGATTTGAAACAAGTCTGGCAGGAACCGTTGCAGTGGTAGGATCACGTTTATTAATTGGACACCGGAGAGGTTAATATGGGAGATAAGTACCGTCTCACCAAGTGTAAACGAACAGAAGAATTGGTCATGGAGGATTTGAAAGTTGAGGACCCATGGCGCGTTTTTCGTATCATGGCGGAATTTGTGGAAGGGTTTCACCAATTTCAAGAGATCGGTCATGCGGTTACAATTTTTGGATCGGCACGAATGCCTCAAAATGAGCAGCTTTATGATGACGCTGTTCGAACAGCGTCATTGATTGTCAAGGAAGGTTATTCGGTTATCACCGGAGGCGGACCGGGAATTATGGAAGCCGGGAATAGAGGCGCTTCGCAGGCCGGGGGGGGATCCATTGGATTGAATATTGAATTGCCTTTTGAGCAAGAACCCAATTCTTACATTAAGAAAACTATTAATTTTCACTACTTTTTTATCCGTAAAGTGATGTTTTTGAAATACGCGATGGCGTTTGTTATTTTTCCGGGCGGTTATGGAACGTTAGATGAGCTGTTTGAATGTCTTACCCTTATGCAGACTGGCCGGATGCCAAATCTTCCGCTGATCTTTTACAGCAGTGAATATTGGGAAGGACTGATTGACTGGATGAGAAAAAAGATGCTGAAGGTCTGCAACATTGATAAAGAAGATTTGTTGATTTTTGAAGTTGTCGATAAGCCGGAAGATGTCATTAAAGTCATTAAGAAATATTATAAAAAGAAACCAACCAGATCGAAAGAAAAGAAGACTAAATAGTTTTCATCCTCATTTATGAACAAGACCGTTAAAGTTATCGTTTTAAGGACAGCAGGAACAAATTGTGATCAGGAAACAGCTTTTGCTTTTTCACATTTCGGGGCGCAAGTTGACCTGGTGCATATCAACGCTCTTTTGCGGAAAGAAATAAAACTGGAAGATTATCATATCTTAGCTGTGCCAGGAGGTTTTACGTACGGCGATGATATCGAGTCCGGACGGATTTTAGCAAATGAATTACGGTTTCATTTGTCGACAGATCTGGAACAATTTGTCTATGATAAAAAATTGATCATCGGCATATGTAATGGTTTTCAGGTTTTAGTT
Source organism: Candidatus Omnitrophota bacterium (assembly GCA_021108075.1). Lineage (GTDB taxonomy): Bacteria > Omnitrophota > Gorgyraeia > Zapsychrales > Zapsychraceae > JAIORP01. The sequence goes on along the minus strand of JAIORP010000149.1, from coordinate 31,589 downwards.
AAAACAGGCATCTTGCCAGGCAAGACATCTGAAGACGAGAAGGAAATCAGCACATTCCCGCCTCAAACGGTTTCTTTGATTGGCAATGATTCGGGGAAATTTGAAGACCGCTGGACATATCTAAAAGTCGATGGGCACAGTGTGTGGACCAGAGACCTGCCATCGATCGCGTATTTCCCTGTGGCTCACGCGGAAGGAAAATTTGTTTTAGCCGATAAGAAACAGCTTCAAGTGCTAGGAGATAATGGACAGGTAGCTTTTCGTTATTGCACGGTTAACGGGCGGAATCCATTCTATCCCCAGAACCCGAATGGTTCTTTTGATCATATCGCGGGGATCACGGACCCCAGCGGCCGTGTTTTAGGACTGATGCCTCACCCTGAAAGGCATTTTTTGTTTCGGCATCATCCCTCTTGGACACGTTTAAAAAAGCAGTCTTCTTATGGTGACGGCGCGAAAATATTTGCCAATGGGGTCTGGTATGTTGAAAATCATTTGCTGTAAGGTTGGTACATGAAAAAGAAATTGACATATAAATCAAGTGGCGTGGATATCGATAAAGCGAATCAATTTGTCCGTTTGATAAAAAAAGATGTAGCAAAGACTTTTTCCGGGGCTGTTCTTCAGCGGAAAGGATCTTTTGGCAGTTTATACGCCCTAGACGACAAAAAGGTGAAGGATCCAGTCCTTGTTTCTTCAACAGATGGTGTCGGCACGAAATTAATCATTGCCCAAAAATATGGCGTGCATCATACTGTTGGTATTGATTTGGTCGCCATGAATGTGAATGATATTTTATGCGTCGGCGCTCAGCCCATGTTTTTTTTGGATTATATCGCGTGTGGAAAATTGGATCCCAAGGTGTTATGTCAAGTGGTGAAGGGCATTTCAAAGGGTTGCCAACAGTCCGCGTGTTCTTTGATCGGTGGCGAGACAGCAGAAATGCCGGATATGTATGCTACGGATGAATATGATCTCGCGGGTTTCGCGGTCGGTGTCGTGGACAAAAAAAAGATGATAGACGGGACGAAGATCCGGGCGGGTGATGTTGTTATTGGTTTGCCATCAAGCGGATTGCACTCAAATGGTTTTTCTTTGGTGCGAAAAGTGTTTTCTGAAAAAGAACAAGTCCAAATGTTACGGGAATTATTACGGCCGACCAGAATATACGCGAAAGAACTCATGTTGATCATCGGGCGGTTTGAGGTCAAAGGATTGGCCCACATAACAGGTGGGGCTTTTTATGAAAAGTTGACAAAAGTTTTGCCTGAAGGATTGTGTTTTTCTTTGGATCGTAAAGCCTGGCCGGTCCCCGGCATCTTTAGAAAAATTCAAAGTGCGGGACAGATTGAAGACCGTGAAATGTACAGGACGTTTAATATGGGCATCGGAATGGCTCTGGTTGTTTCTGTGAAGGAATTAGCGGTGCTGAAAAATTTTTTAAAAAAACAAAAAATTCGATTTTATCAATTGGGTGAAGTTATAAAAGATCGTCAACAGTCTTGCATTTTAAGTTAAAAAGACTACGAAAATTCAGCGGATAGATTTTATGAAAGGAAGTATCGACAATGAGAATACTTGTGATTGGATCAGGTGGAAGAGAGCACACTCTTGTTTGGAAGATATCGCAAAGTTCGATGGTTGAGAAGATATATTGTGCTCCTGGGAATGGCGGGATTGCCGCGTTGGCAGAGTGTGTCGATATTCCTGTTTCTGACATAGACGCGTTATTAGCCTTTGCCAGAGACAATAAAATCGATTTAACTGTTGTTGGCCCTGAGGCTCCTTTGGTCGATGGCCTCGTTGATGTTTTTTCTGCCGCTAACTTGAAGGTGTTCGGTCCGAGCAAAGCGGCTGCCCGTTTAGAAGGGAGCAAAGTTTTTTCTAAGGAATTTATGTATGAATACGGGATTCCAACGGCGCCGTTTATCACTTTTAGCGATAGCAATGATGCCAAATCATTTCTGAACCAGGCTGAGTACCCCCTGGTCGTGAAGGCCGATGGCCTTGCGGCAGGGAAGGGGGTTATTATTTGTAAAGATGTGCCGGAGGCCGAACAGGCGATTGATCAGATTATGGAAGAAAAGATTTTTCATGAGGCGGGAAATCAAATTGTTTTAGAGGAATGTCTGGTTGGGGAAGAAGTGTCGATCTTAGCTATTTGTGATGGTGACCAATATGTCATCTTAGAATCTTCTCAGGACCATAAAAGGATTTTTGACGATGATCTGGGTCCAAACACCGGAGGCATGGGGGCGTATTCGCCGGCACCGATATTGCATTATGATATCGCCCGAGAAATAGAAGAAAGTATTATTGATCCCGTTGTTAGGGGCATGAAGAATGAAGATGTTCCCTTTAAAGGCGTTTTGTATGCGGGCTTGATGATCACAGCAGAAGGGCCAATGGTGTTAGAATTTAACGTGCGATTTGGTGACCCGGAAACACAGGCCGTTCTTCCGAGATTGAAGAGCGATTTGGTTGAAATCATGCTGGCTAGTATTGATGGATCATTGGATAAGGTTAGCTTGGAGTGGGATTCACGGACATGTTTATGCGTTGTCATGACATCCGGTGGGTATCCGGGTAAATATGATAAGAATTTGCCGGTTGCAGGTTTAGGGGCTGCCGGAAAGATAGCGGACACAATTGTCTTTCATGCCGGAACGAAGAAAGAGAATGATCAAATTTTGACGGCAGGTGGTCGCGTTTTGGGTGTCACCGGGTTTGGTGACGGCGTCGAACAGGCGATTGAGACAACATACCGGGCGGTTGAAAGGATATCATTCGACCATTGTTTTTTCAGACGGGATATTGGCGCCAGGGCCCTGAAAAGGATTGGGCAAAGGGCCATGGGTGTTAATGAAGGAAGCTGACCTTAGTGTCATGCCTTGTTTCTCCATTGGGAATAATATTATGCGGAGGTATTAAATGAATAGTATTCAAGTTGCGATAATGATGGGAAGCCAGTCAGACCTTGCTGTTATGGAAGAGGCCGCTAAGATTTTAAAGGACTTTAATGCTCCATATGAAATGAAAGTTTTATCGGCGCACCGGACACCTAAAGAAACATCTGCTTATGCCGAATCATTGAAAGAGCGCGGGGTAAAAGTTGTTATTTGCGGGGCCGGCGCCTCAGCCGCTTTGTCCGGGGTTGTTGCCGCTCATACCATCCTGCCTGTTATCGGGATACCGATTGATGCCACATCATTAAACGGTATGGACGCGTTATTGTCGACGGTACAAATGCCTCCAGGGATACCTGTTGGTTCAGTCGCAATAGGCAAACCAGGCGCAAAGAACGCCGCATTACTGGCCCTTAGGATTTTAGCTCTATCCGACGAAACGGTTGCTGATAAACTGGAGGAATTTAAGGAAACCCAGAGGCAAAAGATATTAAATATCCAATTATAATTTTTGTTCTCTTCTGTTCATCTGTTGTGTTGTTTTTTTTAAAATGGAGAGGGCGATACTGGCGTGGCTGGGTAAAAAATAAAAATATGGCGAAAACCAAGGTCATAACGTTACATCCAGAATATCCTGATTTAAAGCAAATCGCGTATTGTGCTAAAGCGATTCGCCAGGGTGGACTTGTTCTTTTTCCGACGGAGACAGTTTATGGGATCGCTGCCGATTTTAGTAATCCCAGGGCGATGAAACGTTTGCGGGAGGTTAAACAGAGGGCGGAAGACAAGCCGTTTTCGATTTTGATTTCTCAAAAAGGACTGATCAAGAATTACACATCTTCCGCGGGGATTCAATTGTATAAGTTGATTTCTTCCTTTTGGCCGGGGCCTTTAACGGTTGTTGTTCCGGGTCTCATCGAAGGTCAGACGATTGGTATTCGTATGCCGAATAATGTTATCGCTTTGAGGTTAGTAATGGAATCGCAGCGAACGATTGCCGCGCCTTCAGCTAACTTTGAAGGCCAACCGCCTCCGAAGAGGTGCAGGGACGCTTTGGCGGTTTTAGATGGGTTAGTGGATATCGCGATTGATGGTGGCCATACTCAGATTGGCACAGGTTCCACAGTCGTTGATCTGACAGGTGATTCCTTGAAGATGTTACGTCAGGGCAGCATCACACAGGATCAGATTAATCAAGTGGCCAATAGAAAAACGATTTTGTTCGTGTGCACAGGCAACAGCTGCCGGTCTGTGATGGCTGAATATTATTTGCGCGGTTGTTTGGCTGAGAAACAGAACGTGGAGGTTGTATCTGCAGGCACAGGCGTATTTCTGCAGTCTACTGCCAGCCATGAAACGATCTCTGTGTTAGCGGAAGAAGGGATTGATGCTACTGAGCATTATTCCCAGCCCGTCAGTTCAATTTTGTTAAAGAAATCAGATCTTATTTTTGTTATGACACGTTCGCATCGTCAACAGGTATTGGAGCGGGCTCCCGAGGTGGAGAAACGGGTTTATTTATTGAAAGAATTTACAGATTTGCCCATTGATGCAGAGGTTAATTTGGACGTGCCAGACCCGATTGGGCAATCGCACGCAGAGTACAAAGAATGTTTGAGCCTGATCAAGATGGCGATCCATAAAATTGAGAAATTAGTTTGATGGATACCGCCCGGTCTTTACGCTCAATGATAGGTTAGGGGCAGTTTGATTTATTGAGATAAAGGAGAAGACATTGAAAGTATATATTGGAGCGGACCATCGAGGTTTTAACTTCAAAAAAGGAATTATAAGTATACTGGAAGAGATGCATTATGACGTGGTTGATGTTGGTGTGCATGAAAAAGGAAAAATTTGCGATTACCCTAAAATCGGTTATAAAGTGGCTAAAGCGGTTAGCCAAGATAAAGATAGCCGTGGAATATTGATTTGTTTGTCCGGTATCGGACAGACGATTATCGCGAATAAAGTGAGGGGGGCTTATGCGGCCTTATGTTATAATGCCAGGACGGCGGTGCTCTCTCGAAAGCATAATAACGCGAATGTTTTGGTTCTGAGTGGTCGATTTGGAAAGAAAAATGAATTGCGAAATATTATCGAGAAATGGATGACAACCCCGTTTGAAGGAGGGCGTCATAAAAGGCGTATGCAGCAAATAAAACGTTTTGAACAGAAAGAATGTCGCGAAAATCAGTAAGATTTTAAAATAGATGGGATAAGAGGATTAGACATGGAGCACCTTAAGCAAACAGACCCTGAAATATATCAGGCTGTTAAAGAAGAGTTATTTCGACAACAAAATAATATTGAGCTCATCGCCTCTGAAAATATTGTTTCAGAAGCTGTTTTAGAGGCCCAGGGGAGTGTGTTGACAAATAAATATGCCGAAGGCTACCCTGCGGCGCGTTGGTATGATGGTTGCGAGTATGTCGATATTGCTGAGTCTCTGGCGATCAAACGAGCGAAAAAATTGTTCGGCGCAGAACATGCCAATGTTCAACCGCATTCAGGCTCTCAGGCCAATATGGCTGTTTACCTGGCAGCACTGGACTATGGCGATACGATATTGGCCATGGACTTGGCCTGTGGTGGTCACTTGACCCATGGTTTTAAATTGAATTTTTCGGGCCGTTCGTATAACGTTGTTTCCTATAAAGTCCATGCGGAAACAGAGCAAATTGACTATGATGGTTTAGCCGCTCTTGCCCGGGAGCATAAACCGAAAATGATCGTCGCTGGAGCATCGGCGTATTCCCGCATTATTGATTTTAAGAAGTTCCGTGAGATTTGTGATGAGGTTGGGGCGTATCTGTTTGTTGATATGGCCCATATCGCCGGATTAGTCTCTGCGGGCCTGCATCCGAATCCGGTTCCTTATTCAGAATTTGTGACGACCACAACCCATAAAACCCTGAGGGGGCCTCGAGGCGGACTGATTTTATGCAAAGAGGAGTTCGCCAAGAAAATCGATTCACGCGTCTTTCCCGGAGTGCAAGGCGGCCCGTTGATGCATGTGATTGCAGCAAAAGCCGTCGCGTTTAAAGAAGCGTTAGGCCCAGATTTTAAAAATTATCAGCAGCAGGTCATTGATAATGCCAAGGCCTTTGCGCGGGCGCTTGAAGCGCGTGATTACCGTATTGTCTCAGGCGGAACAGATAACCATTTGTTTATGGTTGATGTAAGGCCAAAGAATATTACGGGTAAAGATGTGGCCAGTTTGTTGGATAAAGTGCGCATTACTGTTAATAAAAATTTAATACCTTTTGACCCGGCCCCGCCAGCGGTGGCGAGTGGTATCAGGATAGGAACTCCTGCAGTTACAACGAGGGGCATGAAGGTTTCCCAGATGGAAAAAATTGCAGAGTTGATTGATAGAGCTGTTGAAAATCGAGAGGATTCAACTGTGCTGGGAACAGTAAAAGTTGAGATCGAACAATTAACGCAGGCGTTCCCTATCTATCAAGAAATCAGTGCGGTGGTCTAAAAAAAGAAAGTCGTTTGTTTTTTATAATGAAATGTCCCGCTTGTGCGTATAATGAAACAAAGGTTGTCGACTCGCGTTTATGCAGCGAGGGCACAGCTATACGTCGCCGACGGGAATGTCTCAAATGTGAAAAGCGTTTTACAACGTATGAATATATTGAAAATGTTATGATGATGGTTGTGAAACGGGATGGAAGACGGCAAGCGTTTGATCGTTCAAAGATTATTTCAGGACTGGTCAAAGCGTGTGAAAAAAGGCCTGTTAGCATTGATAAGATCGAAGACATCACAGATGACATCGAACGGACAGTGCAAAAGAAATATGACCGTGAAGTTCATTCAAAAGTAATAGGTGAATTGCTAATGGAAAAATTAGCTGTGCTCGATGAAGTCGCCTATGTTCGGTTTGCCAGTGTTTACCGTCAATTCCGAGATGTTAATCAGTTTATGAATGAACTAAAAAGCCTGTTGGACAAGACAACAAAAAAGTGAAAGTTAGGCAGTATTTATTTTGCCTTGTAAGCTAAAATACCATAAAAGGGTTTTATTATGAAATTAGTTCAAGTTGAATTATGCAAAATTATTATAGATGAAAAAAGGCAAGATCAGGTTATTGTCCTTAAAGAAAAAGACGGAGATCGTCAGTTTCCTATCGTGATCGGTTTTCTCGAAGCCTCCAGCATTAAAATGAAGCTGGCGAATGTCGTTCCTCCGCGGCCGATGACGCATGATCTGTTGGTTTCCGTTATTGAATCTTTGGGCGTAGACTTAGAACGTCTCGTTATTGATAAAATGGTCAAGAATACCTTTCATGGTAAGCTAAAATTTATTTTGCCTGACGGTTCTGAACGAATCGTTGATACCCGTCCTTCTGACGGGATTGCGATTGCTGTCCGCATGGGGATTGATATTTATGTCGCAGAAGAAATTATCAATAAAACAGCATTATTTTAAATGTTTTTTCAATTCGCTTGCCGTTTATGCCAATTCTTAACGAATATCCTCAACTTCAAATGATCCAAACGTTAGCCCGACAAAAAAAAATGTCGGTTTTTTTAGTCGGCGGGTACATTCGGGATGCCCTGATGGGGAGCCTTAAAAGAGATTTTGATTTTGCCGTATCTAAGGATGCCATTTTGTTAGCGCGTCATTTTGCCAGGAAGGTCAGGGGTTCCTTTGTTTTGCTGGATGATGAGCATGGCTGCGCCCGGGTTATCAAGAAAATAAAAGGACGTGTCCTGACTTTTGATTTTGCCGAATATCGGGCAGAGACAATCAAGCAAGATTTAGCACATCGTGATTTCACGATCAACACGCTTTGTGTTGATCTTCTGGGTCTTGACGATCAAATGGATTTGGAAGATGTTGTTCTTGATTATAAGAACGGCCTGAAAGATTTGAACGCCAGGACGGTTAAGATGACATCCGTAAAAGTGTTTAAGGACGATCCGCTCAGGATGTTAAGGGCTTTTAGTCTGCAAGCAACATTGAACTTTAAGATCGAAGATAAAACGTTATTACAAATTCAGAAAGATGCGGATTTGATTCGAACTGTGTCGTATGAACGTATTCGTGATGAATTTTTCAAGATTTTGTCATCCCCTCAAACATATGAAAATATTCAGCAAATGGAGGCTGTCGGTTTATTGGACCGTGTGATTCCTCAAATCCATGTGATGTATAATTGCAAGCAAGGCCGTTATCATCATTTAGATGTTTGGGCGCATTCGATGGAGACTCTTCGGCAAATGGAACTTATGTGGAGCGACCTCGGTTCAATTTCCGATGGGGAAGACGTTAGGATAAATTTTTCTGAATTTCTAGGCGGCGAGCGGACGAGATGGGCTTTAATCAAGTTAGCCTGCCTGCTGCACGATATTGGCAAACCGGAAGCAAAGAAAAAAGTAGATGATCGATTTTTATTCCATGCCCACGAGCATATCGGACAGAGCATTGTTCGAACCGTCGCTCAATTGCTTAAGTTGTCGAACAGGGAAAGGTACGCCTTAGAAGACATGGTCCGTTGGCACTTGCGACCGGGATATTTGTCTAATTTTCAACGTCCTTCAGAGAAAGCGATCTATCGGTATTTTCGAGATACCAAAGATGAAGCTGTTAGTATCGCTGTGTTGTCTTTAGCTGATCAGCAATCGACCAGAGGTCCCTTAACGACGGCCCAGAAACAGGCTCATCATAAAGAGATTTGCATGGATCTTATCGCGCGTTATTTTGTTATAAAAAGAAAAAAACCTTTTGAGCGGCTTATTAATGGGCATGACCTGGTCCGCGCCCTTCAAATACGGCCGTCACCGTTTTTTTCAAAAATTCTTTCAGAAGTTGAAGAACAGCAGAATTTAGATAAGATAAAGACAAAGGAAGATGCTTTAATCCTGGCCCGTCAAATTTTTGAGAGGATAAAAAAGTGATTGTTAAGAAGACAGAAATAAAAATTATTCAAGGAGATATTACATCCTTGAAAGTTGATGCGATCGTTAATCCTGCCTCAGCCAACCTTGTTATGGATCGCGGTTTAGCCGGCCATATTATTCATAAAGGGGGCGCTGATATCGAGATTGAAGCCACGTCCAAAGGTCCCATATCTATTGGAGAAGCGCTGATCACCACTGCCGGTCAGCTTCCATCAAAGCATGTTATTCATACAGCTATCCGGGAGCGTGAAGAAGATGTTGCGGAATTATGTATTCGATCAGCTTGTGCCGCTGCGTTGGAGTGCGCTCATAAGGCTAATTTTCATTCGATTGCTTTTCCTTCCCTGGGATGTAGCCTCGGGGGATTTCCAAAAGTTGGCTCTGCCAAAATCATGGCTCAAGAAATATTGAAGCACATAAAAATTAATCAAGATGCATTGAAATTCATTTTTATTTGTTTAGATGATGAAGATACCTATCATACTTTTCTGCAGACGATTAGCGGTTATGTGACCCATCTACGCGACACCCTGGGAGATGGGCCGTATGTCACGGTCGATATCATTATTGAATATGGCGATGGGATTGTCATTATTGAACGCTCGAATCCTCCTTATGGCCGGGCCCTTCCAGGTGGATTTGTGGATTATGGGGAAAGCCTGGAAGCCGCTGCGGTGCGGGAAGCGAAAGAGGAAACAAATCTCAATCTAGCCGGGTTAAGTCAATTTCATGTGTATTCAGATCCGATGCGGGATCCTCGTTTTCATACCATCAGCACGGTTTTTGTTTCAAGGGGAGAGGGGGAGCCAAAGTCGGGGGATGATGCTTGTGACCTGGCCATTGTTCCCTTTGATCAATTGTTAAGTGGAAGCTACGCCTTTGACCATAAGAAAGTCATTGAAGATTATTTAAAGTCCAGAAAATAGTACTATAATACAATGTTGAAAGGGACTTGTGTTTGGTCTGTTAATCATTTGTGTCAATTTATGCAATCTTTTCAAAGGGTAGGGGGAATGATGGGGAAAAGAGTATTTAAAGAGATAGCAAAAAAGAGAGATGGTAAACTCGTTTATACTAAATTGATTTTTTTAAAGGGGCTGGAGATCCCGCTTAAAGATCACAGGTTGCTTGTTAGCCACAAAGCAGCCTCCAAAGACGCATCTGCCAGTACGGATATTGAATGCGACTTGAATGATGATTATGGTTTTACCTTGAATGTGAATACGGATAATATTTATAGTCAAATGGCAAAATCTTTAGGTGAAAAAGATGTGTTGATCGGGAATCCTGTTTTTGATGACGTCTTTGTCGTGAATAGCAATAATGAGCAGTTAGCAAAGCAGTTTCTGGAACCTGATTTGCAAGAAATTTTATTGGAGTACAAGGATGCAACTCCCGGGATTCGCGTTGGAAAGAGTAAGTTTCAACTCTATATCTCTGCGATTGTTTTAAATGTTGATAAATTGGATAAATTGATCGGATTGTCCATGTCGCTTATTAATAAACTGGTTTCTAATAAGAACGTTTAAACATCCCCGGGGGGTGTAAGCGGGAGTTAATATTTATGACCGAACTGTGGCTGCCAATTTTATTTGCATTTGGATTTCAGATTTTTATATTGTTTGTTATTTTTCATTTTTTTGAAAAACGAAATAAACAAATTAAAGATTTATATGAACGGATTTCATCGAAGAGAAATGGGGAACTGGTTATAAAGAATGTTTTTTCCTGGAAATATTTTTCGGGTGTGAGGATTCCCTGTGATAGCGAACAAGTGACGCTTTGTCATATTCCCGGACAAAAGAATTCTCCTCCGTACACGATGCTGAAGTGTGATTTAAATGTTCAGAATGATTGTTCATTGAACGTGTACCCGGAGACGGTTTTAAGCAAAATAGGCAAAGGATTGGGTGGGCAGGATATCCTTATGGGGTATCCTCCTTTTGATGAAGTATTTATCATTAAAAGTAAAAACGAAATGTTGGCCCGGTCGGTTTTGGTCCCTGAAATACAAGAATCCATCCTGAGCCTTAAGAATAAACACCCACATTTAAAATTGAATAAAAAGAAGTTTGAACTGTCCGTACCACAAGATATTATGGTTGAGGAGGAAATAGATCAATTTATTGATGTGGCTCAGAAGATTGTTCGAAAAATAAAAGAGACCGGTTGATGGGGGAAGAAAATGGTTGTTGATCATAAAATAGCTGTTGTGACCGGAGCTAATCGGGGTATTGGGCATGAGATTTGCCGTCAATTAGCCAAGCTAAATATTCAAGTTGTACTCACAAGCCGAAATCGAGAAAAAGGTGAAGCCGCCTGTAAATTATTGCGGGATGAGAATTTGGATGTATTGTATCATCAATTAGATGTCACGGATGAGAAAAGCATTCATGACTTTTGTGATAATATCCAGGAGGTCTATGGCCGTTGTGATATCTTAATAAATAACGCGGGCATTTTTCCTGAGGTTAAAGATACCAGTGATGATGTGAAAACCAGCGTTTTCAGCTCGGAGTTAAAATGTGTTCATAGAGCCATGGAAACCAATGTTTATGGTCCATTATTATTATGTCAGGAGATGGTTCCTTTGATGCGGACACATCAATACGGACGTATTATCAATATTTCAAGCAGTCTGGGGCAGTTAGCAACGATGAACGCCGGATTCCCCGCTTATCGCATTTCAAAAACAGCCTTGAATGTTTTAACGCGCATATTGGCCTCTGAATTAAAAGAAGAGAATATTATTGTTAACTCGATGTGCCCTGGCTGGTGTCGAACAGACATGGGTGGGCCGCAAGCACCCCGTTCAGTTGAAGAAGGGGCTGAGACAGCCATCTGGCTCGCGACCTTACCTGACGATGGCCCTCGGGGAGGATTTTTTAAAGATAAACAGCGTATTGAATGGTAGTTTTATCCTATCGATTCGATACAGGTATATTGCTTTGAAAAAAAATAGGAGGTTTTATTAATGAATTGTGCTGAATGTCAAACACCATTACAATCAACAGACTTTAAAGGGATTGTTATCTATGAATGTTCGAAATGCCAAGGCCGTTGGTTTGCGCGTGATGAATTAAAGAAAGCGAAAGACCATACGGATGAAGACTTGAGTTGGATTGATTTTGATCCGTTCAGCGATGAAGCGGATAAATATACCGTGCAGTCGGAACATAAGGAGTGCCCGAAATGTCTCGTGCCAATGGCTTCTTTAACATATGAGAAATCGCGTGTCATCATAGATAGATGTATGAATTGCCATGGGATTTGGCTCCACAGAGATGAGTTTCCTAAAATTATTAAATATTTAGGAAAGTTGATTACAAATGAATCTTCGGCAGAGCTGGCGCGGGAGTCATTGAAACAATTTCTTAAAATTACAAAAGGGGAAAAAGGGATTTCTTCTGAGATTAAAGATTTTTTAACAATTCTTAAGTTGTTGCGACGCAGAATATCGGTAGAACATCCGGACATGATAAAAACCGTTGATAAGATTTATGAGTATTTGCCGTTTTTATGATGGGAGGATGAAACGATTTTTTTAGACTGAATATTTTATGAAAAATTTGGTTGGAAAGTCCTTCGGCTCATTATTTTTTTTGTTCTTTTTTTTAATGGGCAGTTTATTTGCTGTCTTATTGGGAAGAGAAATTTATACAAAAGCACAACCCTTCTTTTGGAAAGCCACCACATGTGAAATTCTGTTCAGTCAAGTTATTGATCAGTCCTCTGAAGACAGTGAACGCCCCTATTTCCTCGAAGTCGAATATCAGTATTCTTTTCAGGGTCAAGAATATCGATCAAATCGGTTCACACTAAAAAAGCAAGGTTATGCTAAGTACAATCAATTGGCCCGGTATGTCCAGCAATGGGAAAAGGATCGTTTTGTAACGTGTTACGTCCATCCACATACACCAGAGCGGGCTGTTTTGATTCGCGAAAATTTATGGCTTGCGTTATTTATGTTTATTCCGATCTTGTTTATTCTCATCGGGGGAGGTGGAATTTGGGGTGTCTGGTTCGCGTCAGATGATAGGCATCAAAGCAAAACAGCCCATATCCACACGGCTGATGCCGTTCAACCAAAAGGATGGATTTTCGGGCTGGTATTCTTTTTTGTTTTTTTTATCGCCGGAACGGCGGTTTTTTCTGCCCTCTTCTGGAATCCTTTTTTAAAGACGCAGCGTTCACGAAAGTGGCCTGAATTAGACTGTCGCATTGTTTCCAGTCATGTGCGAACACATGATTCGGGCGATGATACGACATATAGTGTAGATATTTTATATGCGTATGAATACAATGGGAAAAGTTATCAGTCTAATCAATTTGATTTTATCGGCGGCTCTTCGAGCGGATATTCCAGTAAAAAGAAAATCGTTCAGGCCTATAAGCCTCAAAGTATGAAATCTTGTTTTGTTGATCCATACGACCCGCAGGAGGCTGTGTTGAACAGAGATGTAACCAGCCTGATGTACGTCGGTGGCAGTGTCGGAGCTTTATTTGTTTTAGTTGGTTTAGGAGGAATGGTCGGGAGTATTATGAACCGGAATAAATCCATTTCCGATCATCAGAAAAATTTTATTACCGGAAAAAATCCTTCCGTCCAGGCCTGTTTTTCCGCTCAACACAGTAAAGACGGCTTGTTGATATTAAAACCCCGCTCGACCCGTTTGGTTCGGTTTATTTCAACCACATTTTTTGCTTTGTTTTGGAATGGCGTCATTTTTTTTGTCGCCTTCCATGAATCATCACAATCGGACTTTGCCTGGATCAATGTCTTTAAAGCGTTGGGACGATTTCCTCTAACCCTTTTTGTTTTTGTCGGATTGCTTATCACTGCGGGCGCGGTTTATCAATGGTTAGTTCTTTTTAATCCGGAACCAGAGATTAAGATTCCAGTCAAAAAGATTTATGTCGGAGATCATATCCCTGTTCAGTGGTCTCTGCGAGGTCAATGTGATAGAATGCAACAGCTAAATATTTATTTGGAAGGTCGGGAAGTTGCTATTTATACGCGCGGAACAAGCACGTACACGGACCGGAAAACATTTTATTCCCGTAGCTTTTTTTCAGTTCTGGACAAGGCCCAAATGCGGCAAGGCGAGTTTGAGATTATTATTCCAGAGAATGCCATGCATACATTTGCGAGTGAACATAACCGGATTGAGTGGTATTTACGTATAGAAGGGAGGATCTTTCATTGGCCGGATGTTAAAGAAGAGTTTGATTTATTGGTTCATCCGTTCCCCGTTCCGATAAAGAGAAACATGATCAATGAATAATTTAAATTTAAACTTAGAAAAGGAAAAATTTTTGCCTGGAGAAGTTGTTAAAGGCGAAGCACACTGGTATTATGAGATGCTGCTGAAGTCCATGGAAGTTCGGTTGTTTTGGTATACCTGTGGAAAAGGCAATGAAGATGTTGCACTCATACATGCTAACCGGATTGATTTACCGCCCCAGCAGGGCTGTCGGGGCTTTTCCTTCTTATTGCCTGATTCTCCCTATAGTTTTTCTGGGAAGCTCGTCTCCTTGGTCTGGGCTGTTGAAATTCTTGTCGACGGGGGAAAAGATTGCCTGAGAGAAAATATTGTTGTGGCACCTGACCGGGAAGAAATAAATATTCTTCATACCAAATCCATTCCTTAATTGTTCTATTTCAATCTTGATATTCTCGCCTTAGCGTTGAGAAAAGCAGAATCTGTTTTGGTATTATTAGGACGTTATGATGAAAGCTAGAGAAAATCCGTTCGCGTCATGTTGCCTCCACCAAATCCCATATATCCCGGTTAAAATGCCCTGGAGGGAAATCAAGGGTCGAGTCGAGTCTCTGCGCTATCGGGCCGCGATATTGGGTCCTGAGGGAAGTGGCAAGACAGCATTGTTGTTTCATTTGCAATCATTGTTGGAGCGCAGAGGCCTTGAGACGGTCTATTTGCAGGTTTATAAGCGCAATAATTATTTATGGCCGTTTAAAACAAAAAATGTCCAGACCATTGATCCTGATAAAATTTATCTGATAGATGGGGTAGATCTTCTGCCGGCTATAAGTTGGTTTTATTTGCGTTTAAAGATGCGACATGCGAAAGGATTAATTGTTTCTAGCCATAAGAACAGGTGGCTGCCTGTTTTGGTTCATTGTGAAACAAATATTAATTTGTTGAATGATATCCTTTCGCGTTTACTGCCGAATCCCACGGAATCTGTTTCGTCTTTGGGGGAAAAGTTTTTCAGACAGAGAAAAGGGAATCTTCGTGATGTTTTAAGGGATTTGTATGAATTTTACTCAGAGATGGGTTCCTGTTCTGACAGTTTTCCGTCCGTATAAGCCAACGTGCCAAAAAAAGAATCACGTTCAATGGAGTTTTTTATGAACATTGTGTTGTTTTCGGAAAAGGAATATATTGAATCGAATGTTGTCCGTTTAAGGAGTCGGAGGTTCAAGCATATTACCCAAATTCACCGGGTGAAGGTTGGCGATCAGCTTGCTGTCGGTCAGCTTGGTTCTTTGCGGGGAACGGGGGAAGTTTTGCGG
Source organism: Candidatus Omnitrophota bacterium (assembly GCA_021108075.1). Lineage (GTDB taxonomy): Bacteria > Omnitrophota > Gorgyraeia > Zapsychrales > Zapsychraceae > JAIORP01. The sequence continues at coordinate 16,233 of JAIORP010000149.1, read as the reverse complement.
TTGAGCGAATCCTTTGTTGATTTGAAGGTCACCTTAACGGATTCGGCTCCTGTTGCGTTGCCATGCCAACTTATCTTGGCGCTACCGCGTCCGCCGGTATTGAAGCGTATTTTGATTAGTGCGACGTCACTCGGCGTTAAGAAAATTTTTCTTATCCAAACAAATCGGGTTGAGAAGTCCTTCTGGCAAAGTTCAGCTTTAAAGCCTGATATCTTAAAGACGCAATTGATACTGGGGTTGGAACAATCGAAAGACACGGTGTTGCCTGAAGTCTATATGCGCAAAAGATTCAAACCTTTTGTTGAAGATGAGCTGCCGAATTTGATCAGAAAATCAAAAGGTTTTGTCGCCCATCCACAAGAAGCACAGCCCTGCCCCAAAGAGTTTCCGGTTCCATTGACTTTGGTGATTGGCCCGGAAGGGGGCTTTATTCCCTTTGAAATAGATAAATTGACGGCCTGTGGTTTTAACGTTATTCATGCCGGTTGCCGAATTTTTCGTGTTGAAACAGCCGTGCCTTTTTTTTTATCACGTATTCCTATTTCTTAGTCTTTTGTTCATTCCTTTCATTCCTTGCGGAGTTTATTAAAAAATTGAAACGACAAGTCCGTATAAAATAGTGAAGTAAAATCATGAGGAATTTGCTTGTTGGGGCATGACTCAGCTTATAGAATATATATATTTCTATCTGTTATAAAATGCATTTATAAAAGAGGGGGCTTTGCTATGGATGCATAAAAGAATTTTTGTGGTTTTGGTGTTCTGTTTTTATCGTCGTGGGGGGGGATTCTTTTGCCGGCGGGAAATTTTTTCTGAAAGAAAAGTTGCAACAGAAATTGAATTTAACCAGTAATATTTAATTTCAACAATTTGCTAGTAATACCAATTACAGAAAATAAAGACCCATTTGACACGACCAATTCCATTAAATAATGACCAAAACCAATTCTGCTTTTCAGGATTAAGATAGAACAATTTATTAATGGATTTGGTATTACTGACAATGAAAGTCCGTAGGTTTCTTTTCCTGTTGAGCTGTTGCAGCGTGTAAGGATTGTGCATTAGGACGTTCATTTTATGAAATCAAGTTTATGTGTGAAAATTATTATAGGTATCGTGTTCCTTGTCGCTTTTGTTGCCTTAGTCTTCAGCTTTTTTTTCATTACTAATCAACGGAAGATTATTTATTCATCGTTGAAAAGTCGGGGGCTCATTTTAGCGACTAACTTAGCCTATAATTCAGAGTATGGGGTGATTACGGAAAATATCGGCAGCCTGAATAATTTGATTCAGGGCGTTTTAGTTCAGCCGGATGTTCGTTATGCTTTGATCGAAGATGAACGCGGACAAGTCTTGGCCGGTAAAGGGTGGAAAGAAAAATATGTCGTTTCTCAAGAATTTCGTTATCGGTCCGATATCGCCCGCAAAGCCAAAGAACCTTTAATCCAGCTGATTCAATTGTCAGGCGGCCAGGAATATTATGACGTCGCCATTCCCATTTTTTTCGAAGAAAAGTTCTCCCTCGGCGCAGAAATGGCATTGTTTGATACAACCGCAGCCGCCGCATCCGACAAGCAGGATCAAGAAGTGATGCGCCGTAAGATAGGGATCGTTAGAGTCGGGTTATCCTTATCTGGTGCGACGGCATTAATGGTACAGGCCACCCGTCGAGCGTGGGGGATAACACTTCTGGTCGGGATGATCGCTGTGGTTTATTCGTTGACCTTAGCTATTTACGCATTGGCTCCTGTTCGTGAGTTATTGAAAGCAACAAAACGGATTGCGCGAGGGGACTTGTTTGGCGCTGTGGATATTCATAGGGATGATGAACTGGGGGACCTGGCAAAAGCATATAACCGGATGATTGAGAATTTGAAGCGCTCAACGGTTTCGATCGAGTTGTTAAAAAAGGAACAGAAGCGTTTCAGTGATGTTTCTGAATCCACCGGGGATTGGCTGTGGGAAATTGATGCCGAGGGTGCATACGTCTATTCGAACCGGGTTGTCGAGCATGTTTTAGGATATGCCCCGCATGAGTTAATGCATATGAAATTTTATGATTTCTATCATCCGCAGGAAAAAAAAATTCTCAAGGATCAGGTTTATAGCTTTATTAAGAATAAAGAAAAATTTTTTGAATTCCACGGCCGTCATACGAAAAAAAATGGCGAAGATGTCATCATTGAAACAAATGGCGTGCCTGTTCTGGATACCGATGGTCAGGTTGTGGGGTACCGCGGTGTGAATAGGGATATCACAAGACGCAAGCTGTCAGATGATGCCGTGCGACGGTCTGAAAAGATTTTATCTTTACACATTCAAAGAACACCGTTGGCGTATATCGAATGGAGTTTGAACTTTAAAGTCGCTGACTGGAACCCTTCTGCCGAACGGATATTTGGTTACTCCAAAGAAGACGTGTTGGGCAGAAGCGCGTTCGACTTGATCGTGCCGCCTCAGGCAAAGAACCGCATGCAGTCGGTCTTTCGTGATTTGATGAATCAAAGCGGCGGGATTCGCAGCACCAATGGGAATATCCGTAAGGACGGCCAGCCACGGATATGTGAATGGTATAATACCCCGTTGGAGGATAGTGAGGGCGTCATGATCGGAGTGGCGTCGTTGATCCAGGACATTACCGAACAAAAACGAGTTGAAGAAGAGTTGAGAAAAGAGAAATTTATTGCTGTTCAGTTGAGTCAGGAATCCATGGCGGCCACTAAAGCTAAGAGTGATTTTTTAGCGAATATGTCGCATGAAATTCGAACGCCGATGAATGCCATTTTAGGTTTCAGTGAAATTCTCCAAAAGACCAGGTTAAATGATCGTCAGAAGAAATATCTGGATACGATTCAATCCAGCGGACAATTATTGGTTGGAATTATTAATGACATTTTGGACTTTTCAAAACTTGAAGCAGGTAAGATATCTTTTGAATCGATTAATTTCAATTTGGAATATCTTATTTACGATATTTTCCGTATGGTTGTTTTGCGTTTAAAGGATCGTCCTTTTGATACATACATTGATATCGATAGCGATGTGCCCCGCATCGTCAAGGGTGATCCCACGCGGCTAAGGCAAGTTTTTATTAACCTGTTAGGCAACGCCCTCAAGTTCACATCGCAGGGTGAGATCGGAGTGCTTGTCCGGAAAGATGATCAGATTGCGTGCGGCAGCGATGAGGTGGTCTTGCGTTTTATCGTGCGCGACACAGGGATCGGTATTGCGGAAAATAAATTGGAACGCATATTTGAATCCTTTACTCAAGCGGATGAGTCGATGACCCGGCGCTATGGCGGTACGGGATTAGGGTTGACGATTTGTCGCGCGATTATCAAAGCGATGGGCGGAAAGATTTGGGCGGAATCAAAAGTCAACCATGGCAGTGAGTTTATTTTTGTCCTAAAGCTTAAGAAGGGGCAACCGATTGCAGAGTCGGATGTTCACCCTTTAGTTGAGAACAGCTTGAAGGATAAGAAAATTTTTATTATCGATGACAATCCTATCGCGCGTAAGGTCTTGAGAAACTGTTGTCAACGGATTAGTATGGATATTCTATCCGTCGAAGATTCACCTTATGCAGCGTTATACCGATTGGAAAGGCTGGCTCTGGACGGAGTTCTTCCTGATATTATTATTTGCGATATCATGATGGCTGGTATTGATGGATACGAATTTGTCAGGCGCATACGTGCTAATGAGATGCTGAAAGACATAAAAGTTCTGGCCATATCCTCTGATGTCCGGATAGGAGAATCTCATGAGGCTCAAAAGAAAGGCTTTGATGGGTTTATCTCAAAACCGATTGTGGCTGAAGAATTATTGAGAATCATGGAAACAATTTTAGGCGATAATCGGACTGATGGTGATATCGTCACTCGGCATATGGCTGAAGAATACCTTTGCAAGGGAACCAGGATCCTGGTCGTTGAAGATAGTGAAGCCAACAGGGATTTGATGAAGGCCTTTTTCCATGGGTTAGGTTGCGCGGGCGATTACGCCCGGAACGGCCAAGAAGCCGTAGACATTTTAAAAGAAAACATAGAAAAGTATGACCTGTGTTTTATGGATGTTCAAATGCCGGTGATGGGTGGGTTAGAAGCAACGAGGATCATCAGAGAAACGATTTCTAAAGACCTGCCCATCATTGCCCTGACGGCCGCGGCTTTGAAGGATGATGAAGAGAAATGTCTGGACGTCGGGATGAATGATTACGTGACAAAACCGATTAATATGATGCAGCTCAGAGATAAAATAGTTGAGTATGTTAAAAGATAAGCCGGGAACTTTTTTATAAACGATATAAACGTGATGACACATTAAATGTTTTTATTTACAGACGATAATTCAGTCGGTCAAATAAGTCCGTCCTATGAAAATGATCCAGATGTGCGGTTGATGCTTGCCGTGCAGCAAGGCGACAAGAAGGCTTTTGAAACATTGATGACAAAATTCTACCCGCGTATTCTGAATTTCGTCTACAAGTTTGTGCGGAATCGGGCCCGATCGGAAGAGTTAACTCAGGAGATTTTTATTCGAGTCTATAAAAGTGTTGCACGGTATGCTCCCAAAGCAAAGTTCCAGACATGGTTGTACACCATTGCCCGCAATGTTTGTCTGAATGAGGTGACGCGCAATAAAAGGAAGTTCGTCTCTTTAGATGCCCCGTCTACTTTTGATGGTCGCACTTTGGAGGAAAAATTAGAGAATGAGCGTTCCCCGGACCCTGGCCATCAGGTCCTTCATGAAGAAAGAAAGCGACAGGTTAAAAAAGCGATTTTTGCGTTACCCCCCAACCAGAGGACGGCGTTGATTTTGAGGCGTTATGAAAATATGTCCTACCAACAGATCGCTGAGACGATGAAGACATCCTCAAAGGCGGTCAAATCATTGTTGAACAGGGCTAAAGAGAACTTGAAAATAAGTTTAAAGGCATATATCCAAAATGATATATAATAACGGTACTTTTTTATGCCAAGAGGGTTATGTAGAGGAAGGAGGCGGATATGAATTGTGATGCATGCCAAAAAATGATGCTGGATTATTTATCTGAAGATATACAAAACATTGAAGATAAAGAATTTATAAACCACATTGAACATTGCTCCGATTGCCAGGCCGAATTTAAGTCTCATCGCCAATGCTGGAATCTGTTGGGGGATGTTGAGACAATTGACCCGGCTCCCAATTACATATCAAGATTTTGGACCGCTTTATCAGAACAAGAAACATGGCATGAACGTCTTGTTCGTTATTTATCTTCATTCGCACATGCTAAGGTCTTGGTGCCTGTTTTCTCCGTCCTGGTCCTTGCTGTTTTAGTCAACTGGTTCATGTCCGTCTATTCACCACAGAATGCTGTTGATGATCAATGGGCCTTTTCTATGAACGGATTTGAGATTGAGATGGCAGAATCGATGGAGATTGTGGAGCATTTCGATATTATTCAAAATTTTGATATATTGTTAGATTTTGAAATCATTGAAGAATTAGATGGTTTGGAAGTGTAGTTGCGTATGAAAAAAATAGGTGTATGCCCTTTTGTTTTATTGATCATAACAATATCGTTGCATCTGTGTTCGCAGGGATTTGCCGCTGAAACAAAAAGTGAAGAAAAAAAGAAAGATCAGAAAGTCAGCAAGAAAAAATCTTCAGAAGATGATGTTGACATAATTGAGTTGCTTGAAATTCTTGAGCATTTGGATTTATTAGATGACTTCGATTCGTTGATGGAGGAAACACATGAAAAATAAAAAATCGATTTGGATCATTAAATTTTTATTTCTATTTGTGCTTGGCCAGTGTTGCCTGGTCAGTATCATTCCCAGGGGTTTTGCGGAGGATGACATCACTGTCTTAATGCAAAATTTAGATCAGAATCAAAGAGAGCAGTTGCTGAAAAAATGGGAGAGGTTATCCCCTGAAGGCCGGCGAGAACTCCGTCAACGTCTACAACAATGGAATAATTTGTCGCTGGAAAAGAAGGCCGACTTGCGGCGCAAATATCAGCAGTTCAAGCGATTGTCACAACGGGAAAAGATGCGGCTAAAACGAAATTGGAAAAAATATAAAAATTTTTCCAAAAAAGATAAACAGCGCATACGGTTGAGACATCAGCGGTGGCAAAGGTTATCCCCATCTGAAAAGAAGGCCTTGAAGGTAAAACGAAAAAGAATGAGGGAGATGACTAAAGAACAGCGTCGTCAATTTCAGCAAAATAGAAAGCGTTGGAATGAAATGTCTCCCGAGCGTAGAAAGAAAATCCGTCAGAGATACAGACGGCAACAAAATCGGCGACGTAAAAAATAAAGGTAATATGTGATAGGGATCTTTGTTGATTCGAGACCCATCAGGAAAATCCTGCCATTGTCCCTTTTGCGACACAATTTTTTGCTATCTATTAAAATATCGGTATAATCTAATGGAGTGAATTCCTCTGAGCCCTGCTGCGAGGAGATTCACTAATTAAAAGTCGATTTATTATAAATCCAGTATAATAGCATCATATGTCAAAGAAACGTATTATAATATTGGGTGGTCCAACGGCTGCTGGGAAGTCAGATGCGGGTTTCCATTATGCAAAGAAACATGAAGGTGAGATCATATCTTGTGATTCTATGCAGGTGTATCAAGCTGTTCCTGTTGCGACAAACCAGCCGCCAAAAGACATGCTGGATGTTGTTCCTCATCATTTAATCAGCATCATGGGGGTTGATCAGGAATTTGATGTCGCGCAGTATTATAAACTGGCAACGGCGGCCATCCGATCCATTCATAAAAGAGGAAACGTCCCTGTCATTGTTGGGGGGAGCGGTTTATATATTCAGATATTATTGGATGGAATTTTTCAGTCCGGGGCTTCGGATGAGGCTTTTCGAAAACAGCTTAGAAATCGGGCTGAGGATGAAGGTGTGGATGCGTTATATGATGAGCTCAAATCGAAAGATCCCATTGCGGCGAAAAAAATCCATCCTAACGACATAAAGCGTGTTATTCGAGCTTTAGAAGTTTTTTATCATGAATGTCAGCCCATTTCCGAATTGCAACAAGACCGAGAGGGGCTGTGGAATCAATATGATATTCAATATTTTGCGCTGAATCTTGAGCGGGAACTGTTGTACTCGAAGATCAACCGTCGGGTTGATTGTATGATCGCTAAGGGGTTAATTGAGGAAATCGATCATTTGTTGAAAATGAATCCAGGGCGCACGGCTTCAGGTATTATAGGGATCAAAGAAATAGGCGGATATCTAAAGGGCGAATATGATCTTTCACAAGCGGCTGAATTGATGAAAAGAAATACGCGTCGTTTAGCAAAGCGACAATTGACGTGGTTTAGAAAAGAGAAACGTTTGCGGTGGATCACCATCGGGAAAGCGGACAATGTTGATTCAATAATCCAACGTCTCAATATAAATTTTTCAAAAGGATAAAGACAAAAACATGGAGAATGTTGAAGAAAAAAGAGAAAACGTATTGCTGGTTGTGATTGAATTCAAGGCCCAGAAAAAAGAATGGCCGATGAAAGAGATTTTAAATGAAATGACAGAATTGGTCGTTGCCTGTGGTGGAGAGGTCGTTGATTCCATTCTTTGCCGCGATCAACGCCCCACAGCTTCGCATTTGATTGGAGAAGGGAAGATCAAAGAAATCGCGCAATCGGTCGGTTTGAATGACGTTGATACCGTCATTTTCAGTCAGGATCTGAAGGGGAGCCAACAGCGGAACATTGAAAATGTTTTAAAAGTCAAGACGATTGACCGCACGCAATTGATATTGGATATTTTTGCGAAACGAGCCCGTACCAGTGAGGCGAAAGCCCAGGTTGAATTAGCCCAGTTGGAGTATTTATTGCCGCGCTTAGTGGGAAAGGGCGTTGAATTGTCCCGTCTAGGGGGTGGCATCGGAACGTTAGGTCCGGGGGAAACAAAACTTGAAATGGACCGACGGCGTATTAGCCAGCGTATTGATAAGTTGAAAAAAAATTTGAAGGACATCACGGCCAACCACTCCTTAAGACGTAAAAAGAGGCAGAAACGGCATATCCCGACGCTATCCTTGGTCGGATATACCAATGCCGGCAAGTCGACTCTTTTAAACGCATTAACAGAAGCAGGGCAGGAGACCAAGGATGGGCTTTTTACGACACTGACATCTTTAACCCGGCAGTTTGTTTTGCCTAATCAACAAAAAATTGTTTTATCCGATACTGTTGGTTTTATGCGCGCATTGCCGCATCACCTGATCGAGTCCTTTAAGACGACACTGGACGAAGTGCGCGAATCAGATGTCCTTATTCACGTCGTTGATGTCAGTCATTCTCAATTTCGATTTCTGTTTGATTCGGTTATAAAAGTTTTAGCTGAATTGAACGTATTAGAAAAACCGATCATAAATGTTTTTAATAAAATCGATAGAATTGATGATAAAGTGTGGTTAAATGATTTGAGAAATAATTATCAACATGCTGTTTGCGTTTCAGCGCAAAGCGGTGATAACCTCAATGATTTGTTGGAAACGATTATTTGTCTGATTGATTCCTATCGAAAGGAAATCATTGTTGATGTTCCGATCGATCGAATGGATTTGATCAATTTAGCCCATGAAGAAGGTGAAGTCCTGTCAGTGAAATATTACTCGGATAAAATTAACTTGCGCGCCAACATCCCGCAACATCTGGTGGGGCGTTTTTATCGCTGTTGATTCCCCGGTGGAGCGCCGTGGGTTTGCGGGCATCAACATCCTGTCGGCGGTTTTGCCGATACGCCTTCTTCAGGACGTGGCCTGGATTAAGACCTTACGAGATTAATCAAATGAGATTTTTCAATATCACATTGTTTAGCGTGTATTTTTTTTTTACGATAAACGCCGCGGTGTTTGCTTCTGATTTTGCCGGGGAGCAGGCATCCCCCCCAGCTGTCGTTCAGGAAGACGGGACTTATCAGTTAAACTATCCGAACGGTCAAGTAATGAAAATTCTGAACTATAAAGATGGAAAGCTTAATGGTCCCTTTAATGTGTTTTATAAGACGGGTGAGCTCAAGGCTGAGGGATTGTATGTGGATGACAAAATGCAACATAGAGCCCGGGTTTATTATCCGAGTGGTCATATTCAACATGAAATGAATTATGCGGATGACATTTTAAATGGCGTGGCCGCATCCTATTATATCGACGGTACGGTAAAAATGAAGGCTGAATACGCGGACGGTGTTTTAAATGGAACGTACCAGGAGTTTTGGCCGAACGGTAATTTGCATATTCAAAAGACGTACCAATCGGGGCGAGTCCAGGGCATTGCGAAGGAGTATACTTATTATAGTACAGTTAAAAAAGAAGTGGAGTTTGTTGCTGGTTTGCAAAAAGGGATGATCTGGGAGTATTATGAAACGGGTGAATTAAAAAAAATTTATGATGCTGTTGATGGCGCGGCTGACGGGCGGACAAAGGAATATTTTTTAAATGGTTGTTTGAAACGTGAATTTGTGCAAAAAGCAGGGGGTCTTGGGGATGGTGCTTGTCAGGAGTATCATGAATCAGGCGAGCTCGCCAGGGAATATTCCATTTTGCATGGGCGCAAAGAGGGATTATACTTAGAATATTATCCCGAGGGGCCTGTTGAAGTTATGGGGCATTATCAAAAAGGTCTGCGTGAGGGTATTTTTAAATATTATCATGTGGATGGCGCCTTAATAGAAAGAAAGGCTTTTGAACGTGATAAATGCGTTTTAAAGGATAGGAATAAATAGTCATCATTAAATAGCATTCTTGATGATTTGCTGGTACAATATATCATTATTTTTTTGAATATCAAAAAAGGTTATTAATGGACAGTACAATTATTATCGCAGTTGTGTTTTTTGTCGGGGCATTTATTTTTTTGCACACATATTTTTTCCGTTTTAATCAGACACGAGAACAATTTTTAGAAGAAATGGAAAAAATTCTCGGTGGGAAAGTGCGGCCCATTGAGGATGTACCGAATTCCCATAAAGTCGATTTTACCTATGAAGGCGTCAAATTCACTTATGAAGATTTAGAAGTTGAGGGATTTAGCTCCAAGTATTTTAAGGCAAATTTAAAAGCCTACACGGAAACGCGCTACCATTTTGCCTTAAAACAAAAAAGTTTAAAAAGGAATATGCGTGGCGATAATATGTTTTTGACGCATTCCCAGAAGAATGTTAAGCGCCCCCTGACGCCTAAGGCTATTCACCTCCCGTCTTTTTTAGATCGATTTGAGGCGATCTCGAATCACAATGAAATGTCTAAAGAATTGATGAAAGATGATAAGTTTTCTAGTATGTTAAAGAAATATCGCAATGAGGACTCCCGGGGGAACCAATCACAGGCCCTCAGGGTACTGGAAGGGGTCATTGTTTTGGAGTTTCAGCCCTCGGAGAATTATAATCCAAATATTTTTACCTTAAGGCGACAAGTTTCTTTAATGGAAAATTACGTCGAAGATTTATTTTATTGTGTTAAAACGATTAATAAAATGGCCGTAACGTACAATATGTGTTAAGTTTTTCACCTTTAAGTCCCCTCTGCCCTGTCTTTTTCAAGCGCATGTTTTCTGACCTTTTTTATTATTGACAATCCATAGTTATTTGGTAAAATATCCGTTTAGCATTCGACCCTAAAGAGTGCTAAAAAGAAGACAATGATGAATTAAATCGTTATCAGTAATAGAGATAAACAGTGAGGAGGATCACAACGATGATGTCAAAACGCGTTGATATTCAATTGAGAAAAGACCGCGTTCTCTCTTTGGCCATTGATGAGTATATCATCACAATTACGCCTGTGAGTTCATCCCTTCTGGCGCAACAATATTTTCCGGAACTTAGTTCTGCGACAATTCGTAATATTTTAGCCGAGTTAGAGCAGGAAGGCTTTTTAACCCATCCGCATACCTCGGCTGGTCGTGTGCCAACCCAAAAGGGTTACCGCTATTATGTGGATAACTTGATGAAAGAAATTAAGCTCCTGGAGGATGAGAAGCAGCACATAAAAAAAGCCTATCACGCTGAGACACTTGAACTTGAGTATCTGTTAGAAACGACCTCGCAAATCATGTCACACACGACACATTATACAAGTATCATTTCCGTTGACGGATGGGGGAATAAGTTTTTTTGTAAAGGAACAGATCTTATCGTTGATTATCCGGAATACCAGAGCTTGCAGAAAATAAAGGCTATTTTACAGGCTCTGGAAGAAAAAGAACACTTACTTGAAGTTATTAATCAGGACCTTAAACACAAAATCGGTATTTACATAGGACATGAAATTACTTGCTCTCAAATCAACAATTGTTCTTTGGTCGTTTCATCCTTTGAAACACGGCATGGCCCAACAGGGCGGATGGCGATCCTGGGACCAACCCGTATGGATTATAAACGCGTGGTTTCGACGATCGGGTATTTTTCTCAATTGATAAAGGAAATGTTTTAAAAGGATCAAATAATTCGAGGTAACAAAGCATGGATAAAAATATTAAAAAAGATTTCAATTCGATAAAAGGCGAAGAAGATACCGTTGAACAACACGCCGATGACACGAAGGCCGCGGCGTCACAGGGTATGATCGAAGTTGATCTCGCGGAATACAATAAGTTGAAAGAAGCGGTAACCGGTTTTAAGGAATACAAGGAAAAATATATCCGGTTATACGCCGAGTTTGATAATGCCCGTAAAAGGATGGAACGCGATAAAATGGAATTTCTTAAATACGCGAATGAGGAAATTATCCTTCAGTTCCTGGACGTTTTAGATGATTTTGAACGGTCCGTTTCAGCCGCCGAAAAGAAACATGAGGACTACGATGCCTTTCTCAAGGGGATTGAGATGGTCATGGCTCAAATATACGAGATGTTAAAGAGAAATGGTGTCAGTCCGTTAGACATACAGGGACAAAAATTTGACCCGACATATCATGAAGTGTTGCTTCAAGAGGAAACGGCAGACGTGGAAGAAGGGACCATTATTCAAGAATTTCAGAAAGGCTATGCATACAATGATCGCGTGATTCGTACCGCAAAAGTCAAGTTAGCGAAAGCGCCTTCGGAATAAACATTAATTTTGAACACATTTTGCTTAAGTAATACCAATTCCATTAAATAATGACCAAAACCAATGCTGCTTTTCAGAATTAAGATAGAACAATTTATTAATGGATTTGGTATAATAAACAATTTTATTGATTTTTGAGGACATTGGTTTTTAATGAAAAATTTCAAAGGAGAAAAAAATGGGTAAAGCAATCGGTATCGATTTAGGGACTTCTAATTCTGCTGCTTCTATTATGGAAGGCGGCCGGCCAGTTATTATTCCGTCTGCGGAAGGTGCGGGTGTCGCTTCCGGAAAGGCTTTTCCGTCTTTTGTCGCGTTTACAAAGGATGGCCAACGTCTGGTTGGTGAACCGGCCAGAAGACAAGCGCCGGTTAATGCTGAAGGCACAATTTACGCGGCAAAAAGAAAGATGGGAAGCAATCATAAATTTAAAGTTTTTGACAAGGAATATACGCCACAGCAGGTTAGCGCCTTTATTCTGCAGAAAATTAAGGCCGATGCTGAAAAGTATTTAGGGGAAACTGTGGAAGAAGCTGTCATTACTGTCCCGGCCTATTTCAATGATAACCAAAGACAAGCAACAAAAGATGCCGGTGAAATCGCTGGATTGAAAGTCTTACGCATCATTAACGAGCCAACAGCCGCTTGCCTGGCGTACGGTTTGGATAAAGCCGGAAAAGAACAAAATATCATGGTTTTTGATTTGGGCGGTGGAACATTAGACGTTACCATTCTGGAGATGGGATGGGACGAGGAACACAAGGCCGCGACGTTTGAAGTTTTAGCGACGAGTGGAGACAACCATCTGGGCGGGACCGATATGGACAATGCATTAATCGACCATATCATCAATCAATTTAAAAGCGAATCAGGGGTGGATTTGTCCAATGACAAAATGGCTTTTCAGCGCTTACGCGAAGCAGCGGAAAAGGCGAAAGTGGAGCTTTCAAGTACGATATCAACAGACATTAACCTGCCTTTTATTACCGCGGACGCGTCTGGTCCTAAACACCTGAACTTAACCATTGAGCGCGCTAAGCTGGAAGAATTGGTCATGGGGACCGTTGACAGGTGCCGCGGGCCGATTATTCAAACCTTGAAGGATGTTAGCAGTAAGATTGGTGAAGATGTCAAGGTTGACCGCGTTATCTTAGTCGGCGGGCCGACACGCATGCCCATCGTTCAACAGTTCGTCGAGAAAGAAGTCGGGCAGAAGATTGAACGGGGAATTGATCCGATGGAATGTGTGGCTTTGGGAGCGGCCATTCAATCCGGCATTATCAAGGGCGAGGCCAAAGATATCCTGCTTTTAGATGTTACTCCCCTGTCTTTGGGAATTGAAACCTTTGGTAATATTTTTTCGAAACTCATTGAACGCAACACAACAATACCTTTCAAAAAAAGCCAGATTTTTTCTACCGCTGATGATAATCAAAATGCCGTTACCATCCGGGTTTTGCAGGGGGAACGTCAAATGGCTAATGATAACACAGAGTTGGGTCGTTTTGATCTGATCGGAATTCCACCTGCCCCGCGGGGTGTGCCGCAAATAGAGGTGACCTTTGATATCGACAGAGATGGCATCGTCCATGTTTCGGCAAAAGACAAGGGGACCGGCAAGGAACAGTCTATTCGGATCACAGCGCCGACAAAGTTATCCGATGAAGATATCGATAAGATGGTTAAAGAAGCCGAAAAGTTCGCGGAAGAAGACAAGAAGCGCCGTGAAGAAGCGGAATTGTTAAATCAAGCGAACACGTTGGTTTATTCAACCGAAAAAGCTGTGAAGGATTACGGTGATAAGGTGTCTGCGGATGATAAGGCCCAGATTGAAAAGGAATTGTCCGCATTAAAAGATGTGATCAAAGAAAAGAATGCAGATAAGATTAAGCAACAGATGGACGTTCTTCAGAAGGCCAGCCAAAAACTTGGTGAAGAAGTTTATAAGGCTACAGCAGCGCAGCAGGCAAGCGGAGCGCAAGCTGACCCGCAAGCGCAAGATTCACAGGCGGATCCCGCGGCGCAGCAACAAACAGAACAAAGCAGTTCCGCAAAGAAGGATGATGATGTTATCGATGCTGATTTTAAGTCGTCGGATGACGCAAAATAATGCTAAAAGTATAACCCTTGATTGGAGCAGATTACGGTAAGAACCTGTATGTGGTTTGCTTGATCTGTAAAAAATAAGAGATAAATAATGAAAAAAGATTATTATGACATACTTGGCGTAAAACGCGACGCGACCTTGCAGCAGGTTAAGAAGGCGTATCGTTCATTAGCCTTAAAGCATCATCCGGACAGGGTTGAAGAAGATAAGAAAGCAGAGGCGGAAGAAAGATTTAAAGAGATATCTGAGGCCTATGGTGTTTTATCCGATCCTAAAAAGCGTTCCATGTATGATCAATATGGTCACGCGGGAATAGACCAGCAATTCACGACCGAGGACATTTTCAGGGGTGCTGACTTTAGCAGTATTTTTGAAGGCGCTGGATTAGGCGATATTTTTAGCTCTTTTTTTGGCGGCGGAGGGGGCGGTGGTTTCGACGTTTTTGGAAGTGGTCGTCAGCGGAGCCAACGTGGCCGTGACATTCAATATGAAGTGGATATTTCGCTTAAAGATGCTTATTTAGGCCTTAAAAAGAAAGTCAGGATCCCCCGGAATGAGTTTTGTGTTTCTTGTAAAGGAACGGGCGCTAAGAATGGAACGAGTTTAAAACAATGTAAGACCTGCGGTGGCCGTGGTCAGGTGCTAATGTCCAGCGGATTTTTTCGAATGCAGCAAGCGTGCCCGGACTGCCGGGGACAAGGTAAAACGATAACGGATTATTGCCCGAAGTGTCATGGCCGCGGCGCGGAGAAATTGACACGCAACATTGATGTCTCAATCCCTGCCGGGGTTGATAATAATTCTCGCTTAAGAGTCCGGGGTGAAGGAGAAGTCGGCAAAGATGGCCCGGGTGACTTATATTTATATATTCATGTGCTTGAACATGAAACGTTTAAGCGTGAAGGCCGTGATCTGTCCGTGCAGCTTCCAGTCAGTTTTTTGAAGGCTGCTTTAGGTGGGGAAGTCGATGTTCCGGTCGTAAATGGAAAGGGGTCGATGACGGTCCCGGCTGGCACGCAAAGCGGTAAAGTTTTCAGGCTGAAAGGCAAAGGGATGCCAGATGTCCACGGAGGTCCAACCGGGGACCTATATGCGCGGGTTATGATTCAGGTTCCCAAACGATTGAATGGAGAACAAAAGCGGTTGTTAGAAGAATTTGCGGCCGTAAGTGGTGAGAATGTGGGCAAAAAAGAAGCTTCGTTTAAAGACAAGATAAAAAAAGTTTTTAAATAGCACTGGAAATATTATGATAAAAGAATTTTTTGAAAGGAGATAAAGAACGCGATGCCAACGTATCAATATGAATGCGACGATTGCGGCCACTTATTTGATTATTTTCAATCAATGGTGGATAAAAAACTCAGAAAATGTCCGGAATGTGGAAAGTTTAAACTTCATCGCTTGATCGGTGCAGGCACCGGGATCATCTTCAGGGGAAGTGGTTTCTACGAAACAGATTATAAAAATAAATCGGCACCTAAAGTCAATACAAAGACAAAACCTGAAAATTCGGGCTGTGACAGTTGCGAAGTCACCAAATCCTGTCCGGCTTCAAAGGATAATAAGTGAGATCGATCGATCGGCACCAGTCCCAAACAGATTATAGGAAAATAATTAGATTTTCGTTCCCTGTTGTGTTTTATTCTGGTATTATTTTTTATGCGTCTTCTATCTCAACTTTAACGTCTCCGATCAAGGGACCTTTTTCAGACAAATATATGCATGTTCTGGAATTTTTTCCTTTTGGATTTTTTTTATTTCACGCTTTATGGCATATCAGGCCCAAACGGCTATTTGCATCTGAACTTATGGTCGTCTTACTCGGGTCATTTCTGTATGGGCTAAGTGATGAAATCCATCAGTTATTTGTTGTTGGCCGTGATGCCAATGTGTTAGATGTTATCGCGGACACATTAGGTGGTTATCTTGGAGGTTTTGTTTATGCTAAGGTGGTTATAAAATATAAACGATACAACTAATACCAATTCCATTAAGTAATGACCAAAACCAATTCTGCTTTTCAGAATTAAGATAGAACAATTTATTAAT